>JAFHCF010000171.1:0-28032 GCA_048497495.1 Prosthecomicrobium sp.
ACCTCGGAGCTTCGGGGGCGAACATGACGGCGCCGAGCGTGGGCCGCGGTCGAATTGCGGTCCCCGTCCACTTCCTGCCGCCTGGCGCGAGGTCCGTGTCGATGAAGAAGATATTCGCAGCCCTCCTGGCGGGGGCACTGACGTCGTGCCGTGCCGGGACCCTGCTCGCCTTTCTGGTGTTGATCGGGGTCGTCGGGATTCAGATCGTCGGCCGCATGCCGGGGATGCCCTCGCCGGCCTGGACCGAGGAGGTGGCGCGTTTCGCCCTGGTCTATCTCGTCGGCTTCTGTTGCGGCATCGCCCTCCTCCAGGGCGATCTGGTCAACGTCGACATGTTCGTCGCGCATCTGTCGAAGCGGACCCGCCTGTCGATCGACCGCCTCGTCGATCTCATCGTGCTGGTCTTCTGCCTCATGATCCTGCGCGGCGCCTGGGACTACGTCGTCGGCAGCATCGGCGAACGCGCCCGCTCGCTCGACATTCCGATGGTGACGATCTACGCGGTGACCCTGCTCATCCCGATCTCGCTGGCCTTCTTCTCACTCGCCCGGATCCTCGGCTTCGCCCCCGAGAAGGTTCCGGCGGATCATGGGGAAACGACCTGATGCTCGTCGCCGTGCTCTTCGGCGTCTTCGCCGTCACCCTGGTCCTCGGTGTTCCGATCGGCATCGCCCTCGGCCTGTCGTCGGCGGTCTACCTGTTTCTCGCCGACATCGACCTGTCGGTGGTGCCGCAGTACATGTTCGCCGGCATGGACAGTTTCGTCCTCTTGTGCATCCCCGGCTTCGTGCTCGCCGGCAACCTGATGAACGGCGGCGGCATCACCGACCAGATCGTCCGCTTCGGCAATTCGGTCGTCGGCCATGTTCGCGGCGGCCTCGGGCTCGCCAACGTCGTCGGCTCGATGATCTTCGCCGGCATATCCGGAACCGCGGTGGCCGAGACCGCCTCGATCGGCGCGGTGATGATCCCGGCGATGAAGAAGTCGGGCTACGACGCGCCCTTCGCGGCGGCCTTGACGGCGTCGGCCTCGACCGTCGGCCCGATCATTCCGCCGAGCGTGCCGATGATCATCGTCGGGACGCTCACCGGCCTGTCGGTCGGCAAGATGTTCCTCGCCGGCGCCATCCCCGGTCTTCTGCTCGGCCTCGGCATGATGGTGACCGTGGTGATCCTGTCGCGCCGGCGCGGCTACCCCAAGGGCGCCTGGCTGGGCTTCCGCCACGTTCTGGTGACCAGCAAGGCCGCCTTCTGGGCGATCCTGATGACCGCCATCGTGCTCTACGGCATCGTCGGCGGCGTCTTCACCCCGACCGAGGCCTCGGTCGTCGCCGCCCTCTATGCCTTCGTCATCGGCCTCTTCGTCTACAAGGGCTTCAAGATCTCGGCGGTGCCGAAGATCCTGATCGACAGCGCCATCGGCTCCGGCGCCCTGGTGCTGCTCGTCGGGCTGGCCAACGTCTTCGGCTGGATCCTGACCAGCGAGCAGATCCCCCAGACGATCGCCGCGGCGATGCTGTCGCTGACCACCAACAAATATGTGATCATCCTGATGATCAACATCCTGCTGCTGATCGTCGGCACCTTCATGGAGACGATTGCGGCGCTGATCATCTTGTTCCCGCCGCTGCTGGCGGTTGCCTTGAAGGTCGGCATCGATCCGATCCACTTCGCCATCTTCGCCGTACTCAACCTGATGATCGGGCTGACGACGCCGCCGGTCGGCGTCTGCCTGTTCGTCGCCGCCAACATCGCCGAAGTCTCGATGGCGCAAGTCAGTCGGGCGATCGTCCCCTTCCTGATCTGCAACATCTTGGTTTTGTTCATGGTCGCCTACATACCAGGGATCTCTCTCTGGCTCCCCGGCCTGTTCTACAAGTGAACCCGATGACCGAGGCTTCCGCCCTCCCACCACGACCCGAGTTCCGTGCCGCCGCGTCGCAGGGGGATCGACCGACCATGCGGTCGATCTATGCCACGCTGCGCCAGGACATCGTGACACTGGTGGTGACTCCGGGCGAACGTCTCTCGGAGAACGACCTCGCGGTCCGCTTCGGCACCAGCCGAGCCCCGGTCCGCGAGGCCCTGATCCGTCTGGCCGAGGACGGCTTGATCGAGGTCCGCCCGCAGCGCGGCAGCTACGTCCGACCGATCTCGCTGAAGGCGATGCACAACGCCCGCTTCGTCCGGGAAGCGCTGGAGATCGCCATCGTTCGACGAGCGTCTGAAATCGGCCTGACTCCGGAGACCGAAGCCCGGCTCGCCGATCTGATCGCGGCGCAGGGCGGGGCGGCCGACGATCCGGAGCGCTTCACCCGGCTCGACGACCTCTTCCATCGCACCCTCGCCGAGATCGCCGATCAGGATGCGGTCGCCGCGATCATCGAGCGCGAGAAAGTCCACTTCGACCGCATCCGTTTTCTGAGCCTGCCGCACGTGACCCCGGTCTCGGTGTTGATCGCCCAACACCGCGCCGTCGTCGAGGCGATCGCGGCGCGCGACCCGGCCGCGGCGGAGGCCGCGATGCGCGCCCACATGGCCGAAGTTCTCAAAATCACCCGCGATCTCACCGATCGCTTCCCCGACCTGATCGCCGCCGACGCGTGAGAGCGCGCCGGACGATCCATCAAAGGAGTTCGCCCCGTGGAACAGACATGGCGCTGGTTCGGTCCGAACGACACCATCCCGCTCTCCCATCTCACCCAGGCCGGGGCCACCGGCGTGGTCACAGCTCTCCATGAAATCCCCTATGGGGTGGTGTGGAGCCGCGAAGCGATCGAGGAACGCAAGGCCCTGATCGCCGCCGACCCGTCACTGGGCCTGCGCTAGAGCGTCGTCGAGAGCCTACCCGTCCACGAACGGATCAAGATCGGCGAGGGCGACCTCTCCGAGCTCTTCGAGAACTACCGCCTCTCGATGCGCAATCTCGCGGCGGCCGGCGTCCACACCATCTGCTACAACTTCATGCCGGTGCTCGACTGGACCCGCACGGAGCTCCATCACCGCATCGCCGGCGGCGCCACCGCCCTGCGCTTCAACGCCCACGAGTTCGCCGCCTTCGATCTCTTCATGCTGGAACGGCCGGGCGCCGAGACCGAGCATGCGCCCGAACTGATCGAGAAGGCCCGCGCCTGGTTCGACCAGACCACCGAGGCCGATCGCGACGAGTTGCTCGCCAACATCATGGCGGGCCTGCCGGGGGCCTATGATCGCTATTCGATCCCCGAGCTGCGCAAGGCGCTCGCCCGCTACGACGGCATCGACCGGGCCGAGTTGCGCGAGAATCTCGCCCGCTTCCTGCGCGAGATCATCCCGACGGCCGAGGAGGTCGGCATCAAGATGGCGATCCATCCCGACGATCCGCCGCGCAACCTGATGGGCCCGCCGCGCATCGTCTCCTCGGCGGAAGACATCGAGTTCATCCTCAACGCGGTGCCGTCGCCGGCCAACGGGTTGACGCTGTGCGCCGGGTCGCTCGGCGCCGGCGCCCAGAACAATGTCCCGGCGATCGCCCGACGCTTCTCGAGCCGCATCCACTTCACCCATCTCAGGAACGTCGCCAAGGAGCCGGACGGGTCTTTCATGGAGGCCGAACACCTCGGCGGCGACACCGACATGGTGGATCTGGTGACGGCGCTGCTCGAGGAGCAGGGCCGGCGCAAGGCGAGCGGCGCCGCCGATTGGCGCATCCCGATGCGGCCCGACCACGGCCACGAGTTGATGGACGACCTCGGCCGAGGATCGCACCCCGGCTACACCGCCGTCGGCCGCCTCAAGGGCCTCGCCGAACTGCGCGGCATCATGCACGCGGTGGCGGCGATCAAGGGGCTGCCCCTGTGAGGGACGTCTCGGCGGGGGCGTCGTCGACGACCTTGCCGGGGTTCATGATCCCCTTCGGGTCGAGCGTGCGTTTGAGGAGCGCCACGAGGGCGTATTTGCCGGGATCGGCATGGCGGCGCAGCGCCGCCATGCGCTTCGAGCCGATGCCGTGCTCGGCGGAGAAGGCGCCGCCGCGCGCCGTCACGTCGACGTAGACGACGGCGTCGATCGCCGCTTCCTCACCGGCCCCGAGCGGGCCGGGCGTCTTCAGGATGAGGTGGAGATTGCCGTCGCCGAGATGGCCGAAGGCGAAGAAGCCGAGGTCGGGGTCGTGGCGCGCCAGATCCTCGGCGAAGCGGGCGAGATAGGCGTCGATCTCGGTCGCGGGGATCGACACGTCGTAGGAGGGGGCGGCGGCGAACAGGCGATAGATCGCGCCGGTATCCTCGCGCAGCCGCCAGATCTCGTCGCGCTGGCGCTCCGACTGGGCGATGACGCCGTCGATCTCGACGCCCTCGTCGAGCGCCGCCGTGAACAGATCCTCGAAGGCTTCGACCAGGGGCTGGCGCGCCGCCCCTCCCGCCTCGAGCAAAAGCTGCACCGGCCGATCGAGATCGATCGCGGGATCGGAAAAGCCGTTCGCCGCGGCGGTGGCGCGGGCGAAGTCGGTCCACATCACCTCCGCCGCCCGGAGGTCGAGCCGGCCCTCGCCCATGGCGCGGGAAAGCAGGCTCAGCGCCGCGGCGGTCGAGGGTAGGCCGAAGAGCGCGGTGGCCGTCGCCCTGGGCAGCGGATCGAGCCGCAACGCCACCTTGGTGACGAGGCCGAGGGTGCCCTCGGCGCCGATCAGCAGTTGCTTGGCGTCGTAGCCGGTGGTGTTCTTGACGATGCGGGTCAAGTCGTCGAGACGGCTGCAGTCGGCAAGCACCGCCTCGAGCCCGAGGACGCGGTGGCGCATGACGCCGTTGCGGAAGGCGAGGATGCCGCCGGCATTGGTCGACACCATGCCGCCGATGGTGGCGCTGCCGCGCGCCGCCAGATCGATCCCCGGCTCGAGCCCGAGCGCGGCGGCCGCCACCTGCAAGGCCTCGAGCGTCACCCCGGCTTCGACCACCGCCACCCGCTCGATCGGATCGAGGCGCAGGATGCGGTCGAGCCGCGCCGTCGACACGACGATCTGATGCGGCGTGGTGCGGGTTCCGCCGACGAGGCCGGTGCGCCCGCCCTGGGGCACGATCGCGGCGCCGGTCGCGCCGGCGAGGCGGACGATCGCCTCGACCTCCGCGACCGAGGACGGCGCCACCAGAAGCCGGGCGCGCAGGTTGTCGGGATGCCAGCCGGGATCGAGCAGGTCGATCGCCTCGCCACGGCGCAGGCCCTCGGGTCCGACGATGGCTTCCAGACGGGTCGCGAGATCGGTCATGTCGGCTCCGTTCCGTCGAGCCGCCGGCGCGCCGGCGCGGCCCGATCGATCATGTATAGACAAAATGGAAGGCGAGGTTCTAGGGTCGTCGAAGAGTGCCACCCGCGGACGGACCCGACGCCACGATGATCACAGAGCTCGAGGATCTCGACGGCCAGGGCCCGCTGTGGCAGCAGATCCGGCGCGCCCTGTGCAAGCCGATCGCCGAGGGCCTGTGGCCGCCCGATACCAAGATCCCCAAGGAATTCGAGATCATCGAGCGCTACGGCGCCGCCCGCATGACGGTGCACCGCGCCTTGCGCAGCCTGGCGGCGGAGGGCCTCGTCACCCGCAAGCGCCGTTTCGGCACGGTGGTGGCGACGCGTCCGCCCGAGCGCCCGGTGCTGGAGATCTGGGACATCGGCGCCGAGGTCGAGCGCTTCGGCGGCGCCTATGCCTTCGAGATCCTGAAACGGGCCCGCGTCGACGCCGATCCGCGCGGCGCGCCGCTCGGCGCGGCCCCCGGCACGCCGCTCGAATGGCTGCTGGTGCGCCATTTCTCCGACGGCGAGCCGCTGCAGATCGAGGAGCGCCTGATCAACCTCGCCGTCGTGCCGAGCGCCGCCGAGGAGCCGTTCCGCGATGCCCCGCCCGGTACATGGCTCGTCGCCAACGTGCCGTGGACCGATGCCGAGCACGTCATCTTCGCCGAGGGCGCCGCCCCGGAGATCGCCAGGCTCCTCGACATCGCGCTGCAGACCGCCTGTCTGGGGGTCGAGCGTCGCACCTGGGCCGACGGCACGCCGATCACCTGGGCCCGCCTCGTCCATCCCGGCGACAAACGTCGCCTCGTCGCCCGCTTCCGTCCCGCCAACGATTGACCGCCGCCGCCTCATGACGGCGGAGCCGCTCGTCGGCGCCGATGCCGGGGCCGGTCTCACTCCGCCGCCTGCGCCTGCCCGTGCTCGGCGGCGATCAGTTCGGCGAGCCGGCGCCGGAAGCGCAAGGGACCGGCGTCGAGTGGCAGGTTGATGTTGGGCGAATGCATCTCGTCGAGCCCGACCTGGACCGCCTCGAGGATCGCCTTGTCCTCGAGAAAGGCGCCCCTCACGGCCGTCGCGAAAGCGGCGTCGACGGCGGCGTCGCCGGGGGCGAAGTTGCGCATCTGGAACCAGAAATAGCGCGTCCGCGTCTCGTCGATCGGCGTCATGAAGTTGTAGCTGTCCATCAGGAAGGCGTCCTGGTGGAGTGGGCGGTCGGGCCCGCCGGAGCCCGCCGGCACGAAGATCGCCTTGATGATGGCGTGGCTCGGATAGCGCACCTCGTAGTGCTGCTCGCGGTCGCAGGCGCCCTGGAACTTGGTGTAGGGGGCGTAGAAGGGGGCGATCTCGACGCCCATCATCCAACGCGAGGCGATGATGCCGTCCTCGGTCGGCCGCGCCCGCACCGGCACCTCCTCGCAGGCCTCGTTGCCGAAGGAGGTGACGTGGACCCAGGCGACGTGGGAGGGATCGAGCAGGTTGTCGGTGATCAGGCGATAGTCGCAATCGACCGACATGGCGCCCGGCGGGGTGCGGCCCCATTCGGGATTGCCCCATTCGGTCACGGTGAAGATCTTCGCCGGATCGGCCAGCGCCGGGTCGCCGGTCCACACCCAGGTGAGGCCGTAGCGGTCGGCGACCGGATAGACCCGCAGCCGGGCATTGGCCGCGGCGCTCGGTGTCGCCGGCACGCGGACGCAGGCGCCGGTGCAATCGAACTTCAGGCCGTGATAGCCGCATTCGATGTCGTCGCCGACCACCTTGCCCATCGACAAGGGCAGCTTGCGATGGGGACAGGCATCCTCCAGCGCCACCGGCGCGCCGTCCTGGCGGCGATAGAGCGCGACGTGGCGACCGAGCATCGTCACCCGTTGCGGCTGCCGCGTCACTTCGCTGGCGATCGCCGCGACGTACCAGGCATTCTCGAGAAACATGACCTCACCTCTCGGTTGGAACATCGGGCGGAACATCGGGCGGGCCGTCCGGCGTCAGGCGACGCCGCGCTCGTCCCAGACCACGGGGAAGTCGGGACCGTCGAGCCGATCACCGGTCGTCAGCGTCAGATGGGCCAAGGGCGGCGAGCCCTTGCCGCCGCGATCGAGGAAGCGCGCGTCCGCGCCCACCCAGCGCGCCGAGAACACCCGGCGGCGCGTCGTCGCGACATTGGCGGCGGCGCCGTGGACGGCGCGGAAGGAGAAGGCGACGGCATCGCCCGGCTCCATCTCCCAGCCGAGTACCCGATATTTCGAGCGATCGGCCTCGATGTCGGGGATGTCGGCCCGCTCGTCGCCCTCGATCAGGATCGAGCCGTCGAAGCGGCGCGGCCGATGCTCGAGGCCCCAGGCATGCGACCCGGCGACGATCTCCAGCGAGGCGGCGCGGGCGACCGGGTCGAGCGGGATCCAGAAACTGACGTTGTCGAGGCCGGAGACACAATAATAGGGCATGTCCTGGTGCCAGGGCGTGACGATCGACGAGCCCGGCTCCTTGACCAGGACGTGGTCGTGGAAGAACTGCGCCACCTCGGTGCCCATCAGCCGCGCCGCGATGCGGGCCGCCGGCGAGTGGAGCACGAAATCGGCGAATTCCGGGATGTCGCGCCAGTTGCACAGGTCCTGGAAGAAGCGGGCGCTGCCGTCGGCCGGCGTGTAGCTGCGCTCACGCGGCGACGGATCGGCCATCAGCGCCGCGGTGCCCGCCCTCAGCGCCTCGACGTACGGGGCGAAGACGCCACGCAGCACCACCGCGCCGTCGGCGGCGAAGGCCGCCACCGTCGCGTCGTCGGGAAGCAGGGTGTCTTGATCGGACATGTCGCACTCCTTCGACGGGCTCACAGAAGTCCGGCGGCGCCGCGATCGAGATAGGTGTCGAGGAACTGGTCGATGCGCGGATGGCGCGGCTTGCCGAAGACCTCGGCGGGATTGCCCTCGACCAGGATCTTGCCGTGGTCGAGGAAGACGATCTTGGAGGCGACGGAGGCGGCGAAGCCGATCTCGTGGGTGACCACCAGCATGGTCATGCCGGTGTCGGCGAGGCTGCGCATGACGTTGAGCACCTCGCCGGTCAGTTCCGGATCGAGCGACGAGGTCGGCTCGTCGAAGAGCATGATCTTCGGCTCCAGCGCCAGGGCGCGGGCGATGGCGACGCGCTGCTGCTGGCCGCCGGAGAGTTCGCTCGGATAGTGGGTGGCGCGCTGGGCGAGGCCGACCTTGTCGAGTTCCGCCATGGCGCGCGCCTCCGCCTCGGCGCGCGAGAAGCGGCGCACCGTGACCAGCGCCTCGGAGACGTTGCCGAGCGCCGTCATGTGGGGCCACAGATTGAATTGCTGGAACACCATGCCGATCTTCGAGCGCACCGGGCGAATCGACGTCGGCGGCAGACGCCGACGCCCGCCGTCGGGGCCGAGGGCGAAGCCGAGCGGCTCGCCGTCGATCTCGATCAGGCCGTCGGTGGCCTCCTCCAGGAGGGCGATGCAGCGCAGCAGCGTCGACTTGCCCGATCCGGAGGGCCCGAGCAGGCAGGTGACCTCGCCGCGCGGCGCATCGAGATCGATGCCGGTGAGGACTTCGGTCTGGCCGAACCGTTTGACGACGCCGCGGACGCGGATGGCGGGAACGATGGTCATGAGTGGGCGAACCGGTATCTGGAGAGACGGGTCTCGGCGACGCGGCCGGCCCAACCACAGAGTTCCACCAGCGCCCAATAGATCAGGGCGAGGATGGTGAAGCTCTCGACGAAGGCGTAGTCGCGGTTGCCGATGATATCGACCTGGAACTTCAGTTCCTTCACCGAGATGATGGAGAGAACCGCGGTCTCCTTCAGCATCAGGATGGTCATGTTGACCATGGCGGGCAGGACCAACATGGTCATCTCGGGGAGGATGATGCGGTGGAGGGTCTGCCAGCGATTGAGGCCGACGGTGGTCGCCGCCTCGATGTGGCCGCGCGGGATGGCGTCGAAGCCGCCGCGGAACAGCTCGGAATAGTAGGCGCTGCCATAGACGGCGAGGCCGAGCAGGCCGGCATGGAAGGGATCGAGGGTCAGACAGACCGACGATTCGCCGAGGCTCAGGCACAGATAGGGACCGCCGAAATAGAGCAGATAGGCCTGGATCAGGAACGGCGTGCCGCGGATGACCTCGACATAGGCCTGGAGAAGGAGGTCGACGGGGCGCGGCCCGTAACGGCGCGCCACCGCGATGAAGAAGCCGATGATCGCCCCGAGACCGGAGCCGACCAACCACAGGATGACGGTGTTGATCAGGCCGGAGAGGATGTTCAGGCCGTCGGGGCCGGTGAGATAGCCGAGGAGACTGGTCATGCGTGCCCCCTGCGCGCGGTGCGTTCCGCCATCAGGCCGAAGCCGGCGACGACGAGGTTGATGACCAGATAGATGAAGCCGGCGGCGGCGAAGATCGGCAGCGGCTGGTAGGTCGACGAGGCGAGATCCTTGGCCATGGTGGTCAGTTCGACCACGCCGACGACGGAAATCAGCGACGATGACTTCAAGATCATGATCGCCTCGCTGGTCAGGGCCGGCAGCGTCAGCCGGACGGCGATCGGCAGGCGGATGCGCCGGAAGGTGGCGAAGCCCGACAGCCCGCACATGTCGGCCGCCTCGATCAGGCCGCGCGGCACCGACTGGAAGCCGCCGCGCAGGATCTCCGCCTGATAGGCCGAGGTGCACAGCGACAGGCCGACGATGGCCGCCACCAGGCTCGACACGTTGAGGCCGATCTGCGGCAGCAGGTAATAGATCAGCAGCAGCTGGATCAGCAGCGGCGTGCCGCGAAAGAAGCTGACGAAGAGCCGGCCGAAGGTCGAGGCGAGGCGATTGGAGGAGAGCATCGCGGCGCAGACGCCGGACGCCAGGAAGAAGCCGATGAAGATCGACGCGGCGCTGTAGAGGATGGTGAGGCCGGAGGCCTCGACCAACAGCCAGAACAGTTCCCACGACATGGAGCGCCGTCTCCTGGGCGGGCCGCTTCCTCGTCGGAACCGGCCTGGACGATCGGGAGACCGATGCCGCCGACCCCTGGGGGCGGGCGGCATCGGATCTTCGTGACGAGGGACGCCGGCGCCGAGCGCCGGGGTCGACGGCGTCAGATGGCGGGGTCCTTGACCTCGGCCGGGGTGTCGAACTCGACGCCGAACCACTTCTTCTGGATCTTGCCCATGCGGCCGTCGGCCTTGATCTTGGCCATGGCGTCGGCGACCGCCGCGTTCAGCGTGACGTGGTCGGGTCCGGCGTTCTCCGGGAAGCCGAAGTAGGTCTTCACGCCGAAGGTCGGCTGGACCACCTCGAAGATCGGGTTGGTCTGGGCGACGAAGGCGATGTTGGGCAGCGAGTTGCCGACGGCGACGATGCGACCGGCGGCGAGGTCGGCGTAGGCTTCGTTGAAGCCGACGTATTCCTTGATCTCACCCTGCTTCGGCAGCGTCTTGACGAAGGCCTGGAGCTGGGCGAGCTGGGCCGTGGCCTTGCCGGAGCCGGTCGCCTTGCCGGCGACGTCCTCGGGCTTCTTGATCGAGGTGTCGCTCTTCTTCTTCAGGAGCGCGACGGTGGCCTCGGCGATCGGCGGGGAGAACTTGTAGCGCTCGAGCCGCTTCTTGGTGATGGTGGCAGGTCCCGCGACGATGTCGAACTTGCCGGTCTCGAGGCCGGGCAGGACGCCGTCCCAGGGCAGGGTCACCCATTCGATCTTGACGCCCATCTCCTTGCCGATCTCATCGAAGAGATCGACGTTGAGACCGACGTGCTTGCCCTTGTCGATGAAGTCGAAGGGGGCGAATTCGGTTTCGGTGCCGACCTTGAGGACACCGGCCTTCTTGACGTTGTCGAGCACGTCGGCGAAGGCCGCGGAGGACGACAGAGCCGCGATGGCCGCCGTCGCGCCCAGCGCCATGGACCAGTTAATGAGTGCACGCCTGTTCATACGACCAGCTCCCGTTCGGGTTTGTTTCATCGCGTGACAAGGCCGCTCGGCCTTTGTCTAGACATATTGCACATCAGGGAACTCCCCGATGTCAACAGCCCTCATGTCGGGCATCCCAAATCACTGCACAAAAAGCCGGCATACGCAATTCACCGGACCGGTCGTGTTTCACGCCGATACCAGCGTCGCGAGTGCGCGGCGCCAATCGGCCTCGATTCGCGTCCGCGCCAGATGGCGGCCCTCGGCCACCACCCGTCGCCCCGAGACCCAGACGTCGCGCACCGGATTGCCGGCGGCCGCGAAGATCCAGGCATCGAGGAGGGCATCGCCGTCGCGCGCCATCAGCGCCGGATGATCGCGATCGAGCACCACCAGATCGGCCGGCGCGCCCGGCGCGATCGCCGCCTCCGCGAGCCCGAGCGCCCGCGCGCCGCCGATCACGGCGGCGTCGAACAGGGTCCGCCCGGTCGAGCGCGGCGGGGAGGCCAGGCGATTGCGGGCGCGGTCGCGCAGCCGCTGCGACTGTTCGAGCAGGCGCAGTTCCTGGGGCAGGGAAATCAGCACGTTGGAATCGCTGCCAACGCCGAAGCGGCCGGCGGCGGCGAGGAAATCGACGGCGGGGAAGATGCCGTCGCCGAGATCGGCCTCGGTGATCGGGCAGAGTCCGGCGACCACGCCGGACGCGGCCATGCGGGCGACCTCGCTCGGCGTCACGTGGGTGGCGTGGACGAGGCACCAGCGTTCGTCGACGGCGGCGATGTCGAAGAGACGATCGACCGGCCGGGCGCCGGTGGCGGCGAGGCAGTCCTCGACCTCCGCCGTCTGCTCGGCGATGTGGATGTGGATCGGGCCCTCGCCGTGGCGGCGGACCAGTTCGGCGAGTTCGCCGGCGTTCACCGCCCTGAGCGAATGGGGCGCGATGCCGATGCGGCCGGCGGGGAGCGTCGCCACCGCCCGGGCGCCGGCCTCGTGGAGGCGGGAGAAGCGATCGAGGTCGGTGACGAAGCGGCGCTGGCCCTCGCCGGTCGGCCGGTCGTCGAAGCCGCCGTGAGCGTAGAACACCGGCAGGAGCGTCAGGCCGATGCCGGTCGCCGCCGCCGCCTCGACCACCGCCGCCGACATCTCGGCCGGGTCGTCGTAGTCGCCGCCGTCGGGGCGATGGTGGACGTAGTGGAACTCGGCGACGCCCGTGAAGCCGCTCTCCAGCATCTCGACCTGGGCCATCGCCGCGATGGCCCGCAGGTCCTCGGGGCCGATCGATCCGGCGAAGCGATACATCGCCTCGCGCCAGGTCCAGAAATGGTCGGCCTCGCCCGACCCGCGCCGTTCGGTGAGGCCGGCGAAGCCGCGCTGGAAGGCGTGGGAATGGAGATTGCCGACCCCGGGCACCAATGCCCCGGCGATGCGTTCGGCGCCCGTCGTCACGCCGGCCGTCACCTCGGTGAGGAAGCCGCCGTCCCAGGCGACCGCCACGTCGGATCGCCAACCCTCCGGCGTCAGGGCTCGTTCGAAGATCACTCGGGTCGTCACCGCGTCCCCCACCGCGAGAGAAATATGTCTAGGCATATTGACAGACGCGCGAACGTCTCGCAAGTTCTTCGTCATGGTCGACGGCGCCGAAGCATGGCGCCGCGCGACCCTCGCCGTCGAGAGGCCCCGATGACCGCCGCCCCTGGGTTCGACACAGTCTGGACCAATGCCCGCCTCGCCACCATGGCGGCGGATCGCCCCGGTCTGGGCGTGATCGACGACGGCGCCGTCGCGGCGCGGGACGGACGCATCGTCTTCGCCGGCCGGCGCGCCGATCTGCCGGGCGATCCCGGCGCCGCGAGGATCGTCGACTGCGGTGGCCGCTGGATCACCCCCGGCCTGATCGACTGCCACACCCATCTGGTCCACGGCGGCAATCGCGCCGCCGAGTTCGAGGCGCGTCTCGCCGGCGCTTCCTACGAGGAGATCGCCCGAGCCGGCGGCGGCATCGCCTCGACCGTCGCGGCGACGCGGGCGGCGAGCCTCGACGACCTCGTCGCCGCGAGCCTGCCGCGTCTCGACCGGTTGATCGCCGACGGCGTCACCACGGTGGAGATCAAGTCGGGCTACGGGCTCGAGGCCGCGAGCGAGCGGCGCATGCTGATGGCCGCCCGACGCCTCGGGCAAATCCGCGACGTCGGCGTCGTCACCACCTTTCTCGGCGCCCATGCCCTGCCGCCCGAGGCGAAGGGCGACCGCGACGCCCACATCGACGCGGTGATCGCGATGTTGCCGGGACTCGCCGGAGAGGGCCTGATCGACGCGGTCGACGCCTTCTGCGAGGGCATCGCCTTTTCGCCCGAGCAGGTGGCGCGGGTCTTCGAGGCGGCACGGGCCGCCGGGCTCCCGGTCAAGCTCCACGCCGATCAGTTGTCGAACCTCCACGGCGCGGCGCTGGCTGCCCGATTCGAGGCGCTCTCCGCCGATCATCTGGAATGGACCGACGCGGCCGGGGTCGCGGCGATGGCGGCCTCCGGCACCGTCGCGGTGCTCCTGCCCGGCGCCTTCCACATGCTGCGCGAGACGCGTCTCCCACCGATCGCCGCCTTCCGCGCGCGAGGTGTGGCCATGGCGCTCGCCACCGACTGCAATCCCGGCACCTCGCCGATGACCTCGCTGCTGCTCGCCATGAACTTCGGCGCCGTGCTCTTCGGCCTGACGGTGGAGGAGTGCCTCCTCGCCGTCACCCGCCATGCGGCGCGGGCGCTGGGCCGGGCGGCCGAAATCGGCACGCTCGAGGCCGGCAAGGCCTGCGATCTGGCGATCTGGTCGGTCGAGACCCTCGCCGAACTGGTCCAGGGCCTCGGCGCCCTCCCCCTTCACGCCCGTATTCGGAGTGGACGATGAGCATGTTGGTGATCCTCACGCCGGGCGACGCGCCGCTCGGCCATTGGCGGGCGATCGCGCGCGGCGCCCGGGTGGTGCTCGATCCGAGCGCCGTTCCCGCCATCGAGGCGAGCGCGGCCGCCGTCGCGGCGATCGTCGCCAAGGGCGAGCCGGTCTACGGCATCAACACCGGCTTCGGGAAGCTCGCCTCGGTGCGCATCGCCGAGGCCGATCTCGAGAAGCTCCAGCACAATCTGGTGATCAGCCACGCCTCGGGCGTCGGCGAGCCGCTGGCGCCCGACGTCACCCGGCTGATGATGGCGCTGAAGCTCGCCAATCTCGGCCAGGGCGCCTCCGGCGTCCGTCTCGCCACCGCCCGCCTGCTGGAAGCCATGCTGGCGCGCGGGGTGATCCCGGTCGTCCCGGCGCAAGGCTCGGTCGGGGCCTCGGGCGATCTCGCGCCGCTCGCCCACATGACCGCCGCGATGATCGGCGTCGGCGAGGCGGTCTTCGAGGGCGAACGCCTGCCGGCGGCCGAGGCGCTCGCCCGCGCCGGCCTCGCGCCCGTGGTGCTCGGCGCCAAGGAAGGCCTGGCGCTGCTCAACGGCACCCAGTTCTCCACCGCCAACGCCCTCGCCGCGCTCTTCGCCGCCGAGCGGGTGTTCCGCGCCGCGCTGGTGTCTGGGGCGCTGACCACCGACGCGGCGAAGGGCTCCGACGGACCGTTCGACGCGCGCATCCAACGCCTGCGCCGCCATCCCGGCCAGATCGAGGTCGCCGCCGGCTTGCGCGACCTGATGGCCGGCTCGGCGATCCGGGCGAGCCATGCCTCGGGCGACGACCGCATCCAGGATCCCTATTGCCTGCGCTGCCAGCCGCAGGTGATGGGCGCCGCCCTCGACATCCTGCGTTCCGTCGCCACGACGCTCGAATACGAGGCCAACGGCGTCACCGACAATCCGCTGATCTTCGCCGACCCGACGGGCGACGCCCACGAGGCGATCTCGGGCGGCAACTTCCACGCCGAACCGGTGGCCTTCGCCGCCGACATCACGGCGATGGCGCTGTGCGAGATCGGCTCGCTTTCCGAGCGGCGGATCTCGCTGCTGGTCGATCCGGTGCTCTCCCGCCTGCCGGCCTTCCTCACCCCGCGCCCCGGGCTCAATTCGGGCTTCATGATCCCGCAGGTGACGGCCGCCGCGCTGGTCTCGGAAAACAAGCAGATGGCCCATCCGGCCAGCGTCGATTCGATCCCGACCTCGGCCAACCAGGAAGACCACGTCTCGATGGCCGCCCACGGCGCCTATCGGCTGCATCGCATGGCCCGCAACGTCGCCAACGTGCTGGCGATCGAGCTGCTCGCCGCGGCGCAGGGCTGCGACTTCCACGGCGATCTGACTTCGTCGCCGGCGCTGGAGCGGGTGCGCGCCGCGATCCGGGCCAAGGTGCCGACGCTCGCCGACGATCGCTACTTCGCCCCCGACATCGCGGCGATCGCCGAGATGGTGGTGGCCGGCGAGATCGAGGCGGCGGCGGCGCCGCTGACGCTGCCCGACATCGTGGAGGCGCGCCCATGACCACGCCCGACTTCGTCGTCGTCGAGCCCGGCACGGCGCCGTTGATCCTGAGCTTCCCCCATGTCGGCAGCGGTCTCGCCGGGCTCGAGGGGCGCTTCGTCTCGCCCTGGCTCGCCACCCGCGACGCCGACTGGCACGTCGAACGCCTCTACGGCTTCGCCCGCGGGCTCGGCGCCACGATGGTCCGCACCACCGTGTCGCGCTCGGTGATCGACCTCAACCGCGACCCTTCCGGCGTCTCGCTCTATCCGGGCCAGGCGACTACCGGTCTCTGCCCGACCGAGAGTTTCGACGGCGAGGCCCTCTATCGGCCGGGCCTCGAGCCCGACCCGCAAGAGATCGCAGGCCGCCGGACCCGCTGGTTCGAGCCCTATCACGCGACGCTCGCCGCCGAGATCGCCCGGCTGCGGGGTATCCATCCGAAGGTGGTCGTCTACGACTGCCACTCGATCCGCTCGGTGATCCCGCGCCTGTTCGACGGCGTCCTGCCGCAGTTCAACATCGGCACCAACGCCGGCGCCGCCTGCGACCCTGCCCTCACCGCGGCGATCGCCGGTCCTTGCGCGGCGAGCGAACTCGGTCACGTGGTCGACGGCCGCTTCAAGGGCGGCTGGATCACCCGCCACTACGGCCGGCCCGCCGACGGCGTCCACGCCATCCAGATGGAACTCGCCATGCGCGGATACCTGCGCGAGCCGGCGGACGTCTCGCCGACGAACTGGCCGGTCGCCTTCGACCCCGACTGGGCCGCCCCGGTGACCGCCACGCTCAGCGCCGCGCTGGAGGGCGCGCTCGCCTTCGCGAGAGGGTGAGGGGAACCGGGCAGGCGTCGGCGTCGAAGTGGACGGCGATACCGCCCCCCTCCCTGTCCCTCCCCCTCGAGGGGGGAGGGGACGACGACGGAAAGTCTGGACCGGCCTTCGAACACCGTGCCGTTCGGCCGTGCGAATGCCGATCCGATGTGCGCCGAGACCGGCGCCGAAAATTCCGGCAGAGCCTCACCACTCGCGTCCCCTCCCCCCTGGAGGGGGAGGGACAGGGAGGGGGGGCTCGGCGCCGCAGAACACCACGAACCGGCGACCACCGGACCAGACGCGCCTATCCGCCCCCAGGAGCCCCCCGATGACCCGCATCGACAACGACCGCACCA
Source organism: Prosthecomicrobium sp. (assembly GCA_048497495.1). GTDB lineage: Bacteria > Pseudomonadota > Alphaproteobacteria > Rhizobiales > Ancalomicrobiaceae > JAFHCF01. The sequence goes on from JAFHCF010000171.1 coordinate 16,781, forward strand.
TCCGCGCCCCGCACGGGAGCGAGATCACCGCCCAGAGCTGGCTCACCGAGGCCGCCATGCGGATGCTGATGAACAATCTCGATCCCGACGTCGCCGAGCGGCCGTCGGAACTGGTGGTCTATGGCGGCATCGGCCGGGCGGCGCGGGACTGGGAGAGCTACGACCGGATCGTCGCCACCCTGAAGCGATTGAGGGACGACGAGACCCTGCTGGTCCAATCGGGCAAGCCGGTCGGGGTCTTCAAGACCCACGCCGACGCGCCGCGCGTGCTGATCGCCAACTCCAACCTGGTCCCCCATTGGGCGACCTGGGACAAGTTCAACGAGCTCGATCGAATGGGCCTGATGATGTACGGCCAGATGACCGCCGGGTCGTGGATCTACATCGGCGCCCAGGGCATCGTGCAGGGCACCTACGAGACCTTCGTGGAAGCCGGCCGTCGCCACTTCGGCGGGTCGTGGAAGGGCAAGTGGATCCTGACCGGGGGCCTCGGCGGCATGGGCGGCGCCCAGCCGCTCGCCGCCACCATGGCCGGCGCCTCCTGCATCGCCGTCGAATGCCAGCCGAGCCGCATCGATTTCCGCCTGCGCACCGGCTATCTCGACACCAAGGCCGACACGCTCGACGAGGCGCTGGCGATCGTCGAGGCGTCGTTCGCCGAGGGCAGGCCGGTCTCCGTCGGGTTGCTCGGCAACTGCTCCGAGGTCCTGCCGGAGATGCGCCGCCGCGGCATCCGCCCCGACTTCGTCACCGACCAGACCTCGGCGCACGATCCGATCAACGGCTACCTGCCGGCCGGCTGGAGCCTCGACCAATGGGCGTCGAAGCGAGAGAGCGACCCGAAGGCGGTCGAGATGGCGGCGCGGGCCTCGATGGCGGTGCATGTCCAGGCGATGCTCGACTGGTGGCACGAGGGCGTGCCGACCACCGACTACGGCAACAACATCCGCCAGATGGCCTTCGAGGAGGGCGTGACCGACGCCTTCGACTTCCCCGGCTTCGTCCCGGCCTATATCCGCCCGCTGTTCTGCCGGGGCATCGGCCCCTTCCGTTGGGCGGCACTCTCCGGCGATCCGGAGGACATCGCCAAGACCGACGCCAAGGTGAAGGAGCTGATCCCGAACGACCCACATCTCCACAACTGGCTCGACATGGCGGCCGAGCGCATCCAATTCCAGGGCCTGCCCGCCCGCATCTGCTGGGTGGGGCTGGGCGATCGCCATCGCCTGGGGCTGGCCTTCAACGAGATGGTCGCCAAGGGCGAGTTGAAGGCGCCGATCGTCATCGGTCGCGATCATCTCGACTCCGGCTCGGTCGCCTCGCCCAACCGGGAGACGGAGGCGATGATGGACGGCTCGGACGCGGTCTCCGACTGGCCGCTGCTCAACGCGCTCTTGAACTGCGCTTCCGGCGCGACCTGGGTGTCGCTGCATCACGGCGGCGGCGTCGGCATGGGCTTCTCGCAGCACGCCGGCATGGTGATCGTCGCCGACGGCACCGAAGCGGCGGCGAAGCGGCTCGCCCGCGTGCTGTGGAACGACCCGGCGACCGGCGTCATGCGCCACGCCGACGCCGGCTACGACATCGCCCGCGACTGGGCGGTTCGCCAAGGCCTCGACCTGCCGAGCCTGACATGACCGCCGGCCCCTCCTCCCCCGACGGCGGACGGCCGCTGGACGGCCTTCGGGTGCTCGACTTCACCCGCGTGCTCTCCGGCCCCTACGCCACCGCGCTGCTGGCCGATCTCGGCGCCGACGTGATCAAGGTCGAGGCGCCCACGGGCGACGACTATCGCCACGTCGGCCCCTTCCTCGCGGACGGCTCCTCGGCGATCTTCGAGGCGGTCAACCGGGGGAAACGCGGCCTCGTCCTCGACCTCGGCTCTAACGCGGGTCGCGCCACGGCGCGCGACCTCGCCCGCGACGCCGACGTCGTCGTCGAGAACTTCCGCCCCGGCGTCGCCGACCGGCTCGGCATCGGCTGGGAGGCGCTGTCGGCGGAGAACCCGCGTCTGGTCTTCGCCTCGATCTCGGGCTTCGGCCAGAACGGCCCGGACGCCGGGCGCCCGGCCTACGACATCGTCGTCCAGGCGATGAGCGGGCTGATGCACGTCACCGGCGAGCCCGAGGGCCCGCCGACGCTGATCGGCGAATCGATCGCCGACGTGGTCTCCGGCCTCTTCGCCTCCTGGGCGATCCTCGCCGCCCTCCACGAGCGCGACCGCACCGGGGTCGGCCGACGCATCGACGTGTCGATGTTCGACGCGATGATGGCGCTCCAGCCGCTGGTCGTCGCCCGGGCGCTGGCCTCGGGCGAGGCGCCGATGCGGGTCGGCAACCGCCATCCGCTCTCCGCCCCCTTCGGGGCCTTCCGCGCCGGCGACGGCAGTTTCGTCGTCGCCGTGCTCAACGAGAAGCTCTTCGCGAGCCTCGCCGCCGTCATCGGCCGACCGGCGCTCTCCGGCGACCCGCGCTTCGCCTCCGATTCGCTGCGGCTCGCGAACGAGGCGGCGCTGCGGGCCGAGATCGAGGCCTGGTCGCGCGGGCTCGCCGCGTCGGACGCGGTCGCCCGGCTGATCGCGGCGGGTGTTCCGGCGGCCGAGGTCGGCGACACGCTGACCGCGCTTGCGAGCGCCGAGGCGCGCGGCCGGCCGGTCACCCAGACCGTCGCCCATCCGGCGCTCGGGGCCTTCGCCGTGCCGGAACAACCGGCGCATTTCTCAGGCGCGCCGCGCGGCGTCTGCGCCCCCGCCCCCCGCCTCGGCGAGCATGACGCCGCGATCGCCGCCGATCCGTCGCGGGCGTGGGCCCCGCGTCCCGAGAAGGAGCTCCCATGAGCCGCGCCCGAGCCGATGCCGCCATCGTCGATGCGATCGAGGTCTTCGCCCGCGAGGTTTTGGCGCCGCGCGCCGCCGAGATCGACGAGAAGAGCCTCTTCGCCACGTTGCACCTCCGGTCGCTCGCCGAGATCGGGCTGATGGGCCTCAACCTGCCGGCCGAGGTCGGCGGCCCCGGGGTCGATGCCTGGACGCTGTTCGAGGCGATCGCGGTGGTCGCCGGAGCCTGCGGCTCGACCGCCTCGATGGTCACCGCCCATTGGCTCGCCACCGATTCGATCCTGCACGGCGGCTCGGCCGAGCAGCATGCGCGCTTCCTGCCGCGCGCCGCGAGCGGCGAGATCCTCGGCGCCTTCGGGCTGACCGAACCGGGGGCCGGTTCCAACCCCGTCGACATGACCACCCGCGCCAGCCGCGAGGGCGACGGCTGGCGGATCAAGGGCACCAAGCACTTCATCTCCAACGCCGGCGCCGCCGACTTCGTCGTCGTCTACGCCAAGACCGACCCGGCGGCGGGACCGCGCGGCATCTCCGCCTTCGTCGTCGAGCGCGGGACCGCCGGCCTGACCATCGGCGGCGCCGAGCGCACCATGGGGCTCAAGGGCGGCCATGTCTTCGAGGTGGTGCTCGATTGCGTCGTGCCGGACGCGAACCGTCTCGGACCGGAGGGGTCCGGCTTCCGCACGGCGCTGAAGACCCTCGACGCCGGCCGGCTCGACATCGCCGCCTGCGCCGTCGGCATCGCCGAAGCAGCCTTCCAGGCGGCCCGCGCCTGGGCCGGAAGCCGCGAGGTCGGCGGCCACCCGATCGCCGAGTTCCAGGGCCTGCAATGGATGATCGCCGACATGGGTGTCGACATCGCGGCGGCGCGCGGCCTCGCCGACGCGGCGACCGAGAAACGTGTCGCCGGCGCGCGTTATTCGCTGGAGGCCGCGATGGCCAAGCTCTTCGCCTCGGAGATGGCGGCCCGCGTCACCGACGCGGCGCTGCAGATCCACGGCGGCTACGGCTTCACCCGCGACCTGCCGCTGGAGCGCTACGTCCGCGACGTCCGCATCCTCCGGATCTACGAGGGCTCCTCGGAGGTCCAGCGCAACATCATCGCCCGCGCCCTGCTGGGTTGAGCCTGCGGGCGCGGAATTCGACGCGTGCCCCCTTGGACAAACCCGCGCCATGGCGCAAATTCCAGCATCAGGGGGCGCAAGTCCCGTACTTGCCTCCCCGGGGCAGCCGAGCCGCCCGGCGGCAAGAGAAAAGGACCACCGCCCTCATGCAAGTGCTCCGCTTCGCCGATCGCATCGCCTCGCGTTGGAAGAACGGCGGCGGCACCACCTGGGAATACGCGGTCCACCCCGCCGGCGCCGGGCTCGACGACTTCTTCTGGCGCGTCAGCCGGGCGCGGGTGGAAGGGCACGGCGCCTTCTCGATCTTCCCGGGGATCGACCGCAGTCTCACGGTGATCGACGGCGAGGTGATCGACCTCCTTCTGCCCGACCGCCGCGTTCGCCTCGATCAGGGCACGCCGCCCTATGGTTTTTCCGGCGATCTCTCGGTCGAATGCCGGGTGCCGGCGGGGCCGATCACCGATCTCAACGTCATGACCCGGCGCGGTCGCTGGACCCATGCGATCGAACGGCTGAGGCTCGCCACCCCGACGCGGCTGGCGGTCGAGGGCGACGTCGCCTTCATCCTGGCGCTCGACGTCCTCGCCACCGAGGACGCGGCGGGCGAGCCCCTCACCCTCGCCTCGGGCGACGCGCTGCTGGTGGAGGGGGGGACCAGCGTTGCCCTCGACCCGACGGGCGGCAGCGGCGCGGTCCTCACCGTGACGCTCAGCCATCTCGATCGACCCTGGGTCTGAGCGCCTCTCGTCAGGCCACCGGCCGGTTGCCGATCGACGGCGAGAACACCATCAGCGCCAGGATCTCGAACAACACCTGGGCGGCGGCATGGGCCGTCGAGGTGTTGGCGTCGTATTGCGGCGCCACCTCGACGACGTCGCCGCCGACGATGTTCAAGCCGGCGAGGCCGCGCAGGAATTCGAGGATCTCGCGGGTCGAGGGACCGCCGACCTCCGGCGTGCCGGTGCCGGGCGCGAAGGCGGCATCGAGGCAGTCGACGTCGAAAGAGACGTAGACCGGGGCGTCGCCGACCACGGCGCGGGCCTTCTCGATGATCGCCGGGATGCCCATCGCCGGCATCTCCTCGGCGTGGATCACCGTCATGCCGCTGTCGTAGGAGAATTCCCAGATGTATTCCGACGAGCCGCGAATGCCGATCTGGATGGTCTTGGTCGGGTCGAGCACGCCCTCGAGCACCGCCTCGCGGAACGGCCCGCCGTGGTGGAACTTGGAATAGTCGAAGGGCCCGCCGGTGTCGCAGTGGGCGTCGAGGTGGATCAGCGCCACCGGGCGATCCTTGCCGAGCGCTTTCAGGATCGGCAGCGTCACCGAATGGTCGCCGCCGACGCCGAGCGGCACCACGCCGGCCGCCACCATCCTCGCCACATAGGCCTCGATGTCCTCGTGGCACATCTCGAGGCTGTAGCGCGAGCGGAAGATCACGTCGCCGACGTCGCCGACCCGGACCTCGCGGATCGGGATGCACTTCAGGAAATGCTCATAGGGCCCGATGCGCTCGATGGTGCGCACGGCGCGCGGTCCGAAGCGGGCGCCGGGGCGGTTGGTGACGCCGAGGTCCATCGGCACGCCGTAGATCGCCACCTGGAGGTCGCCGAAGTCCGGGTTCACCCGATCGAGCGGATGGTAGGGGGCGGTGAGAAAGGTCGGCACGCCGATGTAGGGCGCGGCGCGCGTGCCGTTCTCGTCGATGACCGCGGCGGCCACCCGGGCGCGTTCGGGATCATGGATCACGCCGTTGGAGAGATCGCCGTACTTGGCGCGCAGACGGGCCAATTCCTTCGCGTCGAACATTCTGATCCCCTCGAGTCGGCGGTTCGGCCATCGGGCCGGCGCCGCGTCCCGAGTTGGCCAGATCCGCTTCACTCCGGTCAAGTGCGTAGGACCGCGCCGACCGCGGAACAGCCCCGCTCCCGCGACGAGCCCGCGCCGTCGCGACCGTCGGAACCTCGCGGCAATTGAGGGCTTTCGGTTCAGATCATCCGTCTCTAGTGTGTCGGTCGCGCTCTTTCGGCCGGTCGTCCGCAATCTCGCCGGCGCGGCGACCCGGTCCGAAGGACATTCTCCGGTTCGGCTCCAGATCATGCGACTGACCAGCTATTCGAACTTCACGCTCCGGGTGCTGATGGTCGCCGCGGCGCGGGCGCCGGGCCTGACCACCGTCCAGGAGGTCGCCGGCGGCTTCGGCATCTCCAAGGCCCACTTGGTCAAATGCGTCCATCAATTGGGCGCCTGGGGCTATCTCGAGACGGTGCGCGGCAACGGCGGCGGCTTCCGGCTGGCGAAGTCGGCGACGTCGATCTCGCTCGGCGAGGTGATCCGACGGACCGAGGAAGGGTTCTCGCTGGTCGAATGTTTCGAACCGGCGACCAACACCTGTCCGATCGTGGCGCGCTGCCACCTGCGCGGCGCATTGAACCGGGCGACCGAAGTGTTTCTCGCCACGCTCGACGAGATGACGCTCGCCGAGATCACCGACAACGGCGACGAGCTGCTGGAGATCCTCGACCTGCGGCGGTCTCCGCGAGCGGACTGCGACGAGGCACGCCGCGCGGTCTGACGGCTCAGACGGCGAGGTCGTCGAGGACGAGGTCGGCCAGGGTGAGCTTGTCGAGTTCGCCGCGAAACGCCGCATAGGCCTTCTCGCAGGCGCGGCGCAACTTGCACAGCGTCACGATCCGGCATTCGCGGTCGGTCCTGAGACGACAGGGGAAGAGGTTCTCCTCGGCCTCGAAGAGATCGACGATCTCGGTCAGCGAGATCGTCTCGGGGGCGCGCGCCAGACGATAGCCGCCACCGCGGCCGCGCTTGCCCTCGAGATATCCGGCCTGCATCAACTCGTGGCACGACTTCAGCACCAGTGCCTCGGCCAACCCGAGATCGGCGGCCATCTCCGGCATCGACATCGAGCGGTCGCGACGACAGACCATCAGGATTCGCATCGCGCCGTTGGTTGCGGCATTCATTCGCATGGAATCGAGCCAAACATATATTGCACATATAACTTTAAAGTTTATTCTCGTCGAAACGAGGACCGGTCGCAAGATGGCCCGCCGGCCTGCGCCCAAGCGACGCGGCGGCCCCTCCACCGGGCGTCTCACGGCCCCCTCGGGGAGGTCTCGGGCGTCCACGGACCGATCGAAACACGCCGCCGGTTCGATCCGGTGTAACTTGCGACGACATGAGGAGAGCGACATGCAGGTCACGACACACGACGCCGCGACACGGCGATGCAGTGGCGGGCGACGCCACCGGGGACGCGACGGGCGCGGGCACGGCGCCTGCGGCCAGGCCTTCGTGGCCAAGGGCCTGCAGCCCCTGAGCGAGGAGGCCCATCGGGCGGTGCTCGAGGCGCTCGACGACGAATATCGCGCCTTCGCGCTCTACGGCGCGATCCTCGAGCGCTTTCCCGGCGCCCTGCCCTTCGCCCACATCGTCGAGGCGGAAGCGCGCCACGCCGCCTTCCTCGCCTCGGTGCTGCGCGACCACGGACGCGAGGTGCCGGCCAATCCGCACATCGGTTCGCCGGAGATGCGCGAGGCCGTGCCGGACTCGATCGCCAAGGCCTGCGCCATCGCGGTGGAGGCGGAGATCGACAACGCCGCGCTCTATACCGACCGGCTGATGCCGATGGTCGCCGACCATCCCGACATCGTCGACGTCTTCACCCGGTTGATGGAGGCCTCGCGCGATCGCCATCTGCCGGCCTTCCGGCGGTGGACGGCGGAACCGTCGAAAGCCTGACGATCGCACCCTCGAGGACCCGTGTCGCCACGGTCTCCGAGGGCCCTTCCCCCGGGGTCGACGGCCGGATCCCGGCCTGCGACGAAACGCCACCCGCTTCGCCGGCACCGGCCACGAGCCCCGCAAAAGGGCCAGAATTCCGACTGATCCGAGCGCCGATCGATGCGTTTCATCGGGCGATCCGCCGGCGGGTCCGGCACCGTGAGGCGATTTCGGTTCTTCGGGTCATTCCTTTATCAAAAATGTATGTTTATTCTTATATTCGAAATCGATGTTTGAGGCCGGCACCCTCGGCCGGTCCCTGAGAGAGGACGTCGACCACCATGATCGATCCGACCTTCGTCGAGCTTTCGCGTTGGCAATTCGCCGCGACGGCGCTCTACCACTTCCTGTTCGTGCCACTCACTCTCGGCATCTCCTGGCTCCTGGTCATCATGGAGACCGTCTACGTCATGACGGGCAAGGAGATCTACAAGGACATGACCCGCTTCTGGGGCAAGTTGTTCGGTATCAACTTCGCTCTCGGCGTCACCACCGGCCTGACGATGGAGTTCGAGTTCGGGACCAACTGGTCCTACTACTCGCACTACGTCGGCGACGTGTTCGGCGCCCCGCTGGCGATCGAGGGCCTGATGGCCTTCTTCCTGGAGAGCACCTTCATCGGTCTGTTCTTCCTGGGCTGGGACAAGCTGTCGAAGCGCAAGCATCTGGCGGTGACCTTCTTCACCGCGATCGGCTCGAACCTCTCGGCGCTGTGGATCCTGGTCGCCAACGGCTGGATGCAGAACCCGATCGGCTCGGTGTTCTCGCCCGAGACGATGCGCATGGAGATGCAGTCCTTCTCGGAGGTGTTCTTCAACCCGGTGGCGCAGGTGAAGTTCGTCCACACCGTCGCCGCCGGCTACGTCACCGGCGCGGTGTTCGTGATGGCGATCTCCGCCTGGTACATCCTCAAGGGCCGCGACCTCGCCTTCGCCCGCCGGTCCTTCGCGGTCGCGGTCGGCTTCGGCCTCGCCGCCTCGCTGTCGGTGATCGTGCTCGGCGACGAGAGCGGCTACGAGCTCGGCGACGTCCAGAAGGTCAAGCTCGCGGCGATCGAGGGGGAATGGAAGACCGAGCCCGCCCCGGCCTCCTTCACTCTGGTCGGCTGGCCCGACCAGGAGAGCCGGGAGACGCTCGGCGCCGTCAGACTGCCGTGGGCGCTGGGCCTGATCGCGACGCGGTCGCTCGACAAGCCGGTGATCGGGCTCGAGGACCTGACGATACAGCACGAGGCGCGCATCCGCTCCGGCCAGATCGCCTATGGGGCGCTCACCAAGATCCGCGCCGGCGACAAGTCGCCGGAGATCCGGGCGGTCTTCGACGCCCATGCCGCCGACATCGGCTACGGGTTGCTCCTGAAGCAGTTCGTCGAGGATCCGACCAAGGCGAGCGAAGCCGACATCAAGGCGGCGGCGGCCTCGACCATTCCGACGGTATGGCCGCTGTTCTGGGCGTTCCGCATCATGGTCGCCCTCGGCTTCATGATGCTCTTCGTCTTCGCCGCCGGCTTCTGGCTCAACGCGACGAAGCGGCTCGAACAGAACCGTTGGCTGCTGTGGTCGGCGGTCGTGATGTTGCCGGCGCCGTGGATCGCCTGCGAGCTCGGCTGGTTCGTCGCCGAATTCGGACGTCAGCCCTGGGCGATCGGCGAGGTGCTGCCGACGTTCCTGGCGACATCGAGCCTGACCATCGGCGACCTGATCTTCTCGCTCGCCGGCTTCCTCGGCTTCTACACCCTGCTGCTGGTGATCGAGATGTACCTGATGGTCAAATTCGCCCGCCTCGGCCCCAGTTCGCTGGGTACCGGCCGGTATCACTTCGAGCGCGGCGCTCTCGCCGCCATCCCCGCCGAATGACGCGCACGAGGACCGAGACATGCTCGACTATGAGACACTGAAACTGGTCTGGTGGATCCTCGTCGGCGCGCTGCTGATCGGCTTCGCCATCACCGACGGCATGGACATGGGCGTCGGCACGCTCCTGCCCTTCGTCGGCCGCTCCGATACCGAACGGCGCATCGCCATCAACACGGTCGGCCCGCACTGGGACGGCAACCAGGTGTGGTTCATCACCGCCGGCGGCGCCATCTTCGCCGCTTGGCCGGCGGTCTACGCCGCCGCCTTCTCGGGCTTCTACATGGCGATGCTGCTGGTGCTCTTCGCCCTGTTCTTCCGACCCGTCGGCTTCGACTATCGCTCCAAGATCGACAATCCGACCTGGCGGAACGCCTGGGACTGGGGTCTGTTCGCCGGCGGCACGATTCCCGCGCTGATCTTCGGCGTCGCCTTCGGCAACCTGCTGCAGGGCGTGCCGTTCCGGCTCGACGAACTGCTGCGCGCCCACTACCAGGGCTCGTTGCTGACGGCGCTCCTGCCGCTGCTCAACCCCTTCGCGCTGCTCGCCGGGGTGATCAGCCTCACCATGCTCACGGTGCACGGCGGAACCTGGCTGCAACTGCGCGCCTCCGGCGCGGTGGCGACGCGAGCCCGCACCTTCGTGACGATCCTCGCGCCGGTGATCACCGTCGCCTTCGCGCTGGCCGGGATCTGGCTGTGGCTCGGCATCGACGGCTACCGGATCGTCTCCGAGCCGGCGCACGGGTCCTTGCCCAATCCGCTCGCCAAGGAGGTGGTGCGGGCCTCCGGCGCCTGGCTCGACATCTACACGACACTGCCGGCGGCGATGATCGCGCCCGCCGTCGGCCTCGTCGGACCGCTCCTGACGGCGCTCCTGGCGCGGGCCGAACGGCCGGCCTGGGCCTTCGTCACCAGCGCGCTCGGCATGGTCGGGATCATCGGCACGGCGGGGCTCTCGATGTTCCCCTTCGTGATGCCGTCGAGCCTCGATCCGAAGTCGAGCCTGACGATCTGGGACGCCGCCTCGAGCCACCTCACCCTGATGGTGATGTTCTGGGCCGTCGTGATCTTCCTGCCCATCGTCCTCGGCTACACGGTGTGGTGCTACGCCAACATGTGGGGACGGGTCACGGCCGACGAGATCGAAGCCCGCGCTCATTCCGCCTACTGAGAGGAACGCCCCGATGTGGTATTTCGCCTGGATCCTCGGTGTCACCGCCGCAGCCGCGATCGCAGTCATCAACGTGATGTGGTACGAATTCCAGGACGGCCTCGACGACAAGGCCCCCCCGGCGACGCCGAAGTGATCGGATCTAGTGCACGGATTCAGTCGGAAGATTCACCTCGAGGCTTCGGCGTGCACTAGATTCTTTTATTGGTGCAGCAGCTTATCCAATCGGATGCGGCCTTCGGCCTGTAGCATCCGATTGGGCCGGTGCACTAGAACGGGGGCGATCGGACGAGACCGGCGTGGATCGCCATCGCCGACCGCCCCCGGCGCGACTTCCGATCGGATTGCATCCGTTCGAAAATCGCTCTAGTTCCTAGGTCGCGCGAATTCTCTTCGACCGGACCCGAGCGGTCCTGTCGGAACGTGCTCCAGAGGCCGACGAGGACCGTGCCACGGTCCTCGTC
>JAFHCF010000172.1:0-15916 GCA_048497495.1 Prosthecomicrobium sp.
CCCTTTGTGGGGGGGGCGCGCGGCGCCGCGCGCGGCGAGGCCGTAGGCGACGTTTTCGGCGATCGTCATGTGCGGGAAGAGGGCGTAGTTCTGGAAGACGATGCCGACGGCGCGTCGGGCCGGCGACAAGGCGTCGACCACCTCGTCGCCGACGACGATCCGCCCTTCGGTCTGGGCGACGAAGCCGGCGACGATCCGCAGCAATGTGGTCTTGCCGCAGCCCGAGGGGCCGAGCAGCGCGACGAGTTCGCCGCCCTTGACGTCGAGATTGATGTCCTCGATCGCCATCGCATGGCCGTAGCGATGAGAGACGGCATCGACGACGAGAGAGCGTCCGGCGCGAGATGGGGCGATCGTCATGCGAAACTCCGGCATCGAGATTGCGACTGAGACCGAGCAAACTGCATGCCATTTTTTGATTATTCCCTATTACTCAATCATATGACCGTGTTCCGAATTGACGAGACGTCGTTGGTCGGATCAAACTATGGGCAGAATCGTGGGAGCCGGGTGCAGATGGCGTCGAATGAGGCATCCCTGTGTGATCGGCCTGCCGTCGCACTTCTCGAAGCCCTGCGCCGCGGCGCGCTCTCGGTGCGCGCGGCGACGGAGGCGCATCTCGATCTCATCGCCGAACTGGAGCCGAAGCTCTCCGTCTGGGTGACGATCGACGCGGCTGCGGCGCTGGCGGCGGCCGATGCTCTCGACGCCTTACCGGCCGAGCGGCGAGGCCCCCTCCACGGCCTACCGGTCGGCGTGAAGGACCTGATCGACACCGCCGGGCTGCGCACGACCCAGGGCTCCGCCCTCTTCGCCGATCGGGTGCCGAGCATCGACGATGCCGTCGTGGCGCGCCTCAGGGCGGCGGGCGCGGTGATCCTCGGCAAGACCAACACGCCGGAATTCGGCATGGGCGCAGTCTGCTCCAATCGGCTCTGCGGTCCGACACGCAACCCTTGGGACGTCACGCTGACCAGCGGCGGATCGTCGGGCGGGTCGGCGGTGGCGGTGGCGACCGGCATGGCGGCGGTGGCGCTGGGCACCGACTTCGGCGGCTCGGTGCGCACGCCGTCGAGCTTCTGTGGCTCGGTCGCCCTACGCCCGACGCCTGGCCGTCTCCCCGCCCCGACCCGTGCGCTCGGCGCCGACAATACCGTCACGCAGGGGATCATGGGGCGGAGCGTCGACGACTGTTTCGCCGTCTACCACGCCCTCACCGGTTCGCATCCTCACGATCCGACCTCGACCATCGTCGACCGGCCGGCGGTGGCCGCCCCACGCGTCGCCGTCTCGCCCGATCTCGGCGTCGCCACGGTCTCGCGCGCCGTGCGAGACCGCTTCGCCGAGGCCGTGGCGGCGTTGGCGGACGCACTCGGGCCGGCGACCGAGGCTTCCCCCGACTGCGACGGGGCGATCGACGCCTTCAAGACGATCCGCGCCGCTCACGTCCATCAGGCCTTCGCGCCGCTCGAGGAGCGCTTCGGCGATCGACTGACGCCGACCGTCGCCTGGAACATCGCCGCCGGCCGGGGGCTCACGGCCGGTGCCTACCTTGCAGCGGAGGCCCGGCGGACGACGCTGCGTCGGCGCTTCGCCGACTTCTTCGCCGTTCACGACCTGCTGGTGCTGCCCGCCGCGTCGGTTCTGCCGTGGCCGAACGACGACGGCGAGGTCGAGGTGATCGACGGCCATCGGCTCGGCGACGTGCTCGATTATCTGGCGATCACCTTCGTGGTGTCGCTCACCGGCCACCCGGTGTTGGCGATCCCGGCACCGCAGGGCGCGCACCCCCTCCCCTTCGGCCTCCAGATCGTCGCCCGACCGGGTGAGGAGGCGACGCTCCTCGCGGTCGGTCGACGCCTCGAGCAGGCCGGCTTCCGCCATCGTTTTCCGCCCCGCGCCGCGTCGGCGGCCGCCGCGGCCGGCCGGTGAGCGGCCGGACGTTCGCGTCCCGCGATCAGAGGGCATCCGCCCGGAAGAGGCCGGACTTCGGAGCGCGGCCGATGGGCCGGGCCGGAGAGGGTCGATCACACGGCAGGAAGCGCCCGCGGCCGGGCGCCGCGTGGAGGACGCCCAGATCGGCGACGATCTCGCCGGCGGCGATCACGATCCGCGGCCACGCGGGCACGGTGATGCCCTCATAGGGCGTGTAGTCGACCGCGTGATGGAGATCGCCGTTGGTGATCGTCACCGGTTTCTCCGCGTCCCACACGACCAGATCGGCGTCCGAGCCGATGGCGATCACGCCCTTGCGGGGGTGGAGGCCGTACATCTTGGCGGGATTGGTCGCCGTCAGGTCGACGAAACGGTCGAGGTCGATGCGGCCGTCGGCGACGCCGGAAAAGAGCAACGGCAGCCGTGTCTCCACGCCGGGAATGCCGTTCGGCACCCGGCTGAAGGAGGCGTCCTCGCCGCCGAGCTTCTTACCCTGCGCGTCGTCGTAGCGGAACGGCGCGTGATCGGAGGAGACGATCGCGAAGACGCCGGTCGAAAGCCCCTGCCAGATCGCGTCCTGGTTGGCTGCCCCGCGCGGCGGCGGCGAGCAGATGCACTTGGCGCCCTCGAAGCCGGGGCGGCCGAGATCGTCCTCGGTGAGGAAGAGATACTGCGGGCAGGTCTCGGCATGGAGCCTCAGGCCGCGGGCCTGGGCTCGCCGGATCTCCTCCATGGCATCGGCGCCGGAGACGTGGACGATCAGGATCGGCACGTCGACCAGTTCGGAGAAGGAGATGGCGCGGTGGGTCGCCTCGCGCTCGATCACCTTGGGCCGGGAGGCGGCGTGGAAGATCGGCGCGGTCTTGCCCTCCGCCTCCAGCCGATCGGTAAGCCAGGCGATGCAGTCGGCGTTCTCGGCATGGACCATGATCATGGCGCCGTGATCGCGCGCTACCGAGAGAACGTCGAGAATCTGGCGGTCGGAGAGCTTCAGGTCGTCGTAGGTCATGTAGATCTTGAAGGACGTGTAGCCCTCGGCAATCAGTTCGGGGAGTTCGCGGCCGAGCACGTCGGGCGTCGGATCGGTCACGATCAGATGGAAGGCATAGTCGATCATCGCCTTGCCCGAAGCGCGGGCATGGTAGTCGTCGACCGCAGCGCGCAGCGACTGCCCGCGCACCTGGGCGGCGAAGGGAATGATCGTCGTCGTGCCGCCGAAGAGCGCCGAGCGGGTGCCTGTGAGGAAATCGTCGGCCATGCGGCTGCCATCGCCGGTCGGCTGGTCGAAGTGACAGTGCGCGTCGACGCCCCCCGGCAGGACGAAGCGGCCGCTGGCGTCGATGTCGCGGGTGCCCGCCTCGAGCCGCTCGGCGAGCGCGACGATGCGGCCGTCGCGGATGCCGATGTCGCAGGCCGTCAGTGAACCGGCGGTGGCGACGCGGCCGCCACGGATGGTCAGATCGAAAGTGTCCACGTCGGATCTCCTCGTCTCATAGGGCGTGTCTCGACCGCTGCCGGAGGGCCCTCGGCCGGCCGTTGCGATCAATGGATTCGGGCTGCCACGGCCGGACGGTGGCCCTGTCGCTGCCACAGACCTCGGGCGACGACTTCCGCGGTCTCGATCACCTCGTCGCCGTCGACCAGGGTCGGGCGACCATTCTCGAGCACGACGCGCCCGTCGACGATCACCGCGTCGACGGATCCGCCATGGGCGCTGTGGACGAGGAGGCCGGGCCCGTCGATCAACGGTGCCAGATCAGGCATGCGGGCATCGAGCAAAACCAGGTCGGCACGGCGCCCGGGGGCGATGACACCGATCTCGTCGGAGATCCCGAGCGCCGTCGCGCCGCCGCGCGTCGCCCAGCGGAGCACGTCGCGCGCGGTCGTCGTGAAGCCTTCGCCGCGGATGCGGGTCGCGGCGACGGCCATCCGCATCGCCTCGAACATGTCGCCGGACTTGCTGTCGGTGGCGAGCGAGATGCCGGCGCCGGCGGCGGCCAGCGCGGTGATCGGCGCGACCGATCCGTGTGCGGCATTGCCGACCGGGACATGGGCGACATGGGCACCCGACGCGCCGAAGCGGGCGATGTCGGCGGGGTTCATGTGGATGCAGTGACCCGCGACGAGGCGCGGCCCGAGCAATCCGACCTCGGCGAAGAGCTCGACCGGCCGCATGCCGTCGCGCGCCTCGACCACCGCGACTTCCATCGACGACTGGTGGAGATGGCTGTGGAGCAGGAGACCGTCGCGGGCGGCGATGTCGACGACCTCGCGCAACAGCGGCGGCGAGCAGGTGTCGGGCGCATGGGGGCCGAGGATCGGCGTGATCAACGGCTCGCGTCCGCGCCAGCGTTCGACGAAGTCGGTCGCCTCGGTCAAGGTCGCCCTCGCGCGCGCGGGATCGGAGCGCCACTCTCGGCGCGCCAATGCGGCATTGTCGGCGTCCATGATGCGGCCGCCGACGAAGGCGCGCAGGCCGAACTCGCTCGCCGCGTGGGCGAGCGCCTCGGGGTGGCGATAGAAGTCGGCGACGGTGGTCGAGCCGAAGCGCAGCAACTCGTAGACCCCGAGCCGGGCGAGGGCGAAGGCCTCCTCCGCGCTCAGCGCATCACCCTGGGGGATGCCAGGGGTATAGGCCGGGGCGAAGCTCAGATCCTCGACCATGCCGCGCACGACCATCAACGGCGTGTGGTTGTGGGTGTTGACGAGGCCCGGCATCAGCAGGTGGCGATCCGAACCGATCCGTCGGGCCGGGCGAAAGGCCGCCTCGACGGCGGCGCGCGGCCCGATCGCCAGGATGCGCCCGTCGTGCACCGCGACCGCGGCGTCGGAGACGATGCGGTCGTCGGCGTCGAGCAGGAAGGCGGCGCGGGCGACGACGACGAGGTCGCAGGCCGAGCGGGCGTCGCCGGCCGGATCGGGACGGGTCATGCCGGAACTCCTGCCGTGGAGAGGCCGTCGAGAACCGCCGCCCCGGTCAGCCGGGTGTGGGCCGCCATCGCCTGGGCGAAGGCGGTGGCATCGCCCCGCCGGAAGTGGGCCATGAAGACCTCGTGCTCCTCCAGCGATTCCTGCCAGCGGGAGCCGTGATAGTTCACCTGGGCGCGGGCGCGCCGGATCTTCGCGGTGAGCGCCCCCCAGGTCGCCGTGAGCGTCGGGTTGGCGGCCAGCCGCACGATCTCGGCGTGGATCTGTTGATTGCGCCGGAAATAGTCGCGGCGGTTCCCCTCACCATGGGCGCCGGCGAGGCTGGCGTGCATCGCCTCGAGGTCGGCCCGCTCCGCGGCGCCGGCGCGACGGCAGGCGAGTTCGGCGGCCAGTTGATCGAGGGAGACGATCACCTCGAAGACGGCAGCCATCTCGTCGCGCTCGACCGGGGTCACCATCGGTGTGCGGTGCGGCCTGAGTTCGATCAGCCCTTCGGTCGCCAACACCTTGAAGGCCTCGCGCAGCGGCGTGCGCGACACGCCGAAGGTCTCGCACAGCATCTTCTCCGGCAGCGGCGAGCCCGGCGGGAGTTCCCCCTCGACCACCATCTCGCGAAGCCGCGCCACCAGCTGATCGTGGAGCGACGCGGTGGCGAGCGGGCGGCTCGCCTCCGTCACCGAGAGCTTCAGCCGACCCGGCTGGAACTTGTAGCGCGCCCTGGGCCGCATGCCCTTGGTTGTAGTGGGTATCTCGTCTGCCTCAAATTCTGGCATTCTTGTCGTCCTTCGCCTACAGAAGCGGCTTCTAGGATTGGCATAATATATATTATACAATTGATTTTGCAAAAAGAAATACTGAACGCATACGGAATGTGATCGTCACCCGAAACCAACCGAGCCCATCGCCGCCCGTCGGATGGGGTCCGCTTCCCTAGGAGCCGAGACCATGAAGACTCTGATCTCCCGCCTCGCCGCAGCCGTCGTCGTCGCCGTGAGTCTGGCGGCGACACCGGCCGCCGCCGAGGATGCCGCCGTCAAGGTGGGCTACGCCAAGTGCGCCCATTGCGTGCCGATGTCGCTGCTGCCGAGCTACGCGGAGGGAACGAAGGTCGAGGCGATCGGCTTCAACACCGGCAACGACGTGCTGACCGCGCTGCTCTCCAAGAGCATCGACGTCGCCCAGGTGACCTACCTCCACTACGTCACCGGCCTCGACAAGGGCTTCGATCTGGTTGCGGTGTCGGGGCAGATCTCCGGCGGCTCGACCATCGTCGTGCAGAACGACCTGCCGCTCGCCGCCGGCGACTGGGCCGGGTTGAAGGCGCTGATCGCCAAGTACAAGGCCGAGGGCAAGCCGTTCCGGGTTGCCGCCTCGCGCGGCAATGCCCAGGACATCCACATGCGCGGCGCGCTCGCCAAGCAGGGGATCGACGTCAACAAGGACGTCCAGTTCATCAACATCCCCAACCCGTCCGACCACATCCAGGCGCTGCGGCGCGGCGAGATCGAGATGATCGCCACCGTCGAGCCCTTCGCCACCCAGATCCTCCAGGCCAAGGCCGCCAAGCTCTTCGGCTTTCCCTACGATCAGGCCGCCGGCAAGCTGACCAACCTCATCGTCACCCGTTCCGACGTGATCGCCGGCCAGCCCAAGGCGGTGGAGAACGTGGTGCGCGGCGTGGTCAAGCTCGACGGAGTGCTGGAGAAGGACCACGCCCTGTGGGTCGGCGTCATCTCCTCGGTCACCGGTCTCGACAAGGCGATCGCCGAAGGCGCGATCGCCAACCTCTACCCGGATCCGGCGATGCACCGCGCTTCCGCCGTGGCGATCGCCGAGATGATGCGCGACCTCAAGTACATCAGCACCGACGTCACCGCCCAGGTTCAGGCCCGCATGGACTACCGCTTCCTCGAGGCGGCGACCGGCAAGCCCAAGACCGAACTCGGCTACTGAGACCCGAGGAGCTCGAGCGGCATGCGCAAACGTCTCTTTCTGTCGCGACCGGAACGCTTCGTCGTTCCCGTCCTGATCCTCACCGGCTGGGAGATCTTCTCCCGGTCGGGCGCCCTGCCGCCCGCGCTTCTGCCGGCGCCGTCCACCGTCGGCGTCGCCTGGGCCGACTGGGTGATCGGCACCGACGGCAACACCCAGAATTATTCCGGCCACTGGATCCTCGATGCGCTGTCGAGCGCCTGGAGAGTGGCGGCCGGCTTCGCGCTCGCGACGCTGATCGGCGTGGTGGCGGGGGTGGCGATCGGCTGGTCGCGCTTCGTCGAGATCACGATCGAGCCGACCCTGCAGATGCTGCGGCCGATCCCGCCGGTGTCGTGGATTCCCCTCGCCATCATCTGGTTCGGCATCGCCGACAAGCCGGCGATCTTCCTGGTGTTCCTGGGTGCCTTCTTCCCGATCCTGCTCAACACCATCCACGGGGTGAAGACCTGCGACCGCAACCTGATCCGCGCCGGCGCCATGGTCGGCGCCGACCAACGTCGGCTGCTTCGCCACATCGTGTTGCCGGCGGCGATGCCGTCGATCTTCGCGGGGTTGCGCATCGCGGTCGGTTCGGCCTGGATGCTGACGGTGACGGCGGAGATGGTCGCGGTGAAGAGCGGCGTCGGCTATGTGCTCTGGGATTCCTATTATTTTCTGCGCTACGACATCGTCATCGCGGCCATGGCCTCGATCGGTCTGCTCGGCTACCTGAGCGACCTCGCCATCCGCGCGGTGATGGCGCGCGCCCTGCACTGGCAACGCGGCACCACCTTGCAAGGCGAGGGCTGATCCATGGCCAACATCGAGATCTCCGGCGTCTCCAAGATCTACACCGACAAGGCGCGCGGCCGCGAAGTCACGGCGCTCGCCGACGTGTCGCTCTCGGTCAAGCGCAACGATCTGGTCTGCCTGCTCGGGCCGTCGGGCTGCGGCAAATCGACCTTGCTCAACATGATCGCCGGCTTCGAGAAGCCGACGACGGGCACCATCACCGTCGATGGCCAGCCGGTCACCGGCCCCGGCTCCGATCGCGGCGTGGTGTTTCAGCAACCGAACCTGATGCCGTGGCTGCCCGTGTGGGAGAACGTCGCCTTCCATCTCAGGATGCGCGGCGCCATGGCGACCGTTCGGCGCGAACAGGCGCAGATCTACATCGATCTGGTCGGCCTCACCGGCTTCGAGAACCACTACCCGTCCGAACTCTCCGGCGGCATGAACCAGCGCGTCGGCATCGCCCGGGCGCTGCTGATGAACCCCGGCGTGATCCTGATGGACGAGCCCTTCGGGGCGCTCGACGAACAGACGCGCATGGACATGCAGAACGAATTGGTACGGATCTGGGAGCGCAGCCAGGGAACCATCGTCTTCGTCACCCACGGCATCGACGAGGCGCTGACGCTGGGCACTCACGTCGTCGTCATGTCGGCTCGGCCGGGGCGGATCGCCGAGATCCTGCCGATCGACATCCCGCGTCCTCGCGACATCACGGGCGCGCAGTTCAACGACGTGAAGCGCCATATTCTCCATCTGCTCCGGCCGGAGCGCGAAGCCGTCGCGGCCTCGGCCTGATCCCCCTCCCCCGAACTCGGAAGCACAGATGTCCCGACGCGTCCTTCTCGGCATGCTCACGCCGTCCTCCAATACGATACTCGAGCCGGTGACCCAGGCGATGGTGGCGGGCCTGCCGGAGGTCTCCGCCCATTTCGGCCGCTTCAAGGTGACCGAGATCGCCTTGACGCCGACCGCGCTGGCGCAATTCGACGACAGTGAGATCCTGCGCGCAGCCGAACTCCTCGCCCACGCCAAGGTCGACGTCATCGCCTGGAACGGCACGTCGTCGGGCTGGCTCGGCTTCGACGCCGACGAACGGTTGATCGAGCGCATCCGGTCGGCGACCGGCATCGCCGCCACCACCTCGATGCTGGCGCTGAACGAGATCCTCGAAGGGCGCGCCGTGCGACGCCTCGGCTACGTCACGCCCTACCTCGACGACGTCCAGTCGCGGATCGTTACCAACTACGACGGTCTGGGCATCCGATGCGGCGCAGAGCGCCATCTCGGTATTCGCGACAACTTCGCCTTCTCCGAGGTCGATGCCGCGACGATCGAGGGTATGATCCGGGCCGTCGCCGAGGCGCGACCGGAGGCGATCGCGGTGATCTGCACCAACCTGCGCTGTGCCCCGCTGGTCGAGGCCCTGGAACGCGAACTCGGTGTGCCGATCTACGATTCGATCGCCACCGTGGTGTGGAAGAGTTTGAAGATGGCCGGTGTCGACCCGGCTCGGGTCGAGGGCTGGGGGTCGCTGTTCCGCGACGTCGCCTGAACGGGATCGAGATGTGCGGAGCCCGGACCGGGCACCGCGGGACGTGGAGCCGCTCGGCGATGACGAGGTTCGAACCCACCGCGCTCGACATCGCCGTCGCCGTCCGCGCCGGGCGCGAGAGCGCAGCATCGGTGGCGGAAGCGGCGATCGCCCGGATCGAAGCGGCGCACGATCTCGTCGCCATCGTCGGCTTCGACGCCGAGCCGGTCCGCGCCGAGGCCGCCGCGATCGACGGCCGTGTTGCGGCAGGCGAGGACCTGCCGCTCGCCGGCGTTCCCGTCGCCATCAAGGACACGATCTGGGTCGCCGGGCGCCGGGTGACGCAAGGGTCGCTGCTCTTCGCCGACTTCGTCGCGCCCGCCGATGCGATCGCGGTGGAGCGGCTGCGCCGGGCGGGCGCGGTCGTCGTCGGCATGGCCAACACGTCGGAATTCGCCTGCAAAGGCCTCACGAGCAACCGGATCTGGGGCACGACGCGCCATCCGATGGATGCCGCGCTCACCCCCGGCGGATCGTCCGGCGGCCCGTCGACGGCGGTCGCCGGCGGCTTGGTGCCGCTGGCGCTGGGCACCGACGCCGGCGGGTCGAGCCGCCGACCGCCGGCGCACGTCGGCGCGGTCGGTTTCAAGCCGTCCTTCGGCGCCATCCCCCATATGCCGGGCTTCGCCCTCCCCGTTCCTGGCATCGAATGTCTGGCGCCGATCACCCGGACGGTTGCGGATGCGGCCGCGATGTTCGCGGCGATCCGCGGCCCCGACCCGCGCGATCCGGATTCGCTGATGGCGGGACTCGCCGACGACTGCCCGCCCGAGGCCCTGCGGATCGCCTTCTCGCCGTGCTTCGGCCTCACCACGCCGGTCGACCAAGAAGTCGAGGGGGGGATCGAGCGGGCGGTCGAGGCGCTCCGCCGGGCCGGCTTTGCAGTCGAGCGTCGAGACCCGCCGTGGCCGGCGGGTGTCGACGAGGCGACGCTGATGCCGCTCCAACACGCCGGCTTGGCGGCGCTGTTCGGCGCGGAGTTCGCCCGCGACCCCGACCGGTTCGATCCCGACATCGCCGTGCAGATCGAGCGCGGCCTGTCGCTCGATGCGGCGACCGTCGCCCGCGCCCGCATCACCGCCCGCGAGGTCGCGCTGGCGCTGGCGGGCTTCTTCACGCAGGTCGATCTGCTGATCGGCCCGACCGTGCCCTGCCTCGCCTGGCGTGCCGATCGGCTGGGGCCGGAGACCATCGGCGGCGTCGCGGTGGCGCCGCGGGCGCACGCCGCCTTCACGCCGCTGTTCAATCACGCCGGCTGTCCGGCGATCTCGATCCCCGCTGGACGGGGACGGGCACGCCTCCCCTTCGGCCTGCAGATGGTGGGGCCGCGCGGTCACGACGACCGGCTGCTGGCGGCAGCGGCGCGGGCCGAGGTGATCTTCGCCGACCAGGGACTCTGGGACGGCGGCGGCATAGCCTCGGCATCGAGCGCACCGGAGGGCAGGTCGTGAAGATCCTCGTCGCCAATCCCAACACCACCGCGAGTGTCACCGAACGCCTGTTGGCGGTCGGCCGCAGGGCGGCGGCGCCCGGCACGGAACTGATCGGCCACACCGCTCCTCGCGGCGTACCCTACGTGTCCAGCCGGGCCGAGGCGCAGATCGCCGGTGCCGTGCTGCTCGAGACGATCGCCGAGGCCGGCGACACGATCGATGCGGTGATCGTCGCGGCCTTCGGCGACCCCGGTCTCCATGCCGCCCGCGAATTGTTCGATCTGCCCATCGTCGGCTATTCCGAAGCGGCCATGCTGACCGCCCTGATGCTCGGCCGGCGCTTTTCGGTGGTCACCTTCGCCAGCGCCCTCGAGGCCTGGTACGCCGAGACGATCGATCTGCACGGGCTCACCGGGCGATCGGCGGGCGTGCGCTGCGCCGATCGCGCCTTCGCCAGTCTCGACGGCGTTCAGGCCGAGATGGAGGACCGCTTGGTCGAACTGGCGCGCCGCGCGGTGGAAGACGACGGGGCCGACGTCGTCGTGCTCGGCGGAGCGCCGCTCGCCGGCCTCGCCGCACGGGTGCGCGACCGTGTTCCCGTGCCTTGCGTCGACGCCATGGTCGCCGCCGTCAAGCAGGCCGAAGCGCTGGTCACGCTCGATCCGGCCGCCCCGACCGCCGGCCGTTTCCGCCGCCCCCCGGGCAAGCCGAGCATCGGCCTGCCGCCGGCGCTCGCCGCACGGATCGCCGGCGACTGAGCGGGGCGTTTCTCGGTGTCGGGACCCTCAAATCACCTCTGCGTGGCGAGTTCTGATCTGGTTGATGCACTGCAATCTAGTTTGCCGAATGGGCGAAAATTCGCGCCGATCGACGCGCGCGCGTCGATACGGCGCTACGCGACAGTCTCGTCCCGGCGATACAGCGCCTCCACGTCGCCTTGGACGCCATCTGGCGCGGTTTCTTCCACCAGAACGATCTCTCCGCAGGCAACGTCGACACGCTGCTCAACATGACGCTCTGCCTCATGCGTGGCATGGCGGTGCAGGCGGTGCTGCGCAACGACCCGCTCTATTACCGGGACATGCTCGCGACCTGGAAGAGGATCCTGCCGGTCTACGTCCGTTCACAGACCGTCGCGGTCGAGGAGAAGATCTGAGCCATGACAACCCCGTTCGTCGTCGGCTAGACCCATGAGAGATCGGAGCGGCGACGCGTCGTGCTCGGCATCGTGCTGCTCCCCGGTTTCACCCTGCTGTCCTATTCGGCGCTGAACGACGTGCTGCGCCACGGTTGCGATCGGGGCGCGGAGAGCCGGGTCGACTTCGACTGCCGGATCCCCGGCAGCGCGCCGGTGCGTTCGAGCTGTGGGGTCGAGGTCGTCCCCACTGCCCCGCTCCCCGCCGCCGAGGCCTGTGATCTGGTCGCCGTGCTCGGTGGCCGCGAGGCGACAGCGTTGGCCGGGCGCGGCGCCATCATCGACGGACTGCGGCTGGCGGATGCCCGCGTCGCGACACTGGTCGGTAGCGGCTCGGGTCTGTTCCCGCTGATCGAGGCGGGGTTCTTCGACGACGCGCCCTGCGCCACCGACTGGTACGGTGAGTGCGACGGCGATCTGCGCTTCGCCGGCGTCGAGGCGGTCACCGGCCGCGATCTCGTGGTGGCCGAGCGGCGGGTGAGTTGCGCCGGCGGCGCCGCAGCGCTGGTGCTCGGCAACTGGCTGATCGAGTGCCACTGCGGCCCGTCGCGTGCGGCCGGCACCATGGCGAAGGCGCTCGTTGCCGCCGTGCCGGCACCGATCTCATCCCACGACGACGGTGGCGAGGCCGCCCGCGATCCGCGCGTGCGCCGTGCCCTCGGCCTGATCGCGCGCAATCTCGCCCGGCCGATGCGCGTCGAGGCGATCGCCGCCGCCGTCGGCCTCTCGAAGCGGCAGCTCGAGCGGGTGTTCCATCAGTTGGTCGGCCGCAGCGTCCAGCAATATTCGCACGACCTGCGGATCGGCTTCGGGCTCTGGCTGCTCGTCAAGACCACCAAGTCGATCACCGACGTGGCGCTCGAGGCCGGCTTCTCCGACGGTTCGCATTTCAACCGGTTGTTCCGGACCGCCTACGGCATGGTGCCGTCGGAGGTGTGAATCGGCGTGGGGTCTGCGGGCCGATCGGCGCGACAAGTCTCTGAAACCGCATGACACGGCGGGGTCAATCCTTGGTGCTGTTTCACAGGTGAAAGCGGAGAAACCGCGGACCGGAGCGTCGCGATGACGGCTTTCACCCTCCGCGGTCGCGCGACTTCGCTCTCCCACACCGAACATGACGCTGCGGCATGCCCCAAAACGCCGAAGACGGCGCGGCCGTCGCCGGCCCGCCGTCTTCGCGATCTCCTCCGCGGCCTCTCCACGAGGCCACGCCACCTGCCTCACGCCGGCTTTGTCGCCGTGACCACCACCTCGATCATCGCGCCGCCGCCGAGATCGGCGACGCCGACGGTGGCGCGGGTCGGCAGGGCGTCGCCGAAGAAGGCCGTCCAGGCGGCATCCATCTCTTTCTTCTCGGAGAGATCGGTCACGTAGATCGAGGCCTGCACGATGTGCGAGGCGTCGGTGCCCGCCTGCTCGAGCCAGCCGGCGATCTTGCCGAGGATGTTGGTCGTCTGCTCGCCCATAGAGACGGACGTGTCGTCGGCGATCGTGCCGCCGAGGAAGACGAAGCCGTTCGCCTCGACGGCGCGGTGCATGATCGGCGTGCGGATGCTGCGGGTGATGGTCATCGTGGGTCTCTTTCTCGGGACGGGTCAGTGCGGCCGAAAGCGGCCGATGCGGAAATCGGAGATCGGGGTCTGTGACGCGCCGTCGACGATCGTCTCGGCCACTACTGCGCCGGCGCCCGGGCCGAGCTGGAAGCCGTGCAGCGAGAAACCGAACTGATGGAACAACCCGGCGTGGATTTCGCTCGGCCCCAGAACCGGCAGGTCGTCGCGCGTCTTCGCCTCGATCCCCGCCCAGGCCCGCACGATCGTCGCTTCGCGCATCACCGGGAACAGATCGAAGACGGTGCGGGCGCTGATCGAAAGCTTGCGCCAGTCGAGCACCGTCTCGTTGCGGTCTTGATCGGGCATGGCGAGATGTCCGCCGCCGATCAGCACGGTGCCGTTGGCGAACTGTTTGAACGACAGTTTGCGGCCGCGCAGGATCACGACGGGGTCGATGAAATGTGGCACCCGCGAGGTGATCATCAGCATCGGCGCGACCGTCTCGACCGGCACCGGCTCGCCCAGCGCCGCCGCGAGGCGCCCGGCCCAGGCGCCGGCGGCGTTGACCAGGATCGGTGCGGCGAAGGTCTCGGCGCCGACGTCGATGAGCCACAGATCGTCGTCGCGACGGACGTTGCGCGCCGCCTCGCCCTCGCGCACGATCGCTCCGAGCGCCTCCGCCTTGCGGCGGAAGGCGGTCGTCGTCCGCGCCGGCAGCGCCGCGCCGTCGCGCCGCGAGACGACGCCGCCGGGGCAGCTATCGGCCACGGCCGGGACCAACCGACGCAGCTCGGTCGCGTCGATCAGCTCCTCGTGGACGAAGCCGTGGCCCTTCAGTTCGGCGACGCGATCGCGGCAGGCGGCGAGTTCCTCCTCGTCTTCGGCCACCAACACCTGGCCATGGCTCTCGAAGCCGCAGTCGTCGTCGACGAGATCGCCGATCCGCTCCCAGATGTCCATCGAGCGGATCGACAGCGGGATCTCCGGGAGATGCCGAGCGAGCTGGCGGACGCCGCCGGCGTTGACGCCCGAGGCGTGCCGGCCGGCGTAGTCCTTCTCGATCAACGCCGGCTTCAGCCCACGCAAGGCGAGATGCAGCGCGGTCGAGCAACCGTGAATCCCACCCCCCACGACGATGGCGTCGACGAACCGTCTCATCCGCGCACCACCGCGCGAGTGTCCTCCTCGCTCTTCGGCAGCGCGGCGAGTTCGGCCAACGTGATCGGCTTCACCGGTGCGCGCAGGCGAAAGTAGCCGATCGCCTCCGGCGTGGTGCCGCGCGCCTCGGCCATCAGTTCGGTGACGGTGAGGCCGCACAGCCGCCCCTGGCACGGCCCCATGCCGGTGCGCAGATAGGCCTTGAGCTGGTTCGGCCCGCTCGCGCCGACCGAGACCGCCCGGCGGATGTCGCCGGCGGTGATCTCCTCGCAACGGCAGACGATGGTCGCGTCGGCCGCCGGGACGCGGAAGGCACGGGGGGGGCGGAACAGCGTGTCGAGGAAGCGCCGGCCGCGCACTGCGCTCGCGAGAGCGACCCGCAGTTCGGCCATCGGGGCGAGCGCCGATGCGGCGGCCGGCGCGCGCGCCTCGATCGCCGCTCGTGCGGCAATGCGGCCCCGGACGATCGCCGCATCGGCACCGCCGATGCCGGCACCGTCGCCGGCGATCGAGATCCCTGCGACGGAGGTCGCCCCGGTCTCGTCGAGGACCGGCGTCCAGGCGAGGCCGCGATCGTCCCATCGATGCGCCACCCCCGCCGCCATGGCGAGGTTGACGTTCGGGACGACGCCCTGATGCAGCAGCAGGACGTCGGCCGGCGCGGTGTGCGCCCGTCGGCCGGCCCGCCAGGTCACCGCGGCGAGCCGTCCCTCGCCCTCGGCGGAAATTTCGACGACGCCGGAGGTGACCGGCACCTTGGCCCGCACCTTCGCCATCAGCGCCATGCCGCGCAGGAAATAGCGCGACGTCATGAAGGCAAGCGCATGCGGCGCGGCGGTCAGGTAGTTCCGGGTCTCGGTCGTGTCGAGGATCCGGTCGATCCGCCCGCCCATGCGCAGGATCTGCGACGCCAGGAGCCACAGCAGCGGCCCCTGACCGGCGACGACCACCCGACCGTCCGGCACCAGGCCAGAACTCTTGAGCAACGTCTGCGCCGCCCCCGCGGTCATCACGCCCGGCAACGTCCATCCGGGGATCGGAAACGGCCGTTCCATCGCACCGGTCGCCAGGATCACCCGGCGCGCCTTGACGAAAACCGACCCGCCGGCGACCGAGATCCCGAGTTCGAGGCTCTTGTCGAGGCTCCACACCGTGGCCCGGTGGACGACCTCGACACCGGCTTCGGCGACGGCGCGGACGTGATCCGTGCCCGACCAGAAGTCCGGGCCGAGCCGATCGCGTTTCGTGAGCGGCGTCGAGGTGAGCCCCCGCCAGTATTGGCCCCCGGGGCCCGGGTTCTCGTCGAGGAGCAGGGGCGAGAGACCCGCCCTCGCCGTCGCGGCCGAGGCCGCGA
>JAFHCF010000173.1:0-4465 GCA_048497495.1 Prosthecomicrobium sp.
CGGCGTCGGCGCGGCCGGCGGCGCGGTGATCGGCCGAGGACCGGGCGGAGAACTCGTAGTCCTTGTTGTCGCGCTCGTAGGGGCGGGCGCGGTAGATCAGTTGGAGAATATCGACGACGCCGGGATCGCGGAGGTCGGCGAGGGTCTCGGCATCGGCCTTCGTCCGCTTGCGCGGGTCGATCCGCTCCAACGCGTCGTGCAACTGCCGGCGCAGGCGGAAGGTCTGCGCGAAGCGGGTGGTGCCGGCACGGGTTCGGCTCGAATAGGTGATGTCCTTCTGCCGCGCCATGACCTCGGCCATGTCCCGCGGCGTCGGCCCCTGGGCCGGGAAGAGATCGACCTGGAAGACCAGCGAACTGACGTCGCCGTCCTGGTCGATGAGGTAGTCGAGCGGCGTGTTGGAGACGATGCCGCCGTCCCAATAGTTGTGCTCGCCGATCTTTACGGCCGGCAGCGCCGGCGGCAATGCCCCGCTCGCCATGATGTGGCGGGCGTCGAGGCGGGTCGGATGCTCCGGGCACTTGTTGTCGAACCAGATCAGGTTGCCGGTCTCCACCTCGACCGCGCCGACCGAGATTCGCATCGGCCCGTCGTTGAGCAGGTCGAAGTCGATCAGCCGCTCCAGCGTCGTCTTCAGGGCGGTGGTGTCGTAGAAGCTCGTGGCGCCGGCCGTGGCGCGCGGCGCCAGCCACGGGTTGGGCAGGCGCGGCTCGAAGAAGCCGGGTTGGCCGAGGGTCATCGCCGAGAGCGCGCTCCAGCCGTTGAGGAGCGGGCGAAAGGCCTCGAGGCCGCCGAGGCCGGCGAAGACGTCCCGCCGGGTGATCTCGTCCCAGAAGGCTTCGAGCCGTTCCAGCCGACGCTCCGGCGGATTGCCGGCGATGAGGGCGCTGTTGATCGCCCCGATCGAGACGCCGGAGATCCAGGTCGGGGTGATTCCCGCCGCCGCGAGCGTCTCGAAGACGCCGACGTGATAGGCGCCGAGCGCCCCCCCGCCCTGCAGGAGAAGCGCGACGCGGTCATAGGGCGCGAGGAGTTCGGCGAAGCCCTCCGGCTCGGCGACTGCTGCTGCTGCGGCCTTCGCCGGGCGCCTCATGCGGTTCCGCCGACGACGTAGGCGATGCCGGCCCAATGGCAGGCGGCGGCGACGACGACGAAGCCGTGCCAGATGGCGTTCTGGAACTTGAGGCTGTGCCACTTGTAGAA
This sequence comes from Prosthecomicrobium sp., assembly GCA_048497495.1. Taxonomy (GTDB): domain Bacteria; phylum Pseudomonadota; class Alphaproteobacteria; order Rhizobiales; family Ancalomicrobiaceae; genus JAFHCF01. The sequence goes on from JAFHCF010000173.1 coordinate 1,204, forward strand.
GAAGACGCCGACCGTGTAGAGCAGCCCGCCGACCGCCACCAGCACCAGCGTGGTGGTCGGCAGCGACGCCGTCACCGGCCCGATGGCGATGATCGCCACCCAGCCGAGCAGCAGATAGAGGCCGATCGCCAGCCGGTCGTAGCGGCCGGGCAGGAGCATCTTCACGGCGCTGCCGCCGAGCGCCCCGACCCAGACCACGCCGATCAGCGCCCACGCCCAGTATCGGTCGTCGAGTTGGGAGAGGAGCGCGGTGTAGGTGCCGGCGATCATGATGTAGATCGACGAATGGTCGAAGCGCCGGAGCAGCCACTTGAGCGACGACGGGGGCGTCATGTTGTAGGCGCAGGAGAAGCCGAACATCAGGAAGAAGCCGGCGGCGTAGATGGCGACGGCGATGCCGTCGCTCGACGCACCATGGGCGGCGATGCGGTTGAACAGGACCGCGAAGCCGATGATGCCGGCGACCAGCGCGACGATGTGGACGAACCCGTCGGCGACGAGTTCCCCTTGGCTGTAGGGGCGCTTGAGAAGGCGAGGATGGCTTTCCGGCAGCGACATCGGCTCTTCCATGTCGAACGATGGGCGGGTGACCATCGCCCTACATAGCGCGAAGCCTGCGGCGAGAAAATGACGATTACGTCCGTTCGCTCCGCCGAGCCGCGGGTTTTCGCGCGTCCGACGCGCGGCTGCCTTCTCCTGCGTATCTCTTGACTCTTCGCCCCCTCTCGCGCTCATTCGCGCCCCGAGGCGCGCGTTCGACGCGCCCACGGGCCGAACGAGAGCCCGAAGGAACGATCGAGGCTTCCCATGACCATCGCTTTCACCTTCCCCGGACAGGGCTCCCAGGCCGTCGGCATGGGCCGCGCGCTGGCCGACGCCTATCCGGCCGCCGCCCAGGTCTTCGCCGAAGTCGACGAGGCGCTCGGGCAGAACCTCTCGAAACTGATGTGGGAAGGCCCCGAGGACCAACTCACGCTGACCGAGAACGCCCAGCCGGCGCTGATGGCGGTGTCGCTCGCCACCATTCGGGTGCTCGAGCAGAAGGGTGTGTGGGTCAAGCGCGAGGCCGCCTTCGTCGCCGGCCATTCGCTCGGTGAATATTCGGCGCTCGCCGCCGCCGGCAGCCTCTCGATCGCCGACGCCGCGCGCCTTCTGAAGATTCGCGGCCGCGCCATGCAGGCCGCCGTGCCGGTCGGCGAGGGCGCCATGGCGGCGCTCCTCGGCCTCGACTTCGCGGCGGCCGTCGCGGTCGCGGCGGAAGCGGCGCAGGGAGAGATCTGCCACGCCGCCAACGACAACGCCGACGGTCAGGTCGTCGTCTCCGGCACGCGCGCCGCCGTCGAGCGGGCGGTGGAGATCGCCAAGACCAAGGGCGCCAAGCGGGCGATGCTGCTCAACGTCTCCGCCCCCTTCCATTGCGCCCTGATGCAGCCCGCCGCCGATGCCATGGCCGAGGCGCTCGCCGCCGTGGAGATCGGACGCCCGGTGGTGCCGCTGGTCGCCAACGTGCTGGCGCGCTCGATCTCGGATCCCGACGAAATCCGCCGCCGTCTGGTCGAGCAGGTCACCGGCACGGTGCGCTGGCGCGAGAGCGTGCGCTGGCTCGCCGATCGCGGCGTCACCCGGCTCTATGAGATCGGCTCCGGCAAGGTGCTGACCGGTCTGGTCAAGCGCATCGTCGAGGGCGTCGAAGGTGTCGCGATCAACACCCCCGACGACGTCGAGAAGATGGTGATCGCCCTGGTCTGAGCGCGCCCGCGCGACGCCGCGCCGCATCCCCACGAAACCAGAAGACCCGAGGAGAAGCCGCATGTTCGATCTGACCGGCAAGGTCGCCCTGGTCACCGGCGCCACCGGCGGCATCGGCGCCGCCATCGCGGAGGCCCTGCATGCCCAGGGCGCCACCGTCGCCCTCTCCGGGACCCGCGAGGCGGTGCTCGAGGCCCTGAAGGCGCGACTCGGCGACCGCGCCGAGGTCTTCGCCGCCAACCTCGCCGATCGCGCCTCCGTCGACGCCCTGGTGCCGGCGGTCGAGGCGAAGTTCGGCAAGGTCGACATCCTGGTCAACAACGCCGGCATCACCCGCGACAACCTCTTCATGCGCATGAAGGACGAGGAATGGGATCAGGTGCTCGAGGTCAACCTGACCTCCGGCTTCCGTCTCGCCCGCGCCGTCCTCAGGGGCATGATGAAGCGCCGCTTCGGCCGTATCGTCGGCATCACCTCGGTGGTCGGCGTCACCGGCAATCCGGGCCAGGGCAACTACGCCGCCGCCAAGGCCGGCATGATCGGCATGTCGAAGTCGCTGGCCCAGGAAGTGGCGAGCCGCAACATCACCGTCAACTGCATCGCGCCGGGGTTCATCGAGACGCCGATGACCGACGCGTTGAACGAAAAGCAGAAGGAAGGCATCCTCGCCGCGGTGCCGGCCGGCCGGCTCGGAACCGCGGCGGAGATCGCCGCCGCCGCCGTCTGGCTGGCCTCCGACGAGGCCGCCTACACCACCGGTCAGACGCTCCATGTCAACGGTGGTATGGCCATGATCTGATTGGGGAAATTTCTATTCCCCAACCCCCGTCCGACGGCTCTCCGACCCGGGGGGCGGTCACTGGTCAAGCCCGGGAAAGTGTGCTAGCACGACCCGGTCCTGCCCGAAAAAGGCGGGAGGCGAACGATCGGGTCGACGAGCGGGGTGGTGCCGCGCGGATCGACGTCGGCCGGGGGGCGCCGAGCGTTCGAACATTGGGTTTTCCCGCCACGACGTTTCCCGAGGAACGTCGAGCGGGTTCGAAGGGTCGGGCCGGCGGTGCCGGGTCGATCCTCTCCGGGGTGCTTCACCGCACCCGAGGGGCCGAGCGCGACAGTCGCGAGGTGCCGTGCGGAGTTTCGTATCGGGGCGCCGGCGAGAAGCCGGTGTTTTCGGGGTCGGTTTATCCTGTTCTGAGAAGAGAAGCACATGAGCGACATCGCTGAACGCGTGAAGAAGATCGTGGTCGAGCACCTCGGCGTCGATGCCGAGAAGGTGACCGAGAACGCGAGCTTCATCGACGATCTCGGCTCGGACTCGCTGGACGTGGTCGAGCTCGTCATGGCGTTCGAGGAGGAATTCGGCGTCGAGATTCCCGACGATGCCGCCGAGACGATCCTGACCGTCGGCGACGCGGTCAAGTTCCTCGAAAAGAACGTGGCCTGATCGAATGGCGTCGCGCCCCGTCGGGTTCGCCCGGCGCGGTCGCGAAACCATCGATGCGGTCTTGAAACC
>JAFHCF010000174.1:0-6838 GCA_048497495.1 Prosthecomicrobium sp.
CCGCATCCGGCGACGCCCTTCGATTGGCGCACCGCCCCGTCGCGGCCCGACAACGATCCCGGCGTCGCGCCCGTCAGGGGCTTCGAGGAGACCGCCGCCTCGCCCTTCGACGCGGTCCTGGCGCCTTCCGCCGATGCCCGCGCCCACCTCGCCCCGCTCGACGAGACGGCGGAAGCGCGGCCGCTCGGCGCGGCGCGGGCGCAGATCCACGCCAACTACATCGTCGCCCAGACCCGCGACGGTCTGGTCATCGTCGACGCCCACGCCGCCCACGAGCGCCTGACCTACGAGAAGCTCAAGGCCCAGATGGCGGCGACCGGCGTCGCCCGCCAGATGCTGCTGATCCCGGAGATCGTCGAACTGCCGGAGGAGGACGTCGGCCGCCTGCTCGCCCGCGCCGAGGACCTCGCCCGGGTCGGGTTGGTGATCGAGAGCTTCGGCGGCGGCGCGGTGGCGGTGCGCGAGGTGCCGGCGATCCTCGGCGTCTCGGACGCGGCCGGCCTGGTGCGCGACCTCGCCGACGACCTCGCCGAATGGGAAACGTCGGATCGAGTCGCCCGCCGCATCGACGACATCCTGGTCTCCGTCGCCTGCCACGGTTCCGTGCGCTCCGGGCGGCGGCTGCGGCCCGAGGAGATGGACGCGCTGCTGCGCGAGATGGAGGTGACCCCCAACGCCGGCCAGTGCAACCACGGCCGCCCGACCTGGGTCGAACTCAAGCTCGCCGACATCGAGCGCCTGTTCGGGCGAAAGTAGGCGTGAACGCGAAGATGGCAGGCTATACTGCCCCGTCGAGCGGTCCGAAAAGACGTATCAATACAGCATCGATCGATTTCAACTCAGTGAATGAACGACGCAGGAGAACGCGGTGATCCGGCCGTTCGGCCTTGATGCCATCAGCATTTCCTTTCGTATGCTTGGCGACCTTTAGACCACTGATGTCGGGTATCGGTCGTCCCGGTTCGGAGCCGAACCAGAGGTAGGTAGACGGATGGAGGTCTGCGGTCACGACGATCCAAATGACGCAAGCACTGGGTCGGTTCACTAGTTTGACACTGATTTTGGTCGCACTAGCCTTACCACCTTCCGAAAGGCTCTTGAGTTGAATGTGGCGGATGATCGGGCCACGGCTTAATACCAGATCGTATCCGCCGGCATCGAACTCGGACCTCAGAACCTCGACATCCGTGATCCCGAGCTGCCAAAGACGGCGCAGCACGTCGCCGACGAAAATGTGTTCGACGATCCTCTCGCGCAGAGTTGAATGACGTGAGTGCAGGTCAGGAATCATGATCACGGTGCCCCTCGAATCGCATCATCGAATTGAACATTTGACGAATGAACCAAACAACGAATTCCCGCACCGTCGCGACGGTCTCGAAGGCACGCACGACGGAGGCGGTTCTCATGAAACGAAATCGGCCCGACTGCCTTGGCTGCCGGGCCGATGGACGAGAGCGGCTGGAGCTGTGATCGAGCCGCCCTCGAAGGGGATCCGACGTCAGGCCGAGCGCAGCGTGGTGACGAAACTCTCGACTTGACGCGTGAGGTCGTCGGCCTGGGCCGAGAGGCTGGAGGACAGGCCCATCAGCCGGCTCGCGGCGGTGCCGGTCATCTCCGCCGACCGGCCGACGCCGGTGATGTTCTCGGTGACCTGGGCCGCGCCGCGCGCCGCGTGATGGGTATTGCCGGAGATCTCGCGGGTCGCCGCGCCCTGCTGCTCGACCGCCCCGGCGATCGAACTGGTGACCTCGCGGATCGAGCCGATGGTGCCGACGATGCGGCTGATCGAGCCGACCGTCTCGGCGGTCGCCGATTGGATCTCGCCGATCTTGGCGGCGATCTCGTCGGTCGCCTTCGCCGTCTGGGCGGCCAATTGCTTGACTTCCGAGGCGACCACGGCGAAGCCCTTGCCGGCCTCACCGGCGCGCGCCGCCTCGATCGTCGCGTTGAGCGCGAGCAGGTTGGTCTGGCCGGCGATGTCCTTGATCAGGTTGACCACGTCGCCGATCTTCTCGGCGGCCTGCGACAGCATGCGGATGTTCGCCTCGGTCTTGGTCGCCTCGTCCGCCGCGGCCTGCGCCACTTCGGTGGAATGGCCGACCTGTCCGGTGATCTCCTGCACCGAGGCCTCGAGTTCCTCGGTCGAGGCGGCGACCGTCTGGACGTTGGCGGAAGCTTCGGCGGCGGCCTGCGCGACGGCGGTGGCTCGGGTCGAGGTCTCCTCCGCCGTCACCGTCAAGGTCTCGGCGGCATCGGCGACATCCGCCGACGATTTCACGAAGGTCTGGGCCAGCGCCCCCATCGTCGCCATGAAGCGATCGGCGATCTCGCGGCGCTCCGCCGTCATGCGGATCCCCAGAGCCTGATCCTTCTCCGCCTGGGCGGCGCGCAGCCTTTCGGTTTCGGCGAGCCCGTCGCGGAACACCACCAGGGTGCGCGCCATGTCGCCGATCTCGTTGCCACGCTCGACCGAGGGGATCTCGGTGTCGAGACGGCCGGCGGCCACCGCCTGCATGGCGAGGGTCAAACCACGCAGCGGCGCCGAGAGGCCGAAGACGACGAAGGCGCCGGCGCCGAGCGCGATGAAAATTCCGATGGCGGCCAGCAGCAGGGCCTCGAAGATTCCCGAGTGGTAGGCCGCCTCGGTGTCGCCCGCCGCCGCGTCGGCGGCCCGGCCGTTGAGTGTGACGTCGCGATCGAGCACCTCGAGCGCCGCTTCGAAGCCGTCGAGCGACCGCGCCAGGGCGTCGGCCGCTCCCGAACGGTCGGTCAGTCGCTTCAGCGAGGCCGCCTGGTTCTCGGCCTTGACCTCCACGGCCCAGCGGTCCTTGAAGTCGTTCCAGATCGCCCGCTCCTCGTCGCTCGTGACGAGTTTCTCATAGGCGGTGAAGAGCGCGTCGATGCGCTTCGAACTGGCGATGATGCGTTCGTCGATCGCCTGGGTGGCGGCCGGATCCTCGTCGATCAGGAGGCTGAGCAGATGAAGGCGATGATGCGTGACCGCCTGCTTGATGTCGGCGAGGATGCGGATCGATGGTAGGCGGTTGTCGACCACCTCGGCCGCGTTCGAGCGCATTTCGCGCAACTGCCGGATCCCCAGGCCGCTCTGCGCCACCAGGAACACCGCCAGCACGCCGACCACCGCGATCAGCGATGCCTTGACCGAAATCCGCATGAACCCCTCCCGCCACGATCGAACGTCTTCGTCTCGTCGTATCGAGCCGCCGCCGGTGGATCCGGGCGACGACATGTCGACGATTTGTTTCGTGATCTTGGTGGCGAATGGGTTAAACGCGAATTAAAGTTTCAGCATCTTCCGCAATGAGTGCCGCCGTCGAGACGATCGTGGGTCGAGTGACTCGAGCAAAACAGGTCGATGTCCGCCGCGCCGCGCCGCGATCTCCGCCTATACGAAATGTCAGGAAGAAATTACGTTACGTAAGAAGATCAGTCGCGTCTCGCCCTGTTCGCGGCGATCGATGACCTCGAACACGGGCGGCGCTTCGAGCTCCACCGCGGCGCTCTCCTCCACCACCACGATCGCCCCCGGCTTCAGCCAGCCGCCGCCGACCATCGCCACGAGCGCGGCGTCGGCGAGACCCTTGCCGTAGGGCGGATCGAGGAAGGCGAGATCGAAGGGCTCGATCGGCGCGCAGCGACCGAGTTTCGTGGCGTCACGCCGCCACAGCTTGGTGGCGCCGGTCAGCTTCAGGGCTTCGACGTTGGTGTGGATCAGGCCGCGCGCTTCCGCCGCCTCCTCGACGAAGAGGCAGAAGCGGGCGCCGCGCGACAGCGCCTCGAGCCCGAGCGCGCCGGTGCCGGAGAAGAGATCGAGGACGCGGGCGTCCTCGACCGGATCCCCGAGCCCATGGGCGAGAATGTTGAACAGGCTCTCGCGCAGCCGATCCGACGTCGGGCGGATCGCCTGGGACTTCGGCCCGGCGAGATGCGCCCCCCGGAAGCGGCCGCCGACGATCCTCACGGGCGCCCTCCGCGCGGACCCCCGTGCCCGGCCGGACCCCCGCGCCCACCGGGAGCACGTCCACCGGCGCCCTTGCCCGCCGGACCCTTGCCGCCGGGACCGCCGGGACCGCGTCCACCGGCCGGACCGCGTCCGCCGCCCGGGCCCTTGCCGCCCGGCGCCGCGCCACGCTCGCCGCCGAAGTCGCGTCCGCCCTTCTTGCCCCCCGGGTTCATGCCCCGAGGCCCACGTGGGCCGAAGCTCGAGCCCTCGGGCCGCGTCTTGGCGCCGGCGCTCTTCGGCCGATCGGCGCCGCCCTCGGGACGTGCCCGGAACCCGGCGCTCTTCGGCGCCGCGCCATCGGGGCGTCCCCGGAACCCTTCGGAGCGATTGCCGCCGGCGTGGAAGCCTTCCGACCGAGGCTTACCGCCGCCTTCGCCGCCGCCCTGGGGACGATCGCGGAAGCCGCCGCTCTTCGGCCGGTCGCCGGTCTGCGGGCGATCGCCACGATATCCACCGTCCTGCGGCCGGTCGCCGGTCTGGGGGCGATCCCCGCGATATCCGCCGCCCTGCGGCCGGTCGCCGCCCTGGGGGCGATCGCCGCGATATCCACCGCCCTGCGGCCGGTCGCCGCCCTGGGGGCGATCGCCGCGATATCCACCGCCCTGGGGGCGGTCGCCACCCTGGGGGCGATCGCCGCGATATCCGCCGCCCTGCGGCCGATCGGCACCCTGGGGGCGATCCCCGCGATATCCACCGCCCTGGGGGCGGTCGCCGCCCGTCGGCCGGTCGCGGAAGCCGGCGCTCTTCGGCTTGTCGCCGACGCCGGGCCGTCCCCGGAAGCCTTCGGAACGATTGCCGCCGGCGTGGAACCCTTCCGAGCGGTATTTGCCGGCACCGTCGCCCTGGGGGCGATCGCGGAAGCCGCCGCTCTTCGGCCGGTCGTCGCCGCCGGAACGCCCGCGGAAGCCTTCCGAGCGGTAGGGCCGGTCGCCGCGCCCGCCGCTCTCCGGCCGCCCGCCCCGTCCACCGCGATCGTCGCGTCCGCCGCGATCGTCGTTGCGCGGCCGTTCGCCGGTGCCGATGAATTCCATCTTGGTGCGCGGAGTGCGACCGCGCGGCCGTTCGCCTTGATCGCGGGCCTCCTGCCGGCCACCCCGATCACCACCGCGATCGCCGCCGCGCGGGCCCCCGCGCCCGCCGCGCTCGTCGTCCTCGCCCGCCGGGGTGAAGGCCTTGATGCGGCGCTTCGGACCCTCGTCCTCCTCTTCCGAGCCGTGGACGTGGTGGACGATCGGCGCATCGAAATCGGCGCCCGATTCGGCGACCAGCCGCTTGCCGAGCTGATCGCGCAGCACCCGGCCGCGGATCTCGCGGATCTCGCCCTCTTCGAGGTCGGCCAGTTGGAACGGCCCGAAGGAGATGCGGATCAGCCGGTTGACGGTGAGGCCGAGCGATCCGAGGACACGCTTGACCTCACGGTTCTTGCCTTCGCGCAAGCCCAGCACCAACCAGGTGTTGGCCCCCTGGACCCGGTCGATCGACGCCTCGATCGAGCCGTAGTCGATCCCGTCGAGCGACACGCCGTGCTTCAATTCGTCGAGGGCGGCCTGCTCGACCTCGCCGAAGGCGCGCACCCGGTAGCGCCGGAGCCAGCCGGTCGACGGCAGTTCCAGGACACGGGCGAGGCCGCCGTCGTTGGTCAGCAGCAGCAGGCCCTCGGTGTTGATGTCGAGCCGGCCGACGGTGATCACCCGGGGCATGTCGTCGGGCAGCACCGAGAAGACGGTGGGACGGCCTTCCGGGTCCGAGGTGGTGGTGACCAGGCCGCGCGGCTTGTGGAACAGCCACAGCCGGGTGCGTTCCTTCTCCGGCAGCGGCTGGCCGTCGACCGTGATGCGGTTTTCCGGGCCGACCGTCACCGCCGGCGAGGTCAGGACCGTGCCGTCGACGGCGACCCGCCCGGCCGCCACCCATTCCTCCGCCTCGCGCCGCGAGCACAGGCCCGCGCGTGCCAATACCTTGGCGATGCGCTCGTGATCGCCGCCCTTCGCGTCGCCGGCGCGCGCGGTCTCGTCCAATTGGTTCTTCGTCATGGCGCCCATCTAGAGCAAAGCGTGGGGAAATGTAAGCGGGCACGGCGGTTTTTCGCCGCCATGGCCGACGATTGCGTCTCGTGGAGGGACGATGGGCGCGGCCCCCTTGGTGCGCCGGCATGTCTCGCCTTATTGTCGACTTCGACCCGCCTCATTCGGAGCCCGCCGTGGCCGACACTCGCTATCGTTCCTTCATGGCGGAAGCCCTCGCCGAGGCCGCCCGCGCCGGCGCGCGCGGCGAGGTGCCGGTCGGCGCCGTGGTGGTCAAGGACGGCGCGGTGATCGCCACCGGGCAGAACCGCGTCATCGCCGATCACGACCCGTCCGCCCATGCCGAGATCGTCGCCCTGCGCGAGGCCGGCCGCGTTCTCGGATCGGAACGGCTGATCGACTGCGACCTGTGGGTGACGCTGGAACCCTGCCCGATGTGCGCCGCCGCGATCTCCTTCGCGAGGCTCCGCCGGCTCTATTACGGCGCCGGCGACCCCAAGGGCGGCGCGGTCGAGAACGGCGTGCGCCTCTTCTCCTCGCCGACGTGCCACCATGTGCCGGAGGTCTATTCGGGGATCGGCGAGCGCGAGGCGGGCGAGATGCTGCGCGACTTCTTCCGCCTCCGGCGCGAATGATACCAAAGGGCATTGAAAATGCCCTTTGGTATTCCGTAAGCGAATTTCTCATGCCGCTGATGCCTGTGAGAAATTCGCATGTCTTCAACGGTCGGATGCGTCGGCATCCCCGACCGTTGGTACGAACCCCACCCGAGACGACGAAACCCGCC
>JAFHCF010000175.1:0-9353 GCA_048497495.1 Prosthecomicrobium sp.
CGCGCCGACTTCGCCGCTCTCGAGGCGGCGAGGGCGGCGCGCGCGACGCATCCGCGCGTGCTCTTCGTCCTGACGCTCTCCAACGGTCGGCCGCTCGTCGCCGGCCGCGCCACCGCCGCCGCCGCCATGATCGCGCTCGCCGGCGCCACCAATGTCGCGGGCGACTTCACCGGCTACAAGCCGCTGACCGACGAGGCGATCGTCGACGCCGCGCCGGATGTCGTGGTGACGATGGAGAACGGCCCGGAGAGCGTCACCGCCGAGAAGGTCTTCGCGCTTCCCGCCTTCGCCTCGACCCCGGCGGCCCGCGATCGCCGGCTCGTCGCCGTCGACGGGGCGGATCTCCTGGCCTTCGGGCCGCGCACCCCGACCATCGCGCGCGATCTGATGGCGCGCCTCGATCGATGACGCGGTTCGCGCGCCGGTCCGGGGAACCTTCCGTCGGGCCGAGCCTCCGTCGTCTGGCCGGAGACGAACACGGGCGGGGTCGGGTGAGCGTCGACCCCGCCGCGACATCCGATCAGATCGGCATCACCGAGCGCCTCGCGATGCGGCGGGATCGGGGATGTGGGCGTGTTTTTCGCCTCAAAAGTAGGCAAGCACCCTTTCTGGTCATATTCGGGCTTGACCGATCCGGGTTTTCACGATGCACTGAACCAATCGAAAATTGGTTCGGACCAATTCATGAGCGAAATTCCAGACGCTTCCCAGGACAACTCCAACGTCGCCCTCGAGAAGTTGCGCGATCTCCTGCGGTCGGGGCGGTTCGAGCTGGGCGCGCGGCTGCCGACGGAGCGCACTCTGGCGGGCGAGTTCGACGTCAGCCGGCGGTCGGTTCGTCGCGCCTTCGAGGTGCTCGAGGCCGAGGGGTTGGTCTGGCGCCGACAGGGGTCCGGCACCTTCGCCGGGACGCGTCCGAGCGTCCCGCGTGAGAGCCTCGGCGTGCTGGTGGCCGGCACCGACGCCCTGGAGGTGATGGAAGTCCGACTGCGTCTCGAGCCGCAGCTGGCGCAACTCGCCGCCCTTCGGGCCAAGGTCGAGGACGTGCGCGGCATGTACGACCTGATCGGCAAGATCGTCGAATGCGCCGACGCCGATGCCCAGGAACTGTGGGACGGCGCGCTGCATCGCAAGATCGCCCAATGCGCCGGCAACAGCCTGCTCTTGACGCTGTTCGACGTGATGAACCGTGCCCGGCAGGACCCCGCCTGGCAGAGGATCCGGCAGCAGGCGCGGGTCGTCGCCAAGACGCGATCCGTCACCCACGACCAACATCTGGCGATCATCGACGCGATCTCGGCGCGCGATCCCGTCGGCGCCGCCGAAGCGATGCGCGGCCACCTGCTGACACTGCAGGAGAGCCTGATACGCGCCACCTCGCACGACCCGCTCGCCGAGCGGATGAAGACCTGACGCAGTGAGACATCCGTCCGGGCCCCAAGCGCCCGGCGCGTGAGTGAAGAGGAGAAGGGCATGAAGAAAGCTGGAACTCTGGTGACGGCTCTCGCGGGCATGATGCTCGCGGCGCCGGCCTTCGCCGCCGATCTGAAGATCGGCCTCGCGGAAGACCCCGACATGCTCGATCCGGCGCAGTCGCGCACCTTCGTCGGACGCATCGTCTACACCGCCCTGTGCGACAAGCTCGTCGACGTCACGCCGAAGCTCGAGATCGTGCCGCAGCTGGCCACCGAATGGGCGTGGTCGGAGGGCGGCAAGGTGCTGACGATGAAGCTGCGCTCCGGCGTGAAGTTCCACGACGGCACCTCGATGGACGCCGCGGCGGTCGTCGCCACGATCAAGCGCAATCAGACGATGACGGAATCCCGCCGCAAGAGCGAGGTCGCCTCGGTCGCCTCGGTCGAGGCCACCGGGCCGCTCGAGGTCAAGTTCACCCTGAAGCAGCCGGACGCCACCTTCCTCGCCCAGCTCTCCGACCGCGCCGGCATGATCGTCTCGCCGAAGGCCGCCGCCGCGCTCGGCGCCAATTTCGGCAGCCATCCGGTCTGCGCCGGTCCGTTCAAGTTCGTCGAACGGGTCCAGCAGGATCGCATCGTGCTCGAGAAGTTCGCCGACTATTGGGACAAGGACAAGTTCCACTTCGACAAGGTGACCTATCTGCCGATCGTCGATTCCACCGTCCGTCTCGCGAACCTGCGCGCCGGCGACCTCGACATGATCGAGCGCATGGCCCCCACCGACGTCGCCGTGGTCAAGGGCGATTCCAAGCTGGGCCTCGCCCAGGTCGTCAACCTCGGCTATCTGGCGCTCTACGTGAACGTCGGCAACGGCCCGCGCGCCGACACGCCCTTCGGCAAGGACAAGCGCATCCGTCAGGCCTTCTCGCTCGCCATCGATCGCGAGGCGCTGAACCAGATCGTCTACGAGGGCACCGCGCCGGCCGGCAACCAGCCCTTCGCGCCGACCAGCCCCTGGTACGACGAGAAGCTCCCGGTCCAGAAGCGCGACGTCGCCAAGGCCAAGGCTCTGCTCAAGGCCGCCGGTCACGAACGCGTCGCGATCGAGATGCTGATCTCCAACAGCCCGATCGTCACCCAGATGATGCAGGCGGTGCAGGCGATGACCGCCGAGGCCGGCTTCGACGTGACGCTGAAGACGACGGAGTTCGCCACGCTCCTCAACGAGGAATCCACCGGCAACTACCAGATCGCCCGCACCGACTGGTCCGGCCGCGTCGACCCCGACGGCAACATTCACCAGTTCGCCACCTGCAAGGGCGGCCTCAACGACGTGAAGTACTGCAATCCGAAGGTCGACGAACTCCTGAACGCGGCGCGTACCTCGGTCGATCCCAAGGTGCGCAAGGAGAAGTACGACGCCGCCACGGAGATCCTCAACGACGACCTGCCCTACATCTACCTCGGCCATCAGTCGTGGCTGTGGGCCTTCGACAAGAAGGTGAAGGGCTTCGTGCCGTCGCCCGACGGCATGATTCGCCTGAACGACGTCGCCAAGGCGAACTGACCCGCGACGAGAGAGGGCGTCGCGGCGCCCTCTCTTCCGCCCGCGAAGGCGAACCCGGAGGACCCCATGTACGTCTTCATTGTCCGACGGCTGTTGTTGGCGATCCCGACGCTGCTGATCATCTCGGTCTTCGTCTTCTCGCTGCAGAAGCTGCTGCCGGGCGATCCCGTGCTGGTGATGGCCGGCGAGGAGCGCGATCCGGAGGTGCTCGAGACGCTGCGCGCCAAATATCGCTTCAACGATCCGATTCCGGTCCAGTACGTCGCCTGGCTCGGCACGGCGATGAAGGGAGATCTGGGGATTTCGCTCCGGACCAATCAGCCGGTCCTCGAGCTGATCGGCGAGAAGCTGCCGGTGACGATGCAGTTGGCGCTGATGTCGATGGGCTTCGCGCTGCTGATCGGCATTCCGATGGGCATTCTCGCGGCGGTCAAGAAGAACACCCTGGTCGACTACGTCGCCAGCATCCTGGCGCTCTCCGGGCTCTCGGTGCCGAACTTCTGGCTCGGCATCATGCTGATCCTGTTGGTCTCGGTGAAACTCGGCTGGTTGCCGGCGTCGGGCTATCAACCCTTCTTCGTCGACCCGCTGCTGTCGCTCAAGACCATGCTGATGCCGGCCTTCGTGCTCGGCAATGCGCTGGCGGCGACGATGATGCGCCACACCCGTTCGGCGATGATCGGCGTCCTGAGTTCGGACTATGTGCGCACGGCGCGCGCCAAGGGGCTCTCGGAGCGGGCGGTGATCCTGTCGCACGGGTTTCGCAACGCGGTCCTGCCGATCGTCACGCTGAGCGCCCTGCTCTTCGGCGAGCTGCTCGCCGGCGCGGTGCTCACCGAACAGATCTTCACCATCCCGGGCTTCGGCAAGCTGATCGTCGACGCGGTCTTCAACCGCGACTATGCCGTCGTCCAGGGAGTGGTGCTGTGCACCGCCATCGGCTTCATCACCATGAATCTGATCGCCGACGTGCTCTACGTCGTGCTCAACCCGCGCATGAGGGCCAGCCTATGACGGCGATCGAGACGGTGACCGCGTCGCGGCCGTCGAGCCGCGCCTGGCGCAAGCTCTCCGCCAACAAGGGGGCGCTGGTCGGGCTCGGCATCGTCGTCTTCTTCGGGGTCGTCGCCCTCCTGGCGGCGATCCTGCCGATCGCCGATCCCAACGCCACCAGTTGGACGGCGATCCGCAAGGCGCCGTCGCTCGCCCATTTCCTCGGCACCGACGAACTCGGACGCGACATCTTCTCGCGGATGATCTGGGGGGCGCGCGCCTCGCTCGCCGCCGGCCTCTTCTCGGTCACCCTGGCGGTGGCGGTCGGCGTGCCGCTCGGCATTCTCTCGGGATATTTCGGCGGTTGGTTCGACATCGTCGTCTCCCGCGTCACCGAAGCCTTCCTGGCCATGCCGTTCCTGATCACGGCGATCGCGCTCGCCGCCTTCCTCGGCCCCAGCCTGGTCAACTCGATGATCGCCATCGCGCTCTCGGCCCTGCCGATCTTCGTCCGGCTGACGCGCGGCCAGGTGCTGGCGGTCAAGACCGAGGAATATGTCGAGGGCGCGCGCTCGATCGGGCTCGGGCCGATCGCCATCATGGTGCGCTACATCTTCCCCAACGTCCTGCCGCCGATCCTGGTCCAGGCGACGCTGACGGTGGCGACCGCGATCATCGCCGAGGCGAGCCTGTCCTTCCTCGGCCTCGGTCAGCAACCGCCGGCCGCGAGTTGGGGCTCGATGCTCAACGTCGCCAAGAACTTCCTCTCCCAGGCGCCGTGGATGGCGGTGTGGCCGGGCGGGGCGATCTTCCTCGTCGTCATCGGATTCAATCTCCTGGGCGACGGTTTGCGGGACGCGCTCGACCCGCGCTCCGCCTGACCTCCTCGCACCTCTCGACCTCAGACAACCGGGAAGACAAGTAATGACCGGGTTCACCACACGACCGGAAGTCCTCGGCACCTTCGGCGTCGTCACCACTACCCACTGGATCGCCTCCGCCGTCGGCATGGCCATCCTCGAGAAGGGTGGCAACGCCTTCGATGCCGCCGTCGCGGCGGGCTTCGTGCTGCAGATCGTCGAGCCGCATCTGTGCGGACCGGGCGGCGATCTGCCGGCGCTGATCTATTCGCGCAAGAAGGACCGCGTCGAGGTGATCTGCGCCCAAGGGCCGGCGCCGGCCGGCGCGACGATCGAACACTACACCGGCGAGGGGCTCGACCTCATTCCCGGCGACGGCCTCTTGGCGACCGTGATTCCCGGCGCCTTCGACGGCTGGATGCTGATGTTGCGCGACTACGGCACGATGAGCGTGCGCGAGGTGCTCGAGCCGGCGATCTACTACGCCGCCACCGGCCATCCGATGTTGGCGCGGGTATCGGCCACCATCAAGGGATTGGGCGGCTTCTTCGAGGAACATTGGCCGACCTCGCACGAGACCTGGCTGCCGGGCGGCGCCGCGCCGGAGCCGCGGGCGCTCTTCAAGAATCCGGTTCTGGCCGAGACCTGGCGGCGGATCGTCGCCGAGGCGGAGGCGGCATCGAGCCGCGAGGCGGGGATCGAGGCGGCGCGAGATGCCTTCTATCGCGGTTTCGTCGCCGAGCGGATCGACGCCTATCTGCGGACGGCCGAGGTGATGGACGCCAGCGGCCGGTGCCACAAGGGGGTGCTCACCGCCGACGACATGGCGAACTGGTCGGCGACCATCGAGGCGCCGCAGACCTACGACTACCGCGGTTGGACCGTCGCCAAGACGCGCGCCTGGGGCCAGGGGCCGGTGCTGCTCCAGTCGTTGTCGATCCTCGCCGGTTTCGACCTCGCGGCGATGGATCCGAACGGGCCGGAGTTCGTCCACACCGTGGTCGAGGCGATGAAACTCGCCTATGCCGACCGCGAGGTCTATTACGGCGACCCCGACTTCTCGGTGGTGCCGATCGACACGCTCCTCGGCGAGGCCTATGCGGCGGAGCGGCGCAAGCTGATCGGCGAGACGGCCACGCTCGATCTGCGCCCCGGCCGGCTCGCCGGCTTCGAGGACCAGCACGACCGCACCATGGAGATGCTCGGCGCTTTCGAGACCGGCGCGGTCTACGAGCCGACGATGGCGCATCTCACCGAAAAGCGCGGCGACACGGTGCACATCGACGTCATCGATCGCGACGGCAACATGGTCTCGGTGACGCCGTCCGGCGGTTGGCTGCAATCCTCGCCGACCATCCCCGGCCTCGGCTTCTGCCTCAACTCGCGGGCGCAGATGTTCTGGCTGAAGCCCGGCCTGCCGACCTCGCTGGCACCGGGGCGGCGGCCGCGCACCACCCTGACCCCGTCGATCGCGCTCCACGAGGGACGGCCGGCGCTCGCCTTCGGCTCACCGGGCGGCGACCAGCAGGATCAGTGGCAGCTCTCCTTCTTCCTGCGCCACGTCGATCACCGCCTCGATCTCCAGGCGACGATCGATCGGCCGCTGTTCCACACGGCGCACTTCCCCGGTTCGTTCTACCCGCGCACCCGCGATCCGGGCAGCGTGATGGTCGAAGCCTCGTTCCCGACCGCGACCCTCGACGATCTGCGGCGTCGCGGTCATCGGCTGACGGTCGCCGAGCCCTGGTCGGTCGGTCGTCTGACGGCGGCCGAGCGCGACGCCGACGGCCTGTTGCGCGCCGCCGCGACCCCGAGACTGATGCAAGCCTATGCCATCGGAAGGTGAGTCATGACCTGGTCCATCGTCGCCCGCGATCCCGACACCGGCTTCTTCGGCATCGCCGTCGCCAGTCGCTTCTTCTCCGTCGGAACCCTCGTTCCCCATATCCGCGCCGGCGTCGGGGCGGTGGCGACGCAGGCCTTCGTCAATCCGCTCTATGGCATCGACGGGCTGGCGCTCCTCGCCGAGGGGGCGTCGCCCGAAGAGGTGGTCACGGCTCTGACCGGGCGTGACGCGGGGCATCGCCAACGCCAGTTCCACCTGATCGACGCCGCCGGCCGCAATGCGGCCTTCACCGGCGAGGCCTGCGTGGAGTGGGCCGGCCACCGGGTCGGCGAAGGGTTTTCGGTCGCCGGCAACATGTTGGTCGGCCCGCGGGTGGTCGAGGCGACCTTCGCGGTGATGGAGAAGACGGCGGGCATGCCCCTGGTCGAACGCCTGCTCGAGGCGATGCAGGCCGGCGAGGATGCCGGCGGCGACAAGCGCGGGCGGCAATCGGCGGCGATCCGCGTCCACCGCGACCAGGACTACCCCTGGCTCGACATCCGCGCCGACGACCATCCCGAGCCGCTCGCCGAATTGCGCCGGCTCCATGCCGTCGCCCAGGAACGCTACCTCCACGTGGTCGAGACCATGCCGACCCGGGCCGATCCCTCCGGCATGCTCGACCGTTCGGTGATCGACCGCCGCATCGCCGACCTGGAGGCGGCGCGGGAGGCGGAGGGACGGCCGTCGGCCTCCTTCTCGACGCCCTGGAAGCCGGTGATCCGGTCGTGACCGGCGACGAGAAGAAGGAGGCTCCGGTGATGAGCGATGCGATGCCCACCCGGCCGGTTCTCCGCGTCGAAGGCCTGACCTCGTCGTTTCTGATGGACGGCCGCTGGACCTCGGTGGTGCGCGACGTGTCCTTCGAGGTTCACCCCGGCGAGACGCTGGCGATCGTCGGGGAGAGCGGATCGGGCAAGAGCGTCACCTCGTTGTCGATCATGGGTCTCCTGCCGCCGCGCGTCAGCCGGGTCGAGGGGCGCATCGATCTCGACGGCCGCGACCTCACCGGGCTGTCGCCGCGCGCCATGCGGGCGGTGCGCGGTCGCGACATGGCGATGATCTTCCAGGAGCCGATGACCAGCCTCAACCCGGTCTTCACCATCGGGCGGCAGATCTCCGAAGCGCTGGTGTGTCACCTCGGCCTCTCCAGGCGCGACGCCCGCGCCGAGACCCTGCGGCTCCTGGAGAAGGTGCGCATCCCCAACGCCGGATCGCGCTTCGACGAATATCCCCATCAGTTCTCCGGCGGCATGCGGCAGCGGGTGATGATCGCCATGGCGCTCGCCTCGAAACCGAAGCTCCTGATCGCCGACGAACCGACGACCGCCCTCGACGTCACCATCCAGGGGCAGATCCTCGACCTGATCAAGCAGTTGCAGGACGAGGAGAACATGGCGGTTCTCTTCATCACCCACGACATGGGCGTGGTCGCGGAGGTGGCCGATCGCACCATGGTGATGTATCGCGGCGACGTGGTGGAGACCGGAACGACCGCCGAGGTCTTCCACCAGGGCCGCCATCCCTATACGCGGGCGCTGCTGTCGGCGGTGCCGCGCCTCGGCGAGATGACCGGCGAGGATCGGCCCAAGCGTTTCGCCATCGTCGACATGGCGACCGGCGAGCGCCGACCGGCTCTTCCCGTCGGCCAGAGCGTCGACCACGGCGAGCCGCCGATCCTGTCGGTGCGCGATCTGGTGACCCGCTTCGACGTGCGCGGCGGGGTCTTCGGCCGGCGGACGGGGGCGATCCACGCGGTCGAGAACGTGTCCTTCGACCTGTTCCATTCGGAAACGCTGGCGCTGGTCGGCGAATCGGGATGCGGCAAGTCGACCACCGGCCGCTCGATCATGCGGCTGGTCGAACCGCACGGCGGGCGGGTCGAGCTCGACGGCTACGACGTCCTGGAACTGGGTTCGCTCGATCTGCGGCGGATGCGGCGCTCGATCCAGATGATCTTCCAGGATCCCTTCGCCAGCCTCAATCCGCGGATGACGATCGGCGCCTCGGTGGCGGAGCCCTATGCCGCCCATGGTCTGGGAACCCGGGCCCAGGCTCGCGACAGGGCGGCCGATCTGCTCGAGCGCGTCGGGCTCGAGGCCGGGATGATGGGCCGGTATCCGCACGAATTCTCCGGCGGTCAACGCCAGCGCATCGCCATCGCGCGGGCGCTGGCGCTCGACCCCAAGGTGATCGTCGCCGACGAGAGCGTCTCCGCCCTCGACGTCTCGATCAAGGCGCAGGTCTGCAATCTGCTGATGGACCTCCAGGAGAGCCTGAAGATCGCCTTCCTGTTCATTTCCCACGACATGGCGGTGGTCGAGCGGGTCAGCCACCGGGTCGCGGTGATGTATCTCGGCGAGATCGTCGAGATCGCCCCGCGCGCCGCCCTCTTCGCCGACCCGCAGCATTCCTACACGAAGAAGCTGATCGCGGCGGTGCCGGTCCCCGATCCGGCGCGACGCGGCATTCGGCGCGGTCTCGACGGCCAGGAACTGAAGAGCCCGGTCCGCCCGCTCGACTACCGGGCCCCGACTCGGCGCTATCGGACCGTCTCGCCGGGCCATCTGGTGATGGAGGACACGCTCGATTGAGTGTGGGAGCGTGGTCGGCCGCCCGTCCCGACGGGCGGC
>JAFHCF010000176.1:0-24760 GCA_048497495.1 Prosthecomicrobium sp.
GGGCGACGCGGATCTCAGTCGCCGAGAGTGACTGCTCTGCTCACTTGCAGGTGTACTTGATGTCCATGGCCTGATCGATCTGACGCACGACCTCCCACTTTTCCTTGTAGGAAATCGGGATGAACTTCTCCTGCGGCGGCTCGGACTTCTCGAACTCCTTCAAGAGCTCGGATCCTTCCCAATTGAAGCTGAAGAAGGCTTCCTGGATCTTGGCCTGCAGCTCGGGCTTGAGGTTGTGGGCGGTGCCGTAGCCGGAGGTCGGGAAGGACTGCGACGCGTAGATCACCTTGAACTGATCCGCCTTGACGACACCTCGCGCAAGCATCCGGTCCTTGACCGACGAGGCGACGGCGGCGGCCGGGTAGTCCTTGTTGGCGACGCCGAGGATCGAGTTGTCGTGCTTGCCGGAGAACACGGGCTCGAAGTCGCGCTTCGCTTCCATCTTGAACTGATCACGCATCAGAGCGGATGGGGCCTTGAAGCCGGAGTTCGAGGTCTCGGAGGTGAAGGCCATCTTCTTGCCCTTGATGTCCTCGATCTTCTCGATGCCGGAGCCGGGATGAGTGATGAACTCCATCTTGTAGCCGAACTCGCCGGTCTTCGACGCCATCATGGTGAAGGGCCGAAAGCCGGCGCAATTCACGGCGATGGGATTGGACCCCGTGTTGAAGGCCGCGATGTGCAGGCGGCCTGCCCGCATGGCCTCGATCTGCGCTGCATTGGACTGCACCGGGAAGAACTGCACGCGCTTGCCGGTGACCTTCTCCACATGCTTGAGGAAGCCTTCCCAGACCTTGGCATAAACGGCGGGGTCTTCGACCGGCGTGTAGGCGAACACCAAAACCGGAGGATCGATCAGTTCGGCGGCGTCGGTCGGAATATCCGCCAGCAGGTCGCCGTCGACATCCTTGAATCGGGCATCCAAAGCAAAGGCACTGACCGACATGGTCAGGACAAACGCAACCCCGAGGGCGGTGGATCGGATGAACGTGGCCATGATGATCTCCAGAGGATTTCAACTCTGCGGCCGATAAACGAGAAATGGATGACAGATGCATGACAGTCGCGTTCGGGAGGAAGCGCATCGCCAATGCCGCCGCCGCGCCCACCGATCCGGGGATCGACGAGCCGAGGACGTCGCGGGGACCGAGCCGCGGCACGCCAGATTTAAATCTCTGTTCACCAATGATTGGGAAGATCAATTCCAACAAGGAGAGAGACATTCGGTCATGAACACCATTTCGATCCGGACGACATTGACGGTGGCGATCGGGCTTCTCTCGATCGTCATCCTCGCGCTGCTCGCGAACGACGCCCGGATCGCCTGGGCGCGGACCGTCGCCACGCAGCGCATCGTCGTCGCGACGAATGCCGGCGAACACCTCTTCTCCGCGCTTCACAATCTCCGGGTCGAAAGATCCGCCGCCATCCGCGATCTGAACGCGGACGCCGTCTCCACCGGATCGACCACTCAGACGCTGAAGGCCCGCAAGGCGGTCCTCGACGGCTTGGCGGAAGCGGTGCGCGTCCTTCCCGGCATAGACCTCGGCGACAAGGGCGAAACCGCTCGCGCCCTCGGCGAGGATCGGCGTCGGCTCGAGGCGCTCCACCAGGAGGTCGAAGCGGCGATCAAGCAGCCCAAGGCCACCCGCCGCGCCGGTCTCGCCAAGGACTACGCCGCCGCGGCGAACGGTCTGTTCGAGCGCCTCGAGGCCGCCTCGACGGCGATCACCACCAAGGTCAATCTCCAGGACGCGCTGGTCGACAAGATGTTCGCCATCAAATCCGCCGTCTGGAAGACGCGCAACGCCGCCGGCGAAGCCTCGGCGCTGGTCTCCGGCGGATTGGCGGGCCTTCCCGTCCCGCCCGATCTCATGAACCGTTACGCGACCCTCATGGGCAGTGCTCACGCCTTCTGGAACGTGGCCGAGGGGATCGGCTCCGAACTCGCCTTGCCGGATGCCCATCTCGCCGCCGTCCGGCGCGCCCAGACCGAGTATTTCACCAAGGAAGTCGTCGATCGTCAGTTCGAACTCGCCACCACCTTGGCGAGCGGCCGAAAGATCGACATGAAGCCGGCGGATTGGGCCAATTTCAGCGTTCCCCGCCTTTCCGCCATCCTCGGCGTCGCCGAATCCGCGCTTCGCGTCGCCAGAGACCGCGCCGCGAGCGAACATGCCGCCGCGAACGCGACGTTCCTACGAGATCTGGTCGGCCTCGGCTTCGCCGTGCTCGTCTCCATCGGCTTCTTCATTCTCGTGAGCCGCCGCATCGTCGTCCCGCTCTCGGTCATCCGCGAAAGGATGATGGCGCTGGCCGGCGGCGATCTGACGATCGAAGCCCCCTACACCGAGCGCGGCGACGAGATCGGCGCTCTCGGCAAGACCATGGCGATCTTCCGCCGGGAACTCGGCGCGGCCGAGGCCATGCGGCTCCGGCAGGCCGAGCAGGACCGCCTCGCCGCCGAACAGCGCCTCGCCGAGCGCCTCGCCCTGGCCGACCGTTTCGATCAGACCGTCGGCGGCATCGTCGCGATGGTCGCCTCCGCCGCCACCGAACTCCAGGCGGCGGCGGGCACCTTGACCGTCACGTCGCAGGCGACCTCGGACCGCTCCCTCACCGTCGCCCGCGCCGCCGAGGAAGCGACCTCCAACGTCGCCTCCGTCGCCTCCGCCACCGAGGAACTGTCGTCGTCCGTGACCGAGATCTCCCGCAGCGTCGACCGCTCGGCGGAAATCGCGACCCGCGCCGTGACCGAAGCCGAAGCCTCCAATCAACGCATCGGCGGCCTCGCCGAAGCGGCGCGGCACATCGGCTCGATCATCGGCCTGATCGAACAGATCGCGGGGCAGACCAACCTGCTCGCCCTCAACGCCACCATCGAAGCGGCCCGCGCCGGCGACGCCGGCAAGGGCTTCGCCGTGGTCGCCGCCGAGGTGAAGCAACTCGCCGACCAGACCGCCCGGGCGACAGCCGAAATCGGCGCGCAGGTCGATGCCATCCAGGGAGCGACCGACGAGACGGCCCAGGCGATCGCCGGCATCGGCGACACGATCCGCACGATGCATCGGATCGCCGCCGAAATCTCCGATTCCGTCACCGGTCAGGGCGCCGCCAGCCGCGAGATCGCCCGCAGCGTCAACGAAGCCGCCCAAGGCACCGCAATGGTGTCGTCGAACATCGGTGAAGTGACCGAGGCCGCGACCGAATCGAGCGCCGCCGCCGCGCAGGTTCTCTCCGCCGCCGCGGATCTCAGCCGGCAGTCCGAACTCCTGCGCCGCGAGGTCGACGAGTTCCTCTCCGGCATCCGCGCCGCCTGACCCGCGCCGGGCCGTCATGGTCGTCCATGACGCTGGCAGGGTCGTCGGCTATTCCGGCTCGGCGCCCACGGCGATTGTCCCCGGCGCTCTGCCTCGCTCCATTCGCGCGGGGCGACCACCGGACCCGGTGCCGTGTCTGTTGCCGGGACAGTCGGCGGCCGATCTCACCTGGGCAGGGCATCGGGACCGGTCTCTCGAAGCACGCGCTCATCCGCTGTGGCGCCGCCGCCCAATTGGTGGGTGGGCGCGCCCTGGTGGTCAGGGCAGGCCGCCGGCTTCCGGCGTCGTCGCGGCTTCCTTCCGTCGCGCGACGACGCGCTGGTTCTCTTCCGGTCGATGGCCGAATCGCGGCCTCCGTGGAGGTCCTCGCCTGCCTGTAGACCCCGGACCGGCCCGCACGCTTGATTGCCTTCGAGCTTTCGATCCGTGAAGCGGCGCCCAACTTCCGACCCGACCTCACCGCATGTCGAAGAACTCCTGATGGAAGGCGTCGGCGGAGAGGCCGGCGGCGATGAAATCCCGTCGCAGCGCTTTGCCGAAGCCGGCCGGTCCGCAGAACCAGACATCGGCGGTGGCCCAATCCGGAACGGCGGCGCGGATCCGATCGACGTCGAGGAACCCGTCCTCGGCATCGACGAGGAGATGGAACCGAACGCCGGCGGCGGCGGCGTCGCGCCGAAGTGCCGCGATGGCATCGGCTTCGAACACCGTGGTGGTGTGAAAGAGATCGATGGACTTGCCGTCGGGTCGCAGTGCCAGAGCCTTCATCCGGGCGACGAAGGGCGTGATGCCGATGCCGCCGCCGATCCAGATCTGGCGGGATCGAGCGCCCTGGAAGTCGAAGCGCCCATAGGGACCCTCGACGGTCACCACATCGCCGACCTTCAGGCTCGCCGGCAGCGTCCGGGTGTAGTCGCCGAGACCTTTGACCAGAAAGTCGACCCGCCCGTCACCGGTCCAGGCGGAGGCGATGGTGAAGGGGTGAGGTCCCTCGGCGGCATGGAAGGTGACGAAGGCGAATTGCCCCGGTCGGTTGCCCGCCCACCGATCCTCGAGACGCACCGAGATTTTCATCACCGCGAGGTCGGGATGGAGGTCGAGCGCTTCGATCTTGCCGACCGCGCGGCGATCGGAGCCGACCCGGCCGATGAGCGTCGCGACGGCGGCGATCGAACCGGCGAGGATCAGCAGCGCGCTCACGATGCCGATCGGTTCGTCCCAATAGGCGGTCTTCATCAGGACGACGGAATGGAACGCCAGGACCAGATAGACGACCGCCAGCAAGCGGTGGGTCTTGAAGAACCAACGGTAGGGAAAGCGCTTGATCAAGGCCAAGGCGATCAGCACCACGCCGGCATAGAAGGCCCATTCGCCGAGCCCTTCGGCCGGGCCGCGCAAGGAGCGCAGCAGGGCGAGGACCGGATCGGTCTCCGGCGCCATCGGCACCCGGGCCGGGCGTTGGAACCACCCGAGCGGGGCGAGCCACTTCGGCGCCTGCGACCAGCCCCAGTGCACGACGGCGAAGACCAGGGCGGCGATGCCGAGCCATTTGTGCAGGCGATACATCTTGTCGAGACCGCCGAGGCGCGTTTCCACGACGACCGGGCGGGTGGCCAGGATCACGCCGGCGCTCATGGCGCCGATGGCGAGGATCCCGGTCAGTTGGACGAGCGAGCCGCGCAGCGAGAAGAAGCCCAGCGGCACGGAGAGGATGTCGTCGGCCGCGAGCCACAGACCGGTGAGGCCCAGGATCAGCAGCACGAAGGTCAGTTGAATCGTCTTCACGACAAGGACTCCTTTCGGGAACCATCGTTCGCCCCTCGGGCCACACCCTTCCACGGCTTCAGCCGGGAGCGCGCCAGGGGTTTCATGAGCTCGAGGATCAGCAGCACCGCGATACCGGCGCCCACCGTCACCGCGAGGTCGTCGACGTGCAGCGGGCCGAAGCGGAAGAGCTCGCGGGCCATCGGCCAACCGAGGGTCAGCGCCAGCATCGCCACCACGCCGACGAGGACGACGGCGAGGGTGCGGTTCGGCCGTCGCAATGCGGTCATCACCGAGGCGCTGAAGGAACGACCGACGAAGATCAGGCCGATGATGACGAAGACCAGGGAGAAGAAGGTCAGGGCGCGAACCTCGTCGACCGGCATGCCGCGCCTGAGCGCGAAGAGATAGATCGCCGCCACCAGGGCGAAGCCCATCAGACCCTGGACCAAGCCCCAGATCACCAGTGTTCGCGAGAACAGCGGCTCGTTCGGATCACGCGGCGGGCGGGCCATGACGTCGTCTTCCTCCGCCTCGGCCTCGAAGACCAGCGAGCAGACCGGATCGATCACCATCTCCAGGAAGGCGATGTGCATCGGCCCGAACAGGATAGGCAAGCCGAAGACCAGCGGCAACAGGGCGAGGCCGGCGATCGGCACATGCACGGCGAGGATGAACCCCATCGCCTTGACGAGATTGTCGTAAATGCGCCGGCCGAGGCGCACCGCCGCGACGATCGAGCCGAAGTCGTCGTCGAGCAGGACGATCGAGGCGGCCTCGCGGGCGACGTCGGTGCCGCGCCCACCCATGGCGATGCCGATGTGCGACGCCTTCAGCGACGGCGCGTCGTTGACCCCGTCGCCGGTCATGGCGACGACCTCGCCGTTCGCCTTGAAGGCGTCGACGATGCGGAGCTTCTGCTCCGGCATGGTGCGGGCGAAGACCGTCGCCGTCCTCACCCGCTCGGCGAGCGCGCCGTCGTCGAGTCGTTGCAGATCGACGCCGGTGACGATGTCGCCGGCGTCGATGCCGGCTTGGGCGGCGATGGCGCGCGCCGTCGCCGGGTAGTCACCGGTGATCATCACCACGGAAATGCCGGCGGAACGGCACTCGGCGACCGCCGCCGGCACGCTGGCGCGTAGCGCGTCGGCGAGGCCGACGAGACCGAGGAACTCGAAGGTGAAACCGGACTGATCGTCGGGCCAGGGTTCGCGCGCCCGCGCTCGGGCGACGGCGAGAACCCGCAAGCCCTTCGCCGCCATCGTATCGACCTCTCCCTCGAGGGCGGCGAGCGCGCCCTCGTCGAACCGACAGAGCCGGGCGATCGCCTCGGGGGCGCCCTTGGCGGCGACCAGCGCCTCACCGCCCTCCTCGCCCGTGGTCCAGACGTTGGTCATGGCGAGGAGATCCGGCCGCAAGCCATATTCGCGGACGAGGCGGCGAGAGACCGGCGTCGGCGTGATGGTCTGGCTTCGGCCGAGGTCATGGAAGGCCTTTTCCATCGGATCGGTCGGCACTTCGGCGCTGGCGAGGACGCCGACGTCGACGAGCCCGCGAAAGGCCTCGGTGAGGTCTGGGCCGGCGCGCGCGGCACCGCCGTCGGGCAGGTGCAATTCCGCGATCGTCATGCGGTTCTCGGTCAGCGTTCCGGTCTTGTCGGTGCACAGGACCGTCGCCGAGCCGAGGGTTTCGATCGCCGCGGCGCGTCGGGTGAGGACGCGGGCCTGAGAGATCCGCCAGGCGCCCATCGCCATGAATACCGTCAGCACCAGCGGAAACTCTTCCGGCAACATCGACATGCCCAAGGCGATGCCGGCGAGCAGGCCATCGAGCCAACCGCCGCGCAAGGTGCCGTAGAGCACGACCGCGAGAACCGTGACGCCGCCGCCGAACAAGGCGAAGACCCGCACCAACCGACCGGTCTGGACCTGGAGGCGCGGCGCCTCGGTCTCCAGCGCCTGTAGCGACTGGCCGATCTTGCCGATTTCGCTGCGCACGCCGATTGCCGTCACCTCGCCGAGCCCGGTTCCGCGCACGACCAGACTGCCGGAGAAGACATGGGTCTGTGTCTCGCCGCCGGGCCTTTGACCCTGGGCGCGCGCGGCTGCGTCGCCGACGATCTTGGCGACCGGAACGGACTCGCCGGTCAGGAGCGACTCGTCGGTCTGCAGATCGTGACTCTCGAGCAGGACCGCATCGGCGGGAACGCGGTCGCCCTCGACGAGGACCAGGAGATCGCCGCGCACCACCTCGCGCCCGGCGATGCGTCGCCGCGCGCCGGCGCGGACCACCAGGGCGCGGGGGCTGGTGAGATCACGCAGCGCCTCGAGCACGCGCTCGGTGCGGCTTTCCTGGACGACGGTGATCACCACCGAGAGCGTGGCGAAGGCGAGCAGGACGAGGGCCTCCGTCGTGTTGCCGAGCAGCAGATAGACGACGCCGCCGCCGAGCAGCAGCGCCAGCATCGGTTCGCGCAACACCTCGTATACGATGCGCAACGGCGTGCGGCGCTCCGCCCTCGGTAGTTCGTTGAAGCCTTCGGACGCCGATCGGCGCGCGACCTCCTCGTCTGTCAGACCATCTGGAGACGTCGATTGCGGTTCGATGTCGGGCATTTTCGCCTTCCGTGGAACGGTGACCGGGAAAATTCCCGCTCATCCGTGTGAGAGGCCGAAGACGCCTCCAGTTCGCCGCAGCAACGATCGAAGCCGGATCGTGCCTCGCGACCGAACCACGCCGAGCCCCGACCATCGCCGCGCATCCGCCGTCTTCCGGGCTCGGATCCGTGGCGCCCGTTTCGACGGTGGATTGCGACGACGGCCATGCCGGACGCTCCGGCCTCGCCCGCTCGGGCGACTATGGGCGGAGAGAAAGCGGACGAGGAAGCTTCGGAAACTACGCAAGGTGCCGGGACCTTCAACGAGCGGATCCACGATGCCGCAACGACGCTGGCGGCGGTGGCGAACCCGCGAACGGAGCTCTTCGTGCTCGGTGATCGAGGCCGGATGGTCGCGCGGCAGCGCGGCCTCTCGGTCGCTTGGTCTGCCCCGATGATCGCCCATGTCGATGAGGCGGTATCGCTCGCCCACCGGATCGTCGAAGCCCTCGATGACGGGCTGGGGCCGATCGCGCGGGACGAGAAGGCATCGACCATGTCGTCCCGCGTCTCGTCGGGATATCGTGTGATGGACTCGGAAGTCTCGGCCGACGCCGGTCGGGCCGCGTATGAGACGCAACACCGGCGCACACTGAAAACGATGAGCGGGCGGACCCTGTCGTGATCCGCCCGCTCGCACTTCGTAGGAACCGGCCCTTCAGGGCCGAGACGCTCTTCACGCCTTGTATTCGGTCGCCTTGAAGCTCAGCGCCTTGGTCTTGTCCGAGGCCGAGGCGATCTTCCGGATGTTCGCCCAACTGTGCTTGTAGTCGGGGATCACCAACTCGTTGACGCCGGCGTTGACGACATTGCCGGCGACGCCGGTCGGGAAGCCGAACAGCATGAAGGTCTGTTTCCGCTTCGCCGTCGGCGTCGGATAGGCCATCGCCTGGGTGGCGCCGGCGTCGTTGTGGATCTCGACCAGATCGCCGGCCGCGACCCCCAGGTCCTTCATGTCGTCGGGGTTCATCTCGATCACCGGGAAGGGCATCCGCCCCATGACGAAGTCGTTGTCCTGGTCCATGAAGGCGTTCTGCCAGATGACGTTGGCGCGTCCGTTGTTGACGAGATAGGGGAATTTCGCCTTCTGCTCGGCCTTGCCGGGTGCCGCCCAGCCCCGCCACGGCGCCGCCAGGAACTTGGCCTTGCCGTCCTCGGTCGAGAACTTGCCGTCGGTGTAGAGCCGCCTGGTGCCGACGATCTTGCCGTCCTTGAAGTCGACCGCCGGTTCATGGAAGCCGTTGGTGCCCATCGCCCGCAGGCGCTCGTAGGTGACGTGCTGGCCGCCGCCGGCGTTCTTGATGTAGCCGTCGACGAAGGCCTCTTCCTCGCTCTGCCAGTCGAACCCCTTGAACTGATCGGCGTAGCCGGCCTTGCCGCTCTCACGGAAGACCCGTTCGAGGTTGTTGGCGAGCCGAGCCGCGATCAGGCAATCGGGCATGGCGCGGCCGGGCGGGTCCATGTAGCGCTCGGTCAGACGCATGCGGCGTTCGCCGTTCATCGAGGTGAGGTTCATCTCGCCGGCGATCGCCGCGGGCAGCCAGACGTGGCTCGCCTGACCGATCTGGGTCGGGATGATGTCGACGTCGACCGAGAACAGGCCGCCCTGGCGGATCGCCGTCATGATCGCCGCCACCATGGCGGCTCGATCGCCCCACGGCACGGTGTTCATGGCGTCCTTCACCATGTCGGTGCGCTTCTTGTAGATCTGCTTGAAGCGCATCGCATTGAGCGTGGTCTTGTAGTGGTCGCAGGCCCAGATGTGATGGACGCCGCCGCGCCCTTCGAGCAGGAGCTTGTCGACATAGGCCGCCGGGCGGCCGACATGGGCGTCGGAGGGGCGGACATAGCCTTCCTGGTGGCCGCCGAGGCGCACGACACCGCCGCCGGGGCGACCGACGTTGCCGGTGGCGAGCGCGATGTTCACCAGCGCGCCGTTGGTGCGGTAGTTGTCGTTGCCCCAGATCAGGCCCTTCTCGTAGCCGATCATGGTGCGGCGACGCTTCCCCCCGGCCTTCGGCATGGCGATCCATTCCGCCGCCTTGACGATGTCGGCCTCCTTCAGGCCGGTGAGCTTGGCGCAATCGGCGAGCGTCGTGCGATTGGCCGCGACCGCGGCGGCGAAGTCGGTCAGTTCGTGGTCGCGCTCCGGCACCGCGGCGCCGGGTCGCGCCAGGAGTTGCGGACCGCCGGCGGTGGCGGACGCCGTCGAGGCCTGGATGAAGTCCTTGTCGACCCAACCCTTGTCGACGATGTAGGTCAGTAGCCCGTTGAACAGAGCGAGATCGCTGCCCGGCTCGATCGCCAGATGCAGCACGTGGTCGGCGCCGGCTTCCGCTTCGCAGGCCGCCACGGTGACGGTGCGACGCGGGTCGACGATGATGATCCGCCCCGCCTCGGCCGCTTCGCCGGGAAACTCCTTCTTCTTCTTGTCGACGGAGGCCCCGCGCAGATTGGGGATCCAGTGGTTGAGGAAGTAGTTCGTCTGCGCCTCGAGCGGGTTGGCTCCGACCACCATGATCGTGTCGGCGAGTTCGGCGTCCTCGTAGCAGTTGTTGAGCTCGCCGACCCCCATGTCGCGGGTGGCATGAACCTCGGAATTGTAGGCCGGTCGATTGTGGATGCGAACGTTCTTGATCTTCATGGCGCCGAAATAGAGCTTGCCGGTGCCCCAGGTGTTCTCATAGCCGCCGGCCGACCCGCCGTGGTCGAACATCGAGACGAAGAGCCCGTCCTCGCCCTGCTCGTCGATGACCGCCGCGGTCACCCGCGCCACCAGGTCGAGCGCGTCGTCCCAGGTCGTCGGCTGCATCTCGCCATAGCGCCAGACCATCGGATCGGTCAGCCGCTGCTGCTGCGTGCCGCGCGCCTGCGAGGTGTGGTTCTCCGCCATGCGGGCGCCACGGACCGAGCCGAGGCCGGAGTTCACGGTGCAGCCGTCGTCCGGCTTGATCACCAGATGGACGTCGCGACCCGACTGTTTGACGATGTTGTACATCGACGGGGCGTACCAGGCGGCGGTCTCGCCGGGCTGCTGCTTCGAAAGGTCGACGCCGAACTTGTTCTGGCCCGGCGCGGTGCCGCCCTGCTTGTTGATGTCCCAAGTATAGGCCTTGTAACCACAACCGACGATACAGTAGTGGCAGGTGACGTTGTGCTCCTTGGCATCCTGCGGGATGATCGGGAGACGGTCGACTTGACGCTTGAATGTCATGGCGATTTCCCTCTCACAGCACGTTGGACAGGCGGCCGTAGATCAGCTCGTCGACGCCCTCGGCATAGATGTCGCCCTTGGCATCGACCCGGAGCACGAACTGGGCGAGGTTCTGGGTGGCGTGGCCCCAGATCTCCTGGCCGGCCTTCTCGACGTCGAAACGGGAATAGTGGCCGGAGCAACTCAGGGTTCGGTCCGCCTTGCCGTAAGCGAGCGGAAAGCCCTTGTGCGGACAGAGGGTGGAGAAGGCGACGACGTCGCCGTCCGGCCCGACACCGCCCTCGACCCTGGTGCCGAGCTTCAAGAGGACACCCGGCGAATCGGCGTCCGGATAGACGACGTCCTTGGGAACGTCGACCACCAGGTCCTTGAGATTGGCGAGACGATTGGCGGGATAGGAGACACGGGCCGGCGGCGGGGCGGCCTTGGCGGGCGTCGGCGTGACCACGGTGGCGGCGGCGCCGGCCACGGCGAAACTCGCTCCCCTCAGAAATTGGCGTCGCCCGGCCAGGACGAGCCCTTCGCATTTCGACATGTGTGTTTCCTCCGGAAGTCTTCTTGTGACCGGAGGAGATCCGCAATCGGCGTGCCATCACTGAGATCGGTGAGAACCCGCGGAATTCCTGTTTTTCAGAGCGACTGTGATGGGCTCCCGCGTTCGCTTTCCCGAACGGCCACGGGGTGTGGTCCGGGAAAGCGAACA
The DNA here is from genome assembly GCA_048497495.1 of Prosthecomicrobium sp. Taxonomy (GTDB): domain Bacteria; phylum Pseudomonadota; class Alphaproteobacteria; order Rhizobiales; family Ancalomicrobiaceae; genus JAFHCF01. The sequence goes on from JAFHCF010000176.1 coordinate 11,658, forward strand.
CGCTGCCCTTCAGCGGCCGTCGACCGCGATGGCATGGCGCCGCATCTTTTCCCACAACGTGGTGCGGGAGACGCGGAGCATCTTGGCGGCCGGAAGAATGGCGCCCTTGGTCTTGGCGAGCGCCAACAGGATGTGCCGGCGCTCGGCATCGTCGCGCGCCTCGTCGAGCGGCAGCAGCTCCTCGCCCTGGGAGGCGTCCGCCGTGGCGAGCCCCTGCGCCGCCCGCTCGGGGAAGAGGTCGCCGGGCATGATCCATGGGCCGAGGGCGAGCGCCACCGCGCGCTCGATCCGGTTGCGCAACTCGCGCGCGTTGCCGGCCCAGGCGTGGTCCTGGAGCGCCTCCAGCGCCATTTCGGAAATGCCGGCGAGGTCGGTCCCCAGCCCGGCGTTGAAGTCGGCGAAGAACCGGTCGGCGAGCCATCCGATGTCCTCGCGACGCTCGCGCAGTGGTGGCACCACGGCGGCCACGACGTTGACGCGGTAGAACAGATCCCGGCGGAACGTCCCCTGCTCGACCAGGCGATCGAGATCGACGTTGGTCGCGGAGATCAGCCGGCCCGTGAAGGGGATCGCCTGCTCGCCACCGACGCGGACGAAGGACCGTTCCTCGATCAATCGCAGCAACTTCGATTGCAGCTTGGGCGCCAGTTCGCCGATCTCGTCGAGAAACAGCGTGCCGCCGGCGGCGCGCTCGGCATAGCCGAGGTGGCGTCCGCTCGCGCCGGTGAAGGCGCCCCGCTCGTGGCCGAACAGTTCGCTCTCCATCAGATCGGCCGGGATCGCCGCGCAATTGACCGCGATGAAGGGGCCGGCATGGCCCGGCGACCGATCGTGGACGAAGCGGGCGCAGACCTCCTTGCCGGCGCCGGTCTCGCCGCTGATCAACAGGTTGGAATTCACCTTGGCGACGCGGGTCAGCAACCGCTCGACCCGCCCCATCGCCTCCGAGATCCCCAGCACATCGGTGCCCGTCGGCGCCGCGAACTCCATCAGATGGTCCAATCGGAGCAGCAGGTCGGACATCTCGAAGGGCTTGGTCAGATAGTCCCCCGCCCCGGCGCGCAGCAATCGCACCGCCTGATCGATGTCGCCGAAACCGGTCATGAACAGGAACGGCGGCGGCGACGTCTGGGCCGCCACTTCACGGAACACCAACTCGCCCGAGGCGTCCGGCAGGCGAATGTCGCAGACGACGGCATCAGGTTGATCGCGCCCGATGGAGCGAATGGCCTCCCCCGCCGTCCGCCACCAACGCACGTCGGCACCCTCCAGGGTGAGGCCCTGAACCAGGGATTCCCCCATCAGCGGATCGTCCTCGACCAGAGCGATGGTGCGGTTCTCAAGCGACATGGGCGATGCGTCCGGTGCGAGAAAGAGGGAGGGCGACGGTGACCAGGGCACCCCCCGATCGGCTTCGCGAAACTTCGACCGCGCCCCGCAGCTCCCGGACCAGCCGACCGGTCATCCACAGGCCGAGGCCATGGCCCCGGCCGATCGGGGCGATCGCCCCGGTGGTGTCGGCGAGGATCGCCGCCGCATGCGCGGGCATGCCGGGACCGTCGTCGGCGATCTCGATCCGCAATCGGTCGTCGTCCTCGGCGATCCGAACCGAGATCGCCCCACCGCGGGGCGAGGCGTTGCAGGCGTTGAGGAGGAGATTGAGCGTGATCTGGCGCAGCGGCGACGCCGGCAGATCGACCGGGCCGCTCAAGCTGTTGTCCCAGGTCAGGGCCAGTTCGTTGCGGCGCAGCTCGGGCCCCGCGAGGATCCTCAGATCGTCGAGATCCTGGGTCTCGACGACACGCCTGTCGCCGTCGGCGCGATAGGTGGCGAGCGTGGTGCGGACCATGTCGCGGATGCCGCGCAGGCCGCGATCGATCAGGTCGAGGGCATTGGCGCGGGCCAGTGGCCGCTCACCGTGGCGCTTCAACGTGTCGACGGCGTTGAACAGGCCGCCGAGCGGATTGTTGATCTCGTGCGCCATGCCGGAGGCCAGCCGACCGAGGCTCGCCAGCTTCTCCTCGTCGGCGAGACGCCGGATCAGTTCCTCGCGTTCGCGGCAGTTGCGCGCGAGCGTGTTGAAGGCGGCGAACAGCCGTCGGAACTCGTGACCGGCCCGCTCGATCGCCAGGGGCGGAATCGGGGTGACCTCGCCGCCGATGCCGTCTTCCAGGTGGGTGACCAGGATCGCCACCGGACGCATCATGCGGCGAACCGTGATCCAGGCGGTGATCACCAGGACCAGGGTCAAGGCCGCGTTGGACAGGACCAGCGTCCACAGAACCCGCCGCCGCTCCTCGAGCAGCGACGCGATGTCGAGCTTCGCATGGATCGAGCCGACGGCGCGCCCGTTGTAGATCACGTCGCGCCGAACATAGGCGCGCGCCTCGGGCTCGCGGACGACCACCTCGCCGGACGGCGTCTCGGCCGTCGGATAGTCGGCCGGCAGCAGCGTGTTGGAGGCGACGCGGCGCGGATCGGTGGAGGCGATCACCCGGCCATCGGACGTCGTGACGATCGTCTCCGCCGCGGTCGGTCCATCGCCGCCCTGGCGCGTCCGGTCGAGCACCGCGTAGACCTCCCAGACGTCCTCCCGCAGGACCGCGTCGACCAACGCCGTCGACAACCCGTCGAGGTGGACGCGCGTCAGGGTGACGAGATGCGCCGTCTGGATCGCCGCGAGGCGCGACAGAACCCGCTCCGAGATGAACAGCGACACCACCAGCAGGAAGACCGCCGCGACCGCGGGGACCTTGATGGCGAGAGAGGCCCGCGGCATCATCCGGCGCTCCCTCCCCTGACCCGCCACATCGCCGCGGCGATCGGATCGAAGAGCGAAGGCTCCTCGACCTCGAACCCGTCGAGCCTCAGCATCGACAGGACGACGCGCCCGTCCTCGTCGTTCACCATGTCGGCGAGCGCCCGCCGCAGCCGATGGGTCGCCGGGTCGTCGGCGAGAGCGATCGGACAGGCGATCGGCGGAAATCCCAGCCAGGCGGAGGCCTGCACCACCCGGGTCGCCGCGACCAATTCGGCTTCGGTCTCCCGCATCACCTCGTAGACGTAGCCGTCGACGCTGCCGCTGCCGGCGAGGCCGGAGGCGACGGCGCGGATGACGTTGCGGTGGCCGTAGGTGAAGAAGGTCTGGCGGAAGAACCGGCCCGGGTCGGTCCCCATCTCGGCGAGAGCCGCCGCCGTGACCAGCCAGCCGGAATTGGAATCCGGGTCGGAAAAGGCGTGGATGTCGGACTTCAGGTCCTCGAGCCGCGCGGCCGGACGGTCGGCCGAGGCGATCAGATAGGACTGGTAGAGCGGGCGGCCCTTCCAGACCGGCACCGCGACCAGCGCCAGTTGGGCCCGATAGGCGACGAACGGATAGCCGCAGATCCAGGCCGCGTCGAGCTGGCCGGAGACCAGCAGCGCCGTGATCTCCTGGTAGGTCCGCCGGGTGATCAGCTTGACCGACCGACCGGTCGCCCGTTCGAGATGGCTCTTGAGCCGCTGCAGCAGTTCGAGATCCGAGGTGAGGAAGACCGGGGTCAGGCCGAAGCGCAACTCCGGTTCGGCGGCGCCGAGGACGCGCGGCACAGCCGTTGCGCCGATGGTTCCGCCGATGGCGCGCAAGACCGCGCGCCGGCTGGTCGGCCGGGCAGCTGGCAAGGCGTTTCCCTCCTCGGCTCACTCGGCAGGTCTGACGCCGCCGTCTACGAACCGATTTGAACCGTATCGCAGAAGGGCGCGGAGGCGCAACATCACCGCCGTTCACCACCGGCCTCCGAATTCATGTGGCGGCGTGTGACGCGTCGCGGATCGGTCGATCCGGTGTGCCGAGGGGATTTCGAGGCACGAGTGGAGCGTCGACGATGACGAAGACGGGGGCTCGAGACAGCGGTCCCGGGCTCTCCCTGAGCGTTTCGGGCGGACCGAAGATCGCCGCGACCCGCGCCCGATCCCGCACCCCTCGGCGGAGATCCCGCTGCTGGTGGTTCGTGGCACGATGGCCGACCGCGACGACGACGAGACCCTCGCGACTCGGGGCGAGGCGCACCCGGCGTTCCTGCCGCGCCTCCTCCCCGCGACCACGGTGTTCGGTGCATATTCTCCTCGACAGGACCGATTCGTTCCGCTCGAATTCCGGTTCGGGAAGAGCATCGCCGCATCCATCCGGAAGGAACCGTCATGACCCCGGCCGAATTCGAGAGCCTGCCCTATCGCCCCTGCGTCGGCATCCTGCTGCTCAATCCCGCCGGGTTGGTCTGGGTCGGCCGCCGGGCCGACGAGGGCCTCGTCGAGCACGTCGCCCCCGGCCACGAATGGCAGATGCCGCAGGGCGGCATCGATCCCGGCGAGGACCCGCTCGCCGCCGCCCGCCGGGAATTGTGGGAGGAGACCAACGTGCGCACGGCGAGCCTCGTCGCCGAGGCCCCCGATTGGTACAGCTACGACATCCCGCGGACCGTCGTCGGCGAGCGCTGGCGTCACAAGTGGCGCGGCCAGATCCAGAAGTGGTTCGCCTTCCGCTTCGAGGGCGACGAGGCCGAGATCGACATCGCCAATCCGCCGGCCGGCGAGCGCGAATTCGCCGAATGGCGCTGGGAATCGATGGCGAACCTTCCCGAGTTGATCATCCCCTTCAAGCGCCCGGTCTACGAGAAGGTGGTCGACGCCTTCCGTCATCTCGGCGCGTGATCGATCGCGGGCGGCGGGTTTCGTCTCGCCGCTGCCCATTATTCGTTCACTCGGTAATCGATTGTTGAAGAACTCGTCTCAACATGGATCGACATCGCCGCGGCGCTGTATTGGACCTGGGAGACGAGGATGAGCCGGGAAGAAGTCGTCCTGTCCGAGGGACGGGGCAGGCTGGACATCAGCCGACCCGTGGAATGGCACCTGCGTCGTTTCGCCGGCGTGATCGGGACGGCGGCGCTCGCCGGCGGCATCGCCGGATTGATCGTCTGGCGGCCTTCGGTGCTCGGCTTCCCCGACGCCGCGTTGTTCTTCGTCTGCGCCGCCGCCTCGACCGCCGGCCTGGTCTGCCTCTCCTTCGCCCTGTGGGGCGGCGAATGGGTGACCTCCTTCGAGGCGGCGACCGGCACCGTCCGACAGGAACTCCACACCTTCGGCAATCTCGCCGTGGTCGACGGCTTCGTCTTCGAGGAACTGAGCGGGCTCTGCGCCGTGCGCGACAGCAACGAGGACGGCCGCGACGCCTATCGGCTGTTCATGGTCGAGGCCGAGAACGGCCGCCCCCTCCATCTCGGCGACTTCGCGGACGAGACCGCGATGCGCCGCGCCGCCCGCGCCATCCGCGCCATCCATCCCGGCCTGAGGGTCGGCTGACCGACTCGGGCCGACGGTCGGGGATGCCGACGCATCCGACCGTTTGAGACATCCGCCCGAAGACGACGAAACCCCGGTCTTGCGACCGGGGTTCGGTTGTCTCGCGAGCGGATCCGTCGGTTCAGTGGCCGCCGACCTGCGCCGCGCCGAGCACGCTCTTCAACTGATCGAGCTTCTCCTGGGCGACGCGCCTCGCCTCGTCGGTCTTGGCGTCGGCGAGGTCTTCCTCGGCGTCCTTGATCTCCTTGGCGATCACGTCGGCCCTGAGCTCCTCCACCGGGATCGCCTGTTCGGCGAGGATGGTGAGGCCCTCGGGCGAGGCGTCGGCGAAGCCGCCGCGCACGTAGATCCTGGAGGTCTTGCCGGCGGCCGAGGTCACCTCGACGACACCCGGGCGCAGCGTCGTCATGAACGGCGCGTGCCCCACGAGCATGGTGAAGTCACCTTCGAGACCGGGGACCACCACCTGGGACGCCTCCTCGGAGAGGACCAGACGCGCCGGAGAGACCAGCTCGAACTTGAAGGCTTCGGCCATTTCCGCCTCTTCTCAAACAGTCGTCGGGGGGACGGTCGGCGGCGCCGACCGTCGCGCGTCGATCGATCAGGCCGCCTCGGCGGCGAGCTTCTTGGCCTTCTCGATCGCTTCCTCGATGGTGCCGACCATGTAGAAGGCAGCCTCGGGGAGGTGATCGTAATCGCCGTCGCACAGACCCTTGAAGCCGCGGATGGTGTCCTTCAGGCCGACCAGCTTTCCGGGCGAACCGGTGAACACTTCGGCGACGTGGAAGGGCTGCGACAGGAAGCGTTCGATCTTGCGGGCGCGAGCGACCGCGATCTTGTCCTCTTCCGACAGCTCGTCCATGCCGAGGATCGCGATGATGTCCTGGAGCGCCTTGTAGCGCTGGAGAATCTGCTGCACCTGGCGGGCGACGCCGTAGTGCTCCTCACCGATGACCAGCGGCGACAGGATGCGGCTGGTCGAGTCGAGCGGATCCACCGCCGGGTAGATGCCCTTCTCCGCGATCGAGCGCGACAGAACGGTGGTCGCGTCCAAGTGGGCGAAGGAAGCGGCCGGCGCCGGGTCGGTCAGATCGTCGGCCGGCACGTAGATGGCCTGCACCGAGGTGATCGAACCGGTGTTGGTGGTGGTGATGCGCTCCTGCAGGGCGCCCATCTCGGTGGCCAGCGTCGGCTGATAGCCCACGGCGCTGGGGATGCGGCCGAGCAGCGCCGACACTTCCGAACCCGCCTGGGTGAAGCGGAAGATGTTGTCGACGAAGAACAGCACGTCCTGGCCTTCGTCGCGGAAGGACTCGGCGACCGTCAGGCCGGACAGCGCGACACGGGCGCGCGCCCCCGGCGGCTCGTTCATCTGGCCGTAGACCAGGGCGCACTTCGAACCCTCGGCGGAACCGTTGTTCTCGTGCGGATCGACGTTCACCTTGGACTCGATCATCTCGTAGTAGAGGTCGTTGCCCTCGCGGGTGCGCTCGCCGACGCCGGCGAACACCGAATAACCGCCGTGCGCCTTGGCGACGTTGTTGATCAGTTCCATGATCAGAACGGTCTTGCCGACGCCGGCGCCGCCGAACAGGCCGATCTTGCCGCCCTTGGAGTAGGGCGCCAGCAGGTCGACGACCTTGATGCCGGTGACCAGGATCTCGGCTTCGGTCGACTGCTCGGCGAAGGTCGGAGCGCTCGCATGGATCGGGCGGCGATCGGTGTGGATGATCGGGCCGAGTTCGTCGACCGGCTCGCCGATGACGTTCATGATGCGCCCGAGCGTGCCGGCGCCGACCGGAACCGCGATCGGCAGGCCGGTGTCGATCACTTCCTGACCGCGGGCGAGGCCCTCGGAGGAGTCCATGGCGATGGTGCGCACGGTGTTCTCACCGAGGTGCTGAGCCACTTCCAGCACCAGGCGCGAGCCGTTGTTCGAGGTCTCGAGCGCGTTCAGAATCGCCGGCAGGTGGTCGTCGAACTGCACGTCGATGACGGCACCCATCACCTGCCGAATACGACCGATCTTCTTGTCAGCCATCGTGATGTCCCCTGGATTGAGAGCTCAGACCGCTTCGGCGCCCGAGATGATTTCGATGAGTTCCTTGGTGATCATGGCCTGACGCGACCGGTTGTAGGTCGTCGTCAGCTTCTTGATCATTTCGCCGGCGTTGCGCGTCGCGTTGTCCATCGCCGACATGCGCGAACCCTGTTCCGACGCGGCGTTCTCGAGCAGCGCCCGGAACACCTGGGTCGAGACGTTGCGCGGCAGGAGGTCCAACAGGATCTCCTCCTCGCTCGGCTCGCATTCGTAGATCGCGCCACCCCCGGCCGACGTCTTGGCGTCCGCCGGGATCTCGGCCGGGATCAGTTGATGCGCGGTCGGGATCTGCGAGATCACCGACTTGAAGCGCGAAAAGAACAGCGTCGCCACGTCGAACTGACCGGCCTCGAACATCGCCAGAACCTTCTTGCCGACGCCGTCGGCATGAGCGTAGGCGAGATTCTTGACGCCCTTGAACTCGATCACCTCGATGATCTTGTCGGCGAAGTTGCGGCGCAGCTGGTCGGCGCCCTTGCGGCCGACGCACAGGATCTTGACCGTCTTGCCGTCGGCGATGAGCCGGTTGGCGGTGTCGCGGGCCAGACGCGCGATCGACGAGTTGAAGGCGCCGCACAGGCCGCGTTCGGCCGTGCACACCACCAGCAGATGGACGTCGGACCGGCCGGTGCCGGCGAGCAGCGCCGGAGCATCCGGGCGCCCTTCGTAGGCGCCGGCCAGATTGGCCAGAACGGAGTTCATCCGCTCCGCGAAGGGGCGGGCGGCCTCGGCGGCCTGCTGCGCGCGACGCAGCTTCGCCGCGGCCACCATCTGCATGGCCTTCGTGATCTTCTGCGTCGCCTTGACCGAGGCGATGCGATTTCGGAGATCCTTCAAGCTCGGCATCGGGCCGTCCTATCCTCGAGCGTGGAACCGGATCGACCCCGGCTCTCCCGTCTTCGACCCGGCGGGGACACGCCCCGCCCGGATCGACCGATTCCCATGTCCCGCGCCGATCAGGCGAAGGACTTGGTATAGCCCGCGACGACCGACTTCAGCTGGTCGCCGAGTTCGCTCGTCAGTTCCTTCTTGTCGCGGATACCCGCGAGCAGCGTGCCGTGCTCGGCGCGCAGCACCCTGAGCAGGCCCTGCTCGTAGGCGCCGACCCGAGCGACCGGGATGGTGTCGAGGTAGCCGTTGATGCCGGCGTAGATCACGCAGACCTGCTCTTCGGTCTTCAGCGGCGAGAACTGCGGCTGCTTCAGGAGCTCGGTCAGACGAGCGCCACGATTGAGCAGGCGCTGGGTCACCGCGTCGAGGTCGGAGCCGAACTGAGCGAAGGCCGCCATCTCGCGATACTGCGCGAGCTCGCCCTTGATCTTGCCGGCGACCTGCTTCATCGCCTTCACCTGCGCCGACGAACCGACGCGGGAGACCGAGAGGCCGACGTTCACCGCCGGGCGGATGCCCTGGTAGAACAGGTCGGTCTCGAGGAAGATCTGACCGTCGGTGATCGAGATCACGTTGGTCGGGATGTAGGCGGACACGTCGTTCGCCTGGGTTTCGATCACCGGCAGAGCGGTGAGCGAGCCGAGGCCGTTGTCCTTGTTGAGCTTCGCCGCGCGCTCGAGCAGGCGGGAATGCAGGTAGAAGACGTCGCCCGGATAGGCCTCGCGGCCCGGCGGACGGCGCAGCAGCAGCGACATCTGACGATAGGCGACGGCCTGCTTGGACAAGTCGTCGTAGATGATGACCGCGTGCATGCCGTTGTCGCGGAAGAATTCGCCCATGGCGCAACCGGCGAAGGGCGCGATGAACTGCATCGGCGCCGCGTCGGAAGCGGTGGCCGCCACGATGATCGAGTACTCGAGCGCACCCTGCTCCTCGAGCACCTTGACGAACTGGGCGACGGTCGAACGCTTCTGGCCGATCGCGACGTAGACGCAGTAGAGCTTCTGGCTCTCGTCGCCGGTGGCGTTGATCGACTTCTGGTTCAGGATGGTGTCGAGCGCGATCGCGGTCTTGCCGGTCTGACGGTCACCGATGATCAGCTCGCGCTGGCCGCGGCCGATCGGGATCAGCGCGTCGACGGCCTTGAGGCCGGTCGACATCGGCTCGTGCACCGACTTGCGCGGGATGATGCCCGGGGCCTTGACGTCGACGCGGCGACGCTCGTCGCTGGCGATCGGACCCTTGCCGTCGATCGGGTTGCCGAGCGCGTCGACGACGCGACCGAGCAGGCCCTTGCCGACCGGCACGTCGACGATGGCGCCGGTGCGCTTGACGGTGTCGCCCTCGGCGATCTCGCGGTCGGAACCGAAGATCACGATGCCGACGTTGTCGACCTCGAGGTTGAGCGCCATGCCGCGCGTGCCGTTGGCGAACTCGACCATCTCACCGGCCTGGACCTTGTCGAGCCCATGCACACGCGCGATGCCGTCGCCGACGGACAGAACCTGGCCGACCTCGGAGACTTCGGCTTCCTGGCCGAAGTTCGCGATCTGCTCCTTGAGGATTGCGGAAATTTCCGCCGCCCGAATATCCATCAGCGGACCTCTTTAAGTGCGACCTTGAGAGAAGTGAGTTTCGTCTTCAACGAGGTGTCGATCATGCGCGAGCCCACCTTGACGATGAGGCCGCCGATGATCGAGGGATCCACCTTGGGGACGATCCGGATCGTCTTGCCCTGGGCGACGCTCGCGAGCGCCGTCCGGAGCGAGGAGACCTGGTCCTCGGTGAGGGGAGAGACCGACGTGACCTCCGCCTCCTGCTCGCCGCGGTGAGCCGCTGCGAACTGGCGATAGGACTTGATCATGTCGGGCAGAACGAAGAGCCGGCGGTTGCGGGCCGCGAGCGAAACGAAGTTGGCGGCGAGACCGCCGATGCCGGCCTTGGCCATCACGGCGCCGACGGCGCGCGTCTGTTCCTCGGCGGAGAAGACCGGGCTCTTCACCAGGCGCACGAGATCGGCGCTCTCGGTGAGAAGACCGTCGAAGGCGTCGAGATCGCTGCCGACGGTATCGACGGCACCGGCCTCGAGGGCCACTTCGAAGAGCGCGCTCGCATAGCGCTGAGCCACGCCGGATACGATCGAAGTCGTCTCTGCCACCGGTACGAAACCCCCACGCCAATTCGGGCGTACAGTGCGGCTCGCGCCCCGCACACCCCTGAAATCATTGGACTATCTCGGTTTGAAGACGCCCCCTGAGTGCGTTCCCCGCCGAAACCGGGGGTGTCCTAGCATACGGGTGGGGTGGACGCAACAAGCCCGCCCGGGGGTTTTCCGAAAGTCTAAGGCCCGGCGTCCCTTCGTCCAAAACGGCGAATATGCTGTTCGCGCTAGGTTTTTCGCCCTCAAAAAGCAAGATGCGCGGTAGTTCGGAGGAATTGCGGTTTGTCGTCGCGGGGTCGCGTGGAATGGTCACAGAAAGCTCTGCGGATCGACGTCGACCTGCACGCGAACCCCGCCCCCGGGTGCCGGCGCTTGCGCCAACCAGCGTCTGAGATAGCCCTGGAGGTCGACATGGCGGGCGGTATGGACCAGGAGGCGGAAGCGGTGACGGCCGCGCACCACCGCGATCGGCGCCTCCGCCGGTCCCAATACCGCGACCTCGTCCTGGCGCGGCGCGGCCAGCGCCAAGGCGCGCGCCGCCGCGAAGGCCGGCTCGCGCGCCTCCGCCGAGACGACGAGCCCGGCGAGGCGGCCGAAGGGCGGCATGCCGGATCGCCGGCGCTCCTCCACCTCGGCCTCGTAGAACCCGTCGCGGTCGCCGGCGACGATCGCCCGGAGCACCGGATGGTCGGGTGCCCGGGTCTGCAGGAAGGCGCGCGCCCCGCCGCCGGCCCGCCCCGCCCGGCCCGTCACCTGCTGGATCAGTTGGAAGGTCTTCTCCGCCGCGCGCGGATCGCCGTGGGCGAGGCCGAGGTCGGCGTCGACCACGCCGACCAGGCCGAGGAGCGGGAAATTATGGCCCTTGGCCAGCACCTGCGTGCCGATGACGATGTCGCATTCGCCCTTCGCCACCGCCGCCAGCTCGAGCTTCATCCGCGCCGTGCCGCCGGGCAGATCGGAGGAGAGCACCAGCCGGCGGGCGTCGGCGAAGAGCTCCGCCGCCTCCTCCGCGATGCGCTCAATGCCGGGTCCGCAGGCGACCAGGGCGTCGATCTCGCCGCACGACGGACAGGCCTCCGGCCGGCGCACCGTGTGGCCACAGTGGTGACAGGTGAGAACGCCACGAAACCGGTGCTCGACCAGCCAGGTCGAGCAGTTCGGGCATTCGAAGCGGTGGCCGCAGGTGCGGCACAGCGTCAACGGCGCGTAGCCGCGCCGATTGAGGAAGAGCAGCGCCTGCCCGCCGCCGGCGATCGTGTCGCGGATCGCCGAGACCAGCGGCGGCGCGAGAAACCGGCCCTGCGGCGGCATGTGGCGGCGCAGGTCGAGGGTGCGGATCTCCGGCAGCTCGCCCGCGCCCGCCCGCGCCGGCAGCACCAGGCGGCGATAGCGCCCCTGCGCCGCGTTGACCCAGCTCTCCAGCGACGGCGTGGCGGAGGCCAGCACGACGGGGAAATCGCCGAGCCGGCCGCGCACGACGGCCATGTCGCGGGCGTGGTAGACCGCGCCCTCCTCCTGCTTGTAGGCGCCGTCGTGCTCCTCGTCGACGACGACGAGGCCGAGCTCGCGGAACGGCAGCCACAGCGACGAGCGCGCGCCCACCACCACCCGGACCTCGCCGGTCGCCACGCCGCGCCACAGCCGGGCGCGCGCCTTCGGGCTGACCTCCGAGTGCCATTCCCCCGGCTTCACCCCGAAGCGGTCGACGAAGCGATCGAGGAACTCGGCGGTGAGCGCGATCTCGGGCAAGAGCACCAGCGCTTGGGCGCCCCGCGCCACCGCCGCCGCCACCGCCTCGAAATAGACCTCCGTCTTGCCAGAACCGGTGACGCCGTCGAGGAGATCGACGTGGAAGCCGCCGCGCCTCACCTGTTGGCGCAAGGCCTCCGCCGCCGCCGCCTGATCGGGATTGAGCTCGAGCCGCCGGTGGTCGGGGTCGGGCAGCGCCGGCGCCCGGCCGGGCTCCAGCCACACCTCCTCCAGCGTGCCCTGCGCCATCAGCCCATCGATGACGCCGGCCGAGACCCCGGCGGAGGCCGCGAGCCCGGAGCGCGACCAGGCGAAGCCGCCGTCGAGCACCTCCAGCACCCGGCGGCGCGCCGTCGTCATCCGCTCCGGCGGCGGCCCGGCGAGGCGGACGCCGCGGATCGGCGCCTCCGGCTCGAGCGCCTCGGGAGCGCGCAGCACCATGCGCAGCATCATGCCGCGCGGCATCAGGTAGTAACGCCCGACCCAGTCGACGAAGCGCCGGGTCGAGGCGGTCAGCGCCGGCACGTCGAAGACCCGCTCGATCTCGCGCAGCCTGTTGTCGCCGACCTTCAACGGCTTGCCGTCCGGCCCCTCGTCCCAGACGACGCCGATCACCTTGCGCGGCCCCAGCGGCACCTCGACGATCGACCCCGGCTCCACCACCTGGTCGCGCGCCACCCGATAGGAATAGGCGGTATCGAGCGCCACCGGGGTCAGGACCGGCACCACACGCGGGCGAGCGGGCGACGAGGGCGGCGGATCGGGGGCGAACAGGTCGGACACGCGGGTCTTTCGGGCGATTCGGGGACGGACGGCGCCTCTCGAACATAGATCGAACGCCGGGCGACGGGGAGAGCGGAC
>JAFHCF010000177.1:0-7174 GCA_048497495.1 Prosthecomicrobium sp.
CGGCGAGCACCATGCCGGCCGCGGCGGAGCCCGGCCGCACCATCGGCAGCGGTACCGCGATCGGCGTGCCGCGCGTCGGCTCCGCCGTGAGCGCCGCCAACTGGCGCGCATCGGCCGACGAAGGCCCGACCGGCCGGCCGTTCGGTCCCTGGACCCAGCCGGGCGGAATCTCGTTGCCCGCCGGCCCGTAGCGCGACGGGATCGGCTGACCGGCGGATGCGACGCGCAGCGGCGAGGGCTGCGGCATCGGCGTGGTGATCGGCAGCGCCACCAGCGAGCCCTTGGCGGAGGCCGTCGGAACCGGCGGCATGGCGGCGACCAAGGGCGGCGGCTCACGCGTCGGCGCCGGCACCGGCAGCGCGACCTCGGCGAGGCGGATCTGCGGCTGCACCGGCTTGGAACGATAGACGGGAACGCCCGCATCGACGCCCGGCGGTGTGTCGTCACGCCCGGCGACCGCCTTCGACGACGACGGCAGCGGACCCTGACGCAGTTCCTGGACACGACGCGACGGCGGTGTCGAACCCTCTTCGTCCTCCTCGCTCGCCGCCGAGTAGGAAGACGACGACGATCCGCCGAACAGGGCGGCGAGCAGGCCGCCGCCGGTCGACGACGACGAAGACGCCGATCCGCCACGCGCCTTGCGCGCCTCGACCTGGGCCAGCGCCGTCTGATAGCCGGGCAACGGACTGCCGTCGGCGGGCACATGCGCCGTCTTGCCGTCGGGGAAGAGACGAACCAACTGCTCGCGGGACATGCGCGGCCAGGCGCGCACCGAGCCGGTGTCCATGTGGACGAAGGGCGAGCCGGAGGACGGATAGAAGCCGACGCCGCCCGCCTGCTTCTTCATCCCGGTCTCGCGCAACTTCGAAAGCGAGACGTCCGGCAGATAGAAGTCCATCGCCTTGCCCAACATGTGCTGGGAGAACTTGGCTACGCCGCGCGACCGCGAGCGCAGGGCGTTGTTGGTGGTCGGCGAGCGATAGCCGGAGACGATGCGGATCGGATCCTGGGCGCCGGTGTCGCGATAGACCTCCCAGACGAGGTCGAACAACGACGGATCCATCCGGGTCACTTCGTTGCGGCGCCAGTCGCGCAACAGACGATTGAGCTCCCTGAGACCGTTCTGATCGTAGACACCGTCGCGCTTGAACACGATCGAGGCGCGTTCCTGCGTATGTGTGTTGATGAGATTGAGCGAGCGGACTTCCGCGTGAGCCACGCCGACGGACCCGGCGAGCAGACACGTTCCGGCGAGAAGCCTCGCCACCTTGCGGCGTTTACCCATCCACATGCGCCTCGAACAACCCCATAGGGTGTCTTTCCACGGAACGCCGAAAGATGAAAGTCCCAACATGGCCTTTCGACGACGTCTTGTCTCGAAGGCTCACTTTCGCCGAGAACGGTTAACGAAGCTTTTACCTTGAACGCCCGGCGAAAGGAATACGTTCACCACCAAACCCGAGGAACGCGCGGATATGCCGCGGAATTCGACACGCGGACACGTGAATTTCGGCACGATTCGTGGGTGGGTCGCGGTCAATTCACGTGCGGTCGGCGCCGGAGGCCGTTTCCCCGCGCGAGCCCTCGCCCCGGCGGAACCGGCCCGCCGACGAGGATCCGCTCCGACCCAGTGGTCGATGAGAGAGTGGGCCGATCGCCGCCGTCACAGGTCGAGCAACCGCTTGACCCGGGCGTCGTGCCCATAGATGTCGCGACGGGTCTGCAACTGCCCCTGATCGTCGACGAAGGCGGTGAAATAGGTGATGTGGACCGGCACGACGCGCTTGAGATGCACATATTTCTCGCCGCCGCCGAGCATCTTCTTCAACCGCGCGCCGTCGAGCGTCACCGGCTCCTCCGACAACACCGCGTCGGCGAAGGAGAAGGGTTCGTTGACCCGCACGCAGCCATGCGACAGCGCCCGGTAGTCCCGCGAGAACAACCCGCGCGACGAGGTGTCGTGGATGTAGACCGAATGCCGGTTCGGGAACATGAACTTGATGTTGCCGAGCGCGTTGCCCGAACCCGGACGCTGACGGATGGTGACGTTGGAGGCCGACACCGTCGTCCAGTCGACGGTGGTCGGGTCGACCCGCTGCCGACCGATCTCGACCTCGTAGTTGCCGCGGCTGAGCGCGGCGCCGGCGCTCGACTGGGCCTTGCCGATCATCTCCTTCTTGACGATCGAATAGGGCACGTTCCAGTAGGGGTTCACCACCACGTACTGCATCGTCTCGGAGAAGATCGGCGTCTGATTGGACGGCCTGCCGACGATGACGCGCGCCCGATGGATCGACTGCCCGTCCTTCATCACGTCGAGATGGAAGTCGGCGACGTTGACGAGGACGTACAACTCGCCGAGATCGCGCGGCAGCCAGCGCCAGCGCTCCATGTTGGAGATCAGATCGGCGATCCGCGCCCGGGTACCGCTCTTCTCCTCGTTGAGCGCCGAGACCGTCTCGCGCCCGACCTTGCCGCTGGAGCCGAGGCCGCGTTCGCGCTGGAACGCCTTGACCGCTTCGGCCAGCGACGGATCGTAGACCTCCGCGTCGGAGACCACCTCGGTCACCCCGAGGCGTTCGCGCAGCAGCGCCACGCGGGCGTCCTTCTGGCCCGGCTTCAGGAGCGGCCCGGCCGGCACCATCACCATCGGCTTTTCCTCGGCCGTCCCGCGCAACTCGGCGAGCGCCGCCTGCAGCCGGCGGTAGCCCTCCTGCGGCGGCGCGTAGGATCGAAGCAACTCGGCGACGGCGGTCGAGGCGGCGACGCGATCGAGCACCTCCCGCGTCTCGGTCCTCGGCGGCTTCGCCGTCACCAGATCGGACACCCGGCCGGGATCGAAGCGCCCAGATTGGAGATGGCGAGCGAAGCGCACCACGGTGCGGGCGACTTCGATCTCGTCCTTGGCACGTGCCTCGGGCGCCAGCCCGGCCGTGATCGCCGGCAGCGCATAGTCCTGCGGATCGAGCCCGTCGCGATCGGCGACCGCGAAGGCGGCGGCGGCGGCGCGGGCGCGGTCGGTGGTGCCGCGCCCATCGACGAAGAGCGGCAGGAAGGCGCGGTCGGCGTAGAAGGCGAGAAGGTCGGCGCGCTCGGCGCGTTCCTCGGCCTTGCCGGCGAGCGGCTGCAGATCCTCGAGCGCCGTCTTCAACGCGCTCGCGGCCTGCTCGGCGGCGAGCGTGGCGGCGACGGCCGCATCGGTGGCGGCAGGGGGCTGGGCCGGCGTGCTCGCCGAAGCCGGTTCGGTGGCCGTGGTCGCCGTGACGATCGGCTCGGGCGGCGCGACGGCCGATGTCGCCGCCTCCGGGATGGGCAGCGGCGCGGCGGCGATCGTCGGGACCTCCACCGAGGCCGGCGCGGCTTCGGCCGGAACGACGGCGGGCGCGATCGCCCCGACCGGCTTCGGCGCGGGCGCCGTCGGACCGGCCGAGGGTTCGGTCTTCGCCGACGCCGAAGCGGCATCGGGAATCGCGGCGACGGTCTGCGCCGGCTTCACCGCCTCGGCGGCGGCCGGCCGATCGTCGCTTTCGGGCTTCGTCGCGGCGGAATCGACCACCGTCTCGGGCACCGCCGGAGCGGCTGGCGGGACGCCGGCGGTCGCTTCGGGAGCGGGGGTCTCGACCGGCGCGGCGGCCGGAACAGATGCGGGAGGCACGGATGTCGCCGGCTCGGGCGTGACGGCGGCGACCGGCTCCGGCGTCACCGCGACCGTATTCGTCGTTTCGGCGGCGACGGGCATCGCGGGTTCGGGAGAAACGGCGACCGACTTGGTCGGTTCGGGTGGTGTCGCGACCGACTTCGCCGGTTCGGGCGGTGTCGCGACCGACTTCGTCGGTTCGGGCGCCGTCTTCGGTGCGACCAGACCCTGGGTGCCGTTCGGCCGGACCTCGGAGAGGCCGCCGGCACGATTTCCCCCGGCCACCGGGAAGATCGAGCCGGTCATTATCCGGTCGACCTGTTCGTCGGCGATGGTGTCGGCGGCGCGCGCCGCGTCGATGACGGCGGCGGGATCGACGATCATGTCGTCGTTGCCCTTCGCGCCGACGGCGGCCGAAGTCGCCGCGACGACCGGCATCGAGCTCCCCGGTCCTTCCGCGAACGCCGTACCGATGGCAGAGGTCGCCAGGATCGTTCCCAGGACGAGGGAGGACCAGCCGGACGATTTCATGTCATGCGCTCCCGGATGCGTTTCGAATCGAGATCGGTCGATCGGAGGATATTGACGTTTGGTCAACGGATTTCGCCATCACAAAGCCGCGATCATCCGATCGCGTCCCGGATCACTCCGCCGCTTCCACGTCCGTCGCCTCCTCCAAACCATATTCCTTGAGTTTGCGATAGAGCGTCGAGCGCCCGATTCCGAGCCGACGCGCCACTTCCGTCATACGTCCACCGTAATGATCGATGGCGATGCGGATCATCTCCTCCTCGATCGCCGACAGGCTCCGGACGTGGCCGGTCTCGTCGAGCGAACGCAGGAAGCCGAAGGGAGCCGGCCCGGAGCCGGCGACGAGGCCCGTGGGGCTCGGCGACCAGCCCGACATCGCGCCGTCGCCGCTCGTCCCGGCCCGCGTCGGCGCGGGCGCGCGGATCGCCGGTTCGGCGGAGCTCGCCCGTTCGGCGATCCCGGTGAAGATCGCCGCATGGCGCGGCTCGATCGTCACCGGACCGACCTGGGCGGCGATCTGCGGAAATTCCTCGATGCCGAGTTGCGACCCGTCGGAGAGCACCACGGCGCGGAACACCGCGTTCTCGAGCTGGCGCACGTTGCCCGGCCAGTCGTAGCGCTCGAGCAACGCCACCGCCTCCGGGGTGACCCCGATGAGACGGCGCCGGCCCTCTTCCGCCGCGAAGCGGGCGACGAAGGTCTTCACCAGATCGGGGATGTCCTCCTTGCGGTCGCGCAAGGGCGGCACCCACACCGGGAAGACGTTGAGGCGATAGTAGAGATCCTCGCGGAAGCGCCCTTCCTTGGTGAGGTCGAGCAGCGACCGGTTGGTCGCCGAGATCAGGCGGAAGTCGACCTTCACCGGCTTGCGCGAGCCAACCGGCTCGATCTCGCCCTCCTGGATGGCGCGCAGCAGCTTGACCTGGATCTCCGGCGGCAATTCGCCGACCTCGTCGAGGAACAGCGTGCCGCCGTGAGCCTCCTGGAACTTGCCGACATGGCGGTCGACCGCCCCGGTGAAGGCGCCCTTCTCGTGACCGAAGAGGATCGATTCGACCAGGTTCTCGGCGATCGCCCCACAGTTCACGGTGACGAAGGGCTTGGCGCGCCGATCGGAGGACCCCTGGATGGCGCGGGCGATCAACTCCTTGCCGACCCCGCTCTCGCCCTCGATCAGGATCGGGATCTGCGAGGCGCTGGCGCGGCGGCCCAGCCGGATGACCCGCTCCATCGCCGGTGCGGCGGTGGCGAGGTCGTCGAAGGTCAGCGTGCCGGACACGGTGCGGCGGGTGCGCACCACCTCCTCCTGCAGGCTGGCGAACTTGAGCGCGTTGCCGATCGACACCTGGAGCCGCTCCGGCGAGATCGGCTTGACGACGAAGTCGAAGGCGCCGGCCCGCATCGCCGAGACCACCGTGTCGATGCCGCCGTGGCTGGTCTGGACGATCACCGGCACGGCGATCTCCGCCTCGCGCAGCTTCAGCAACACGCCCATGCCGTCGAGATCGGGCATCACCAGATCCAACACCACCAGGGCGATGGTGCGCCCCTCCGGCGAGGTCATCAGCTTCACCGCCTCGACGCCGCTCTCCACCACGACCGGCGTATGGCCGAACCGGCGCACCGCCTCCTCCAGAAGCCGCCTCTGGATCGGATCGTCGTCGACGACGAGAATGCGCTCCGCCATGTCTTTCCCTGTACTTGCCGGGATGTCCCGATTCGAGTCGATCCTGGGGGGGCGAGGTTGACCACTGGTTAACGAAACCGACCGAGGTGAGACGCGGACCGCTTTCCTCGGCGACGCCCGGCGGCATCCGGCGCGGGCTCGGCGCGAAACCGCCGCCGCGACGGTTGAAGCGGCGGGCATCGACCCGATATGGAAGAAGACCGGCTCGTGACCCGCCCGCGCCCCCCGCGGCCACGATCCACCCGCATCCACCTCGGAGCCCGCGCCCCTCATGACCTTTCCCCCCGCCGCCGTCTTCGACCCGAACGCCGCGCCCGCCGCCGCCTCGCCCTTCGGCGCCCTGCCCGAATGGGATCTCGCCGATCTCTACCCCTCGATGGAGGGGCCGGAGGTGACGACCGATCTGGCGCGCGGGCTCGAGGCGTCGCGCGACTTCGAGGCCATGGCCAAGGGTCGGCTCACCGACATCGCGGCGCGCGGCGACGCGGCCGCCCTCCTCACCCTGGTGAAGGCCTACGAGGCGCTGCAGGATCTCCTCGGCCGCATCGGCTCCTACGCCGGTCTGGTCTATTGCGGCGACACCACCGATCCGGTCCGCGCCAAGTTCTACGGCGACGTCCAGGACAAGATCACCACCGCCTCGACCCATCTCCTGTTCTTCGAACTGGAGCTCAACCGCGTCGACGATGCGGCGATCGACGCCATGATCGACGCCGACGCCGACCTCGCGCGCTATCGCCCCTGGCTCGAGGACATCCGCAAGGAGAAGCCGCATCAGCTCTCCGACGAGATCGAGAAGCTCTTCCACGAGAAATACGTGACCGGCGCCGCCGCCTGGAACCGCCTCTTCGACGAGACGGTGGCGTCGCTGCGCTTCCAGGTCGGTGGCGAGGATCTGCCGCTCGAGGCGACGCTGTCGCGGTTGCAGGACGCCGACGCGGCGACGCGCCGTCAGGCGGCGGAAGCGCTGGCCGCGACCTTCAAGTCCAATCTGCGCGTCTTCACCCTGATCATGAACGTGCTCGCCAAGGACAAGTCGATCTCCGACGACTGGCGCCGGTTCGCCGACCCCGCCGACAGCCGCCATCTCGCCAACCGGGTCGAGCCGGAGGTGGTCGCGGCCCTGGTCGCGGCGGCGCGGGCCGCCTTCCCCCGGTTGTCGCACCGCTACTACGCGCTGAAGGCCAAGTGGATGGGCAAGGAGGTGCTCGAGCATTGGGACCGCAACGCCCCGCTCGCCACCGCGCCGGCCCGGGTCATCCCCTGGGACGAGGCGCGTGACACCGTGCTCGAGGCCTATGGCCGCTTCTCGCCCG
>JAFHCF010000178.1:0-26460 GCA_048497495.1 Prosthecomicrobium sp.
GGTCGCCGGCAACGTCACCGGCGGCGGAGCATTCGGTCGCGGGGCGCTCTACCACCTGCTGCAGAACCGGCTCTATCGGGGGGAGATCACCCACAAGGGAATGAACTACCCCGGCCAGCATCAGATGATCGTCGACGGGGAACTGTGGAACCGGGTCCAGTCCGGGCTCGCCGAGAATCGGGTCGAGCGAAGGGTCCGCTCCGACGCGGCATCGCCCAGCCTCCTCGCCGGTCTCCTCCGCGACGAAGACGACATCGCACTCACCCCAACACATGCCAACAAGAAGGGCCGGCGGTACCGCTACTACGTCAGCCACGATCTGATCGCCGGGCGCAGGACGACCGACGATGCCGAAGAGCCGAAACGTCGTCGCAGTTCGGCCCGACGGATTCCGGCGGTCGATCTGGAGGCGATGGTCGAGGATCGCATCGTCGCATTGTTCCAAGACGGAACGGCCATCGACGGGATCGTCTCGGAACGGGCGCTGGATGTGGAGGATCGGCGGAGACTGCTCGAAAGAGCAGGGCAGCTTGGCACCGCATGGCCGACTCTCGCTCCGGCGACCCGAACCTCGATCCTGCATCGGCTGGTCAAGGGCATCGTCGTCGGCACCGCGACCGTCGACATCACGGTAAGTGCCGACGCCATCGTCGCTCTCGCTCGGACACCCCTCGAACGGCTCGGATCGCACGACGAAGGCCGGCGGACCATGCATCCGGGCGACGGCGAGACCAACACGCTCACGGTCCCGGCGACGCTGAAACGTGTGGGGATGGAGATGCGCCATCTGGTCGAAGCGCCGGAAGCCCGACGGGCCCGCAAGCCCGATCGCAGCCTGCTGCGACTCCTCGCCCGAGCCCATCGGCTCCGGGAACTCGTGGTCCGGGGCGACGGGCGATCGATCACCGAACTCGCCGAGGAATGCGGCGTGGGCTCACCCTACTTCACCCGCATCTTGCGCCTGGGCTTCCTCGCGCCGGACGTCACTGCAGCGATTCTCGACGGTCGACAGCCGATCGAACTCTCGGCCAAGCGATTGTCGGTGACGGCAAACCTGCCGAAGACATGGGCGGAGCAGCGGCGAAGCCTCGGGTTCGGATGATCGCGGCTGGTGCAATGCCGAGTAGTCCGATTGAAGCCCCCGCCACTCGGCGGGGGTGATCGTTCGCGGACGGGCCGCCGTCAGTTGAATTCTTCGCGTCATGCCAGTCGCTGGAATGGCGCAAAGCGTACCACCAAAACGGCCTCGAGAGATATTCCGGCATGTCGGGGCCAGGATTCGGCACCGAATGGGTCTCAGGGTCGAGGGGGCGGATGGTGGGTGCCACAACCCTTTGACAGTGCGGCATCATTCACCGCGATCGTCATAGATTGAAATTCATCAGTAGAATCAAATATTTGTGGCGGAGAGAAAGGGATTCGAACCCTTGATACGCTTTCACGTATACACACTTTCCAGGCGTGCGCCTTCAACCACTCGGCCACCTCTCCGTGCCACCCCGAAGGGGAGCGCGGCCTTAATAGGCGATGGCGCGCCGCCTTGCAAGGCGGCGATGAGGCTCGGGCGTGCGAAATGCCCCGCGTTTCCCGAGCGCCGGCGCGAGGGAGCCCATGTGAAGTCTCGCCAAGGGCTTGACGGCTTTGCCGGCGAGCGATTTCCGGCATTGCCCGGCCTGCGGCCGACACTCCGGGGCCGGGGGGGCGACGGAGCCCGGCGTCCGGCCGGCCGGGCTTGCCGAGCCCCTTCCGGGCGCTCGTAGTCGGTCGGATCGGCGAGAATGGGGGCGATCGAGGGTCCGGCGCCATCCACGAGGGAGGCGTCCGGGTCGGAAATCGCCCGGCGCGAGCGCTCAGAACGCCACCGGCTTGGCGGGCGCGTCGGCGGTCTTGTCCGGCGACTTGCACAGATCGGCGATCAGGCAGCGCTCGCAGTCCGGCTTGCGTGCCTTGCAGACGTAGCGGCCATGCAGGATCAGCCAATGGTGCGAATGGCGCTTGTAGGCGTCGGGGATGATCGCCTCCAGCCGCCGCTCCACCTCCTCCGGCGTCTTGCCCGGCGCCAGCCCCAGGCGGTTGGCGAGGCGGAAGATGTGGGTGTCGACGGCGATTGTCGGTTGGCCGAAGGCGATGTTGAGCACCACGTTGGCGGTCTTGCGGCCGACGCCGGCGAGCGCCTGCAACGCCTCGCGGGTCGCCGGGACCTCGCCGCCGTGGATCTCCACCAGGGCCTTCGACAGGAGGAAGACGTTCTTCGCCTTGGTCTTGTAGAGGCCGATGGTCTTGATCAGGTCGCGGATGCGGTCCTCGCCGAGCGCCACCATCCTCGCCGGCGTGTCGGCGAGACGGAACAACTCCGGCGTCGCCTTGTTGACCCCGGCGTCGGTCGCCTGGGCCGACAGCACCACGGCGACCAGCAGCGTGAAGGAGTTGACCGAATAGAGCTCGCCCTTCGGCTCCGGCTCGGCCGTCTCGAAGCG
Organism: Prosthecomicrobium sp.; assembly: GCA_048497495.1. Taxonomy (GTDB): domain Bacteria; phylum Pseudomonadota; class Alphaproteobacteria; order Rhizobiales; family Ancalomicrobiaceae; genus JAFHCF01. Next base: position 2,478 of record JAFHCF010000178.1, read on the forward strand.
ACGGAACAATGCCTCGACCTCGGCCGGCGAATAGAGCGAGGCGGCGACCTTCTTCCTCGCCGCCGTCTTCCCGGCGGCGGGCGGCTTCGAGGCGGACTTCGGCTTGCGGACTACGGGCATCGTGGGCACTCCGATCGCTCCGTTCCTAACCTCTCGGAGGGAGCGGCTCAACCGGCCGGGACGAAATGAGTCGTCGGTCCGAAATCGGGTGTCGGCGCGCGCGCATCTCGCTTAGAGCATGGTCCGACCGGCCTGTTTCAGTCCGGTCGAGGAGAATTTGCTCGAACAGAGAGGCTGAGCGATTTCCGAACTGATGCAATCAGATCGGAAATCGCTCTAGTCTCGGACGATCGACCCCGACGAGGCCGCCATGACCGACGCCCCGACCGCCACGCCCGCCGATGTCGCGACCGACGCGGTCGCCGACTACGAGACGATCCGCGAGGCCATCGCCTTCATCACCGAATGTCGCACCGCGCAGCCGTCGAGCGAGGCGATCGCCCAGGCCGTCGGCCTGACGCCGGTGCAACTGACCCGGCTCTTCGGCCGTTTCGCCGGCATCACGCCGAAGCAGTTCCTCGCCGCCGTGACGCTCGATGCCGCCAAGCGCCTGCTCGACGACCAGACCTCGGTGCTCGACACCGCGCTCGAGGTCGGGCTGTCGGGGCCCGGCCGGCTGCACGATCTCTTCGTCACCCACGAGGCGATGACGCCCGGGGCCTACAAGACGCGTGGGGGCGGGCTGGTGATGCGCCACGGCTACCATGCCTCGCCCTTCGGCATCGCCGTCCTGGTCGCCACCGACCACGGCCTCGCCGGCCTCGCCTTCGCCGATCCCGGCGGCGAGGAGGCGGCGATGCGCGATCTCGTCGCGCGCTGGCCGGCGGCGGCCCATCTGCGCGACGACGCCTTCACGCACCCGCATGCGGCGCGGATCTTCGATCTCGAGCAATGGCGCCCCGATCGGCCGCTCAGGGTGGTGCTGATCGGCACCGATTTCGAGATCCGGGTGTGGCGGACGCTGCTCGCCATCCCCTTCGGTCGCGCCACCACCTATTCGCAGGTCGCCGCCCATATCGGCAGCCCGAAGGCGAGCCGGGCGGTCGGCGCGGCGGTCGGGCGCAACCCGATCTCCTTCGTCGTGCCCTGCCACCGGGTGATCGGCCGCTCCGGCGACCTCACCGGCTACCACTGGGGCCTCGCCCGCAAGCGCGCCATCCTCGGCTGGGAGGCGGCCAAGAGCTGGCAGGTGTGACGGGGGAGGGGCGGGCCCCCCGCCGAGCGTGATGGCTCGGACGCGAAGAGGGCGCCCTGGGGCGCCCTCGCGTGTCGCGCGTGGTCTCGGGCCTTCAGCCGGCGAGATCCTCGTGGGCGATCACCTCGCCCTTCTCGTCGAGCCGATAGAGGATCGGCGCGCCGGTGGCGAGTTCGCGCGCCAGGATCTGATCGGGCGTGAGCTTCTCCAGCCGCATGATCAGGGCGCGCAGCGAATTGCCGTGGGCGGCGACGATCACCCGCTTGCCGGCGAGCACGTCCGGCAGGATGTGGGCGTCGTAATAGGGCAGGACGCGCGCCGCGGTGTCCTTCAGGCTCTCGCCGCCGGGGGGCGGCACGTCGAAGGAGCGGCGCCAGATGTGCACCTGCTCGCCGCCCCACTTCTTGCGCGCCTCGTCCTTGTTGAGGCCGGAGAGGTCGCCGTAGTCGCGTTCGTTGAGCGCCTGATCGCGGGTGATCGGGATCCCGGTCTGGCCGAGTTCGGTCAGGATCAGGTCGAGCGTCTTCTGGGCGCGGGAAAGCGCCGAGGTATAGGCGAGGTCGAAGGTGAGGCCCTCGGCCTTGAGCTTGGCGCCGGCGCGGATCGCCTCGGCGACGCCCTTCTCGGTCAGGCCGGGGTCCTTCCAGCCGGTGAAGAGATTGAGTTTGTTCCATTCACTCTCGCCGTGGCGGCAGAGCACCAGGAGACGGTCCATCGGTTCAACTCCTCTTGTCGAAGGGATCAGCCGCGGGGCGAGAGGCCCAACACGTCGGCCATGGAATAGAGACCGGGCTTGCGCCCCATGCCCCACAATGCCGCCTTGACGGCGCCGCGCGCGAAGATCGAGCGATCCTCGGCGCGATGGGTGAGTTCGATGCGCTCGTGCGGGCCGGCCAGGATCACCGTGTGCTCGCCGACCACCGAGCCGCCGCGCAGCGTGGCGAAGCCGATGTCGCCCATGTGGCGCGGGCCGGTGTTGCCGTCGCGCACCCGCACCGAATGTTCGGCGAGCGGCACGCGCCGGCCCTCCGCCGCCGCCTGGCCCAGCAGCAGCGCCGTGCCGGAGGGCGCGTCGACCTTCATCCGGTGGTGCATTTCGAGGATCTCGACGTCGTAGTCGGGGCCGAGCGCCCGGGCCGCCTCGCGCACCAATTGGGCGAGCAGGTTCACCCCGAGGCTCATGTTGCCCGACTTCACCAGCACCGCGTGACGGGCGGCGGCGGCGAGCCGCGCCTCGTCGGCAGCCGAGCAGCCGGTGGTGCCGATGACATGGACGATGCGCGCCTGGGCGGCGATTTCGGCGAATTGCAGGGTGGCGGCCGGGGCGGTGAAGTCGAGCACCCCGTCGGCCTTGGCGAAGGCGGTCAGCGGGTCGTCGGTGAGCGGCACGCCGAGCATCTCGATGCCGGCGAGTTGTCCGGCGTCGCGGCCGAGTTCGGCCGATCCGGCGCGCTCGATCGCGCCGACCAGAACCGCCCCCTCGGTCTCGCTCACCGCCCGAATGAGGGTTCGCCCCATCCGTCCGGCGGCGCCGACCACGACCAGTCGCATGTCGCTCATGTCGAGCTCTCCCCCGCGTCGATCGCCCGTGATCGCGAAACGATGGTTGTGGACCCTGGGCTATAACAGCGCCAGCGTCGGCGCAAGCGCGACGAGGGGAGGAGAGGCGCGCCGCGCGGCTGGTCCGCGTCGGCCGCGCACGACGCGACCGGCGGAAGTCTCCGCCGGTCGGTGGTCCGGTTCGCAGGTGGCGAGGCTCAGCCGTCGAGCATCCGCTTCAAGAGATCGATCTCGTCGGCGAAGCTGCGGTCGGCGGTCGCCATCTCCTCGATCTTGCGCACCGCGTGCAACACCGTGGTGTGGTCACGGTTGCCGAAGCGGCGGCCGATCTCGGGCAGCGAGCGCGGGGTCAGCGCCTTGGCCAGATACATGGCGATCTGGCGCGGCCGCACCACGGTGCGGGTGCGCCGGGCCGACAGGAGATCGGCCTTGGAGACGTTGAAGTGCTTGGAGACGATCCGCTGGATGTCCTCGATCTTGACCTTGCGCGGCTCGCGGGTCCTGAGGAGGTCGCGCAGCGCGGCCTCCGCCATCTCGAGGCCGATCTCCTGGCCGGTCAGTTGGTTGTGGGCGATCAGACGGTTGACCGCGCCGTCGAGGTCGCGCCCCGAGGAGACGACGTTCGCCGCCACCCATTCGACCACCGACGAGGAGATCTCGAGGCTCGGATTGGCCTTCTTGGCCGCCGCCACCCGATGGGCGACGATCGAGCGGCGCAACTCCACGTCGGGTGCCGCGATCTCGACCAGCAGGCCACCGGCGAGCCGCGAGCGAACCCGCTCGTCGAGGGTCTCGAGATCGGCCGGCGGCCGGTCGGCGGCGACCACCACCTGGCGCGCGCCGTCGATCAGGGAATTGAGCGTGTGGCAGAACTCCTGCTGCACCTGGCGGCCCTGCAGGAACTGCATGTCGTCGATCAGCAGGAGGTCGATGCCGCGCAGCGCCTCCTTGAAGGCGATCGCCGATTGCGCCATCAGCGCCGCGACGAAGCGGTACATGAAGTGCTCGGCGGTGAGATAGAGCACCCGGTGGCCCTGCGCCTTGGCGGCATGGGCGATCGCCTGCAGGAGATGGGTCTTGCCGAGCCCGACCGCGGCGTGGATGTAGAGCGGATTGAAGCCGACCGGCTCGCCGGGGCGGGTGTCGGCGACGCGGCGGGCGGCGGCGAAGGCGAGGGAGTTGGAGCGCCCCTCGAGGAAGTTGCCGAAGCCGTAGCGAGCGTCGAGCGGGCTGCCGGCGAGGACGTCCTCGTGGTCGCCGGCATGGCGCGCGCCGACGGCGGCATTGGCGGCGATCGGCGGGCGCGCGCCGTTGGTGCCGGGGAAGGGGATGGTGCGGGCGGGGGCAGGCGCCGCCTCCGTCGTCTCTCGGATCTGGGCGGTTCCCGGGCGCATGGCGGACCGCACCGAGAATTCGATCTGGCGGACGGAGCCGTAGCTCTCGCCGAACAGCGCCAGCAGGCGGTCGCGATAGCGGCTCTGCAGCCAATTCTTGAGGAAGCGGGTCGGCACCGACAGATGGACGGTGTCGTCGTCGAGGGAGTCGAGTTCGACCCGGGCGAACCAGCTGGAGAAGACGTCCTCGCCCAGTTCGGCGCGAAGCCTCGTCTTGATTCGATCCCATTCCTCTCGATCGGACAGGACCGTCGTCATCGCACGCGCCTCCATCGTCTTCCACCTCTTCTGCCCGGATCCCGTGCCGCCGTGCGGAATCCCGGGTCTTCGTCACATTCGTTCACGTCGCGCCGGCCCGACCGGGCCGAGCGGCGAAGCTTCCTCGTCCGTCGCGGCCCGCCCGCCGCTCCGGATCATGACGTCTTTCGACGTCGGTCTTTCACGTCTGGGTCCAGGGAAGTCCGCGCGCCTTCCATCCGGCCACGCGCCCCCGATGTCCGTCGCCGTCGAGCCCCCCCTCGAAGCCTTCGGAAATGTTGAAACAACGCGACCATCCGGCCGCCGTCATCGCCACCGCCGCATGGCAGCTGCGCACCCCGGACCGGCACAGAAACAGGATCGGCGTGTCGTGGCCGATACCGGCCGCCGACAGAGCCTCGTCCAACACCGCGACGAAGTCGGCATTGGCCGCCATCGAGGGGAAGGTCTGCCATTCCAGCGTGATGGGTTGTTTGCCGAGGGCGGCGAGCGTCGGAAGCCCGACGAAGGCCCACTCGGCCCGCGTCCGGACATCGACGAGGATGGCGCGTCCGTCCGAAGACAGAGACGACCAAGCCTCCGCGGGGTCTACGTCACCGGCGTAGGCCCCAACGATTTCATTCGACATGACGATGCCCCCTCGGGTCGGCGTGAACCGACCCAAACCCCGCGTATGACCCTGTTTTGATTTTTGACGACCGTATCCGAGCAAGCGCCATCGGCTTGATCGATCGTCGATCTCCTCGTCAACTCAAATCAGTCATTTCCGTATACGTAAAGAACTCACCGGCATTTCTTCCTATATGCTGGTGAATGCTTTAAAAATAGGCGTCCTGACTTGTGATTACGAAGAAATCGTGGGGACAACGTCCCCATGAAGCGAATGTACACAGCCGCTCTGTCCGGTGCAATGGCCGCTTCGGGACCTCCGCGCCTCGAGCCGGGACTCCGTCTCGGGGTGGAAGCCGAGTCGCGAAGCGGAAGTCCTTCGGACTCAACGGACTTAGGCGAGGAGAGTGTCGACGTGTGTATTTTCCGACCTCCCGGCGAAAAAATCGTCGCAGCCCCATCGGATCGGTTCGATGACCAGACATTCCTTCCGGAATTTTACCACTAGGCGCCAAATCGTTGATATTAAACGATAATTTATGTCAGGCAGAATCCGTCCGCGCGGCATCCTGCAAGATACTTATACGTAATCCGACGGACCGTTTCGGCCGACTTTTCACTAGCCGGAAAACAAAAACCCGGGCGCGAGCGCCCGGGTCTGACCGACGAATTGACATGCCCCAAGGGCACCCGATCAGGCGCCGAGCGATTTGACCCGGTGGGCGAGACGGGAGATCTTGCGAGAGGCGGTGTTGCGATGAACCACGCCCTTCGAGGCGGCGCGCTGCAGCTCCGGCTGAGCGGCCCTGAGCGCGGCGGCGGCGGCGGCCTGATCGCCGGAGGCGATCGCCTCTTCGACGGTGCGCAGGAAGGTGCGGACGCGCGAACGACGGGACTTGTTGACCGCGGTGCGGCGCGCGATCTTGCGGGCCGCCTTCTTGGCGGACGGCGTATTGGCCATGGACGAGCCTCTCCTGGATCTCGACTGATGCTCGACCCGACTGTCCGTGACCCCCTCGCCGAAGAGACGTCTTCGCGCGAAAGGTCGACCAGACAGGGCCGACGACGTGAAAGTGCGGCGGCGAAACCTGCCGCCACCGAGTGGCGAGCTTATAGACGCAGGCCCGGCGGGCGTCAACGGTGTGAAACGTCGTTCCCGTTGGTTTCCCGGTGGCGATGTGACGTGAACCCGGCCGATGCCGACGGGGGCGTCGCGATCGGGCCCGGGTTGGCCCGCGACCGACCGGAGATGCCTCAGCGGTGCTCGAACTCCGCCTTGCGCTTGTCGGTGAAGGCGCGCATGCCCTCCTTCTGGTCGAAGGTCGCGAAAGTGGCGTGGAACATGCGGCGTTCGAACCGCAGGCCTTCGGCGAGCGTCGTCTCGAAGGCGCGGTTCACCGCCTCCTTGGCCATCATCGCGGCGATCAGCGGCTTGGCCGCGATCTCCGTGGCGATCGCCATCACCGCCTCGACGAAGCCCTCGGCCGGCAGGATGCGGGCGACGAGCCCGTCGCTCATCGCCTCCTCGGCGCCGATGCGCCGTCCGGTGAGGCAGAGATCCATCGCCTTGGCCTTGCCGATGGCGCGGGTCAGCCGTTGCGTGCCGCCGGCGCCGGGGATGGTCCCGAGGGTGATCTCGGGCTGGCCGAACTTGGCTGTATCGGCGGCGATGATCATGTCGCACATCATCGCGAGCTCGCATCCGCCGCCGAGCGCGAAGCCGGCGACGCCGGCGATGATCGGCTTGCGGAAGCGCGACACCCGGTCCCACGGCGTGATCAGATCGCCGAGATAGGCGGTCGCCAGTGTCTTCGGCAGCATCTCCTTGATGTCGGCGCCGGCGGCGAAGGCCTTCTCCGAGCCGGTGATCACGACGCAGCCGATGGCCTCGTCGACCTCGAAGGCGTCGAGCGCCGTCGAGACCTCGGCCATCAGGGCCGAATTCAGCGCATTGAGCGCCTTGGGACGGTTGAGCGTGATCAGCCCGACGCGCCCGCGCGTCTCCACCAGGATGTTCTCGTAGGCCATGGGATCTCCTCTGCCGCCACCCGCGAGACGATGCGGCGCGCTTTCTCTCCCCAAAGGGCTAACGGAGACGGCGGCCGCGAGCAACGCGATCTTTCGCACGACCGCCGTGCGATTTTGCCCGCCGGGGCGATCAGGCGCCATCGGTGCCGGTGGACCGGACGACAGCCGTCCGCCCGCGCCCTCAGCGCCGGCAGACAGGACAATAGCCGTCTGCCCGCGCTTTCAGCGCTGGCAGACAGGACAATAGAAGGTCGAGCGCCCCGATTGGACGACGCGGCCGACGACGCCCGAGCAGGTGGGTCTCGCGCAGGGCTCGCCCTCGCGATCGTAGACGGCGAAGGTGTGTTGGAAATAGCCGAGTTCGCCGTCGGTCCGGCGATGATCGCGCAAGGACGAGCCGCCGGCCGCCACCGCTTCCTGCAACACCTCGCGGATCGCCGCGGCGAGTACCCCGAGCTTCCTCGATGCGCCCCCCTTCGCCGTCACCGTCGCGCCCGCGGGAAGCGTCGGCGCGAGCTTCGCCCGCCACAGCGCCTCGCAGACGTAGATGTTGCCGAGGCCGGCGACGAGCCGCTGGTCGAGCAACGCCGCCTTCAGGGGCGCCGCCTTGGCCGCGAAGAGCCGGGCCATCAGATCGGCCGAGAGCTCGTTGCCGAGCGGCTCGATGCCGAGGCCGGTGAGGGAAGGGTGGGCGGCGAGCCCCTCGCGGCCGATGAGATCCATGAAGCCGAAGCGGCGCGGGTCGTTGTAGGTGATCGTCGTCCCCGCCGGTGCGCCCGCGCCTTCCACGTGGAAGACGACGTGGTCGTGGGCGGCGGCGCGGTCGCGCGGGATGTGGAAGTCGCCCGGCATCGTCTCCTCGCCGGGCAGACGGATGCGGAAGGATCCGGACATGCCGAGATGGGCGATCAGCACCTCTCCGCTCGACAGATCGGCGAGGAGATACTTCGCCCGCCGCGACAACGCCGTCACCGTCGCGCCCTCCAACCGTTCGACGAAACGAACGGGGAAAGGGATGCGCAGGTTCGCCCGGCGCTGCTCGACACGGACGATCCGCGCGCCCTCCATCACCGGCGCGAGGCCACGGCGGACGGTTTCGACCTCGGGCAATTCGGGCATGGCGGCTCCTCGGTCGGCTTCGATCGGACGTCTCACAGATAGCGTCGCCCGACGCCTTCGGCTATGGTCCGCCGCAATCACGGAGCTCCCCCATGTCGCACGATCCCGCCGCCGCCACTTCGCCGAGCGAGCCCGCCGCCGGCGCCACCACCTCCTTCGGCTTCCGCGACGTGCCGCTCGCCGATAAGCAGCATCTCGTCGACGACGTCTTCCACAAGGTGGCGGACCGCTACGACGTGATGAACGACGCCATGTCCGGCGGCCTGCATCGGCTGTGGAAGGACGCGATGGTGTCGCGCCTGTCGCCGCCGAGGATCGGCCGTCGCCCCTATGAGGTGCTCGACATGGCCGGCGGCACCGGCGACATCGCCTTCCGCATCGTCGAGAAGTCGGACAGGAAGGCGAAGGTGACGGTCTCCGACATCAACGCCTCGATGCTCGATGTGGGGCGCGCGCGCGCCGAGAAGCGCGGGCTCCTCGCCAACCTCGACTTCGTCGAGGCCAACGCCGAGGAACTGCCCTTCGAGAGCAATCGCTTCGACGCCTATACGATCGCCTTCGGCATCCGCAACGTGCCGCGCATCGACAAGGCGCTCGCCGAGGCCTACCGGGTTCTGAAGCCCGGCGGCCGGATCCTGGTGCTGGAGTTCTCGGCGGTGGTGATCCCCGGCCTCGACAAGATCTACGACGCCTTCTCCTTCCATCTGATCCCCCTGATGGGCAAGGCGATCGCCGGCGACGGCGAGCCCTATCGCTATCTCGTCGAATCGATCCGCAAGTTCCCGCCCCAGGAGAAGTTCGCCGCGATGATCCGCGACGCCGGCTTCGCCCGGGTCGACTACACCAACTTCACCGGGGGCATCGCCGCGCTCCACTCGGGCTGGAAGATCTGAGGCGATGGCGGGCGCGATCGGTTCCCTCTTCAGGCTCGCCCGCGCCGGCTGGGTGATGGCCCGCGAAGGCCTCGTCACCGCCATGGCGCCGCCGGATCCGCCGGCGATCGGCCGCCTCGCCCTGGTCCTCGCCGGGCTCGTCGAGCGTCGGGACGCCGAGGGCGCCTCGCGGGGGGCGCGCGCCTCCCGGGCGCTGAACCGCCTCGGCCCCTCCTACGTCAAGCTCGGCCAGTTCCTCGCCACCCGGCCCGACGTGGTCGGGCGCGCCATGGCCGACGACCTCGAGGCGCTCCAGGACCGCGTCGATCCCTTCGATCACGATCTGGCGGAAGCGATCGTCGCCAAGTCTCTCGGCAAGCCGATTTCCGACCTCTTCGTCGAATTCGGACCCGTCGTCGCCGCCGCCTCGATCGCCCAGGTCCACAAGGCGCGGGTGAAGGGTCGTGACGGCACGGTTCGCGAGGTCGCCGTCAAGGTGCTGCGTCCCGACGTCGAGGCCCGTTTCAGGCGTGACCTCGACGCCTTCTATCTCGCCGCCCGGCTGATCGAGGCGGTGGTGCCGCCGACCCGGCGCCTGCGCCCCATCGCCGTGGTCGACACGCTCGCCCGCTCGGTGCGGCTCGAGATGGATCTGAGGCTCGAGGCCGCGGCTCTCTCCGAACTCGCCGAGAACACCGCCGAGGACCCCGACTTCCGCCTTCCCACGGTCGATTGGGAGCGCACCCAGCGCGGTGTCCTGACCATCGAATGGATCGACGGCGTCAAGATGTCGGACCGCGCCGGGCTTCTCGCCGCCGGCCACGATCTGCCGCGTCTCGGCCGCGTGGTGATGCAGACCTTCCTGCGCCACGCCATGCGCGACGGCTTCTTCCACGCCGACATGCACCAGGGCAATCTATTCGTCGTGCCCTCCGGCGACCTCGTCGCCGTCGATCTCGGCATCACCGGCCGGCTCGCGCCCGAGGAACGCCGCTTCCTCGCCGAGATCCTCTACGGCTTCATCACCCGCGACTACATCCGTGTCGCCCGGGTCCATTTCGACGCCGGCTACGTGCCCGCGAGCCAGGACGTCGAGGTCTTCGCCCAGGCACTGCGCGCCGTCGGCGAGCCCTTGCACGATCGTCCGCCGGCCGAGATCTCGATGGCCGGGCTCCTCGGCCAGCTCTTCGAATACACCGAACTCTTCCGCATGAAGACCCAGCCGCGGTTGATCATGCTGCAGAAGACCATGGTGGTGGTCGAAGGCGTCGCCCGTTCGCTCGACCCCGATCTCGACATATGGACGGTGGCGGAACCGGTGGTGCGCGACTGGGTCGAGGCCAACCTCGGCCCCGGCGCCCGCCTCGCCGACGCCGCCTCGAGCGCCGGGGCCGTCGGGCGCCTGGTGCTCGCGGTGCCGCGTCTGGTCGAACGCCTCGATCTCGCCTCGGCCGGTCTGGCCAGATGGGCGGAGGGCGGCGTGCGTCTCGATCCCGAGACCGTCGAGGCGATCGCCGCCGCCGAAGCCCGCCACGGGCGCATCGGCCGCCTCGCCGGCTGGATCACCGCCGCTTCCCTCGCCGCCATCGCCTATGTCATGATGACTTCCTAATATATCGGAAGGCCGCCCGTCCCACGCCCCGACGAGGGTACGAAACCTGCAAGGGATCACGGCCGAGGGCAGAACCGGAGGATACCCCGACATGACTCAGTCGCGCCTGGAACAGACCTACGCACGCATCGACGCCGCCAATGCCGACGATCCGGTGAAGGTCGTCGTCGACGGTGTCGAGCGCCCCCATGCCCAGGTCTACGGCGAGCGCATGACCGCGCGGCTCGCCAAGCTGGTGCCGGACGCCTCCGATCTTCTCAAGATGGCGGCGCGGGCCCAGCACATTCGCCGCTTCGACATCCCCCGCGCCTCCTATCCGATGGACAAGGTCGGCTATCACGCCTGGCGCAACGCGCTGAAGGCGCGCCACGGCGAACTCCTGGCCGAGATCATGCGCGAGGTCGGTTGGCCGGAGGCCGACGTCGAGCGTGCCGGCCAACTGGTCCGCAAGGAGCGTATCAAGCGCGACCCCGAGGCCCAATCGGTCGAGGACTGCGCCTCGCTGGTCTTCCTCGAGTTCGAATACGTCGACTTCGGCGCCAAATACGCCGACGAGAAGGTGGTCGACATCGTCGCCAAGACCTGGGCCAAGATGTCCGACGCCGGCCACGCCCAGGCGCTGGACCTGGTGCCGCTGCTGCCCGAGCGCCTGCAGAAGCTGACGGTTCAGGCGGTGACGGGGGCGGCGGCGTGAAGGCCCGACCTCTCCTCCTCGCCGATGGCGGGGAGGGGGCGGTGCGTGATGGTTCGAGACGAGCCCTTTGGGCTCTCCTCACCATGAGGCACTTTGGAAATTGTCGAATGAATACAAACGCTTCATGGTGAGGAGCGCCCGACATGGGCGCGTCTTGAACCATCTCGCACCCCCGCGCTGGTCGACACCGGGGAGCGCGGCCCCCCCCTGCGCTCGTCACCCGATCTCGACGTTCCCCACCACGCGCGGATCGACCATCATCTGTAGCCGGACCGCCGCGGCGCGGGCGAAGCGCAGGGTCATCGCCTTGCGGGTCGCCGCCACCAGCCGATGCTCGGGGGCCTCGCGCAGGATCTCCCCGCCATGGGCGTCGGCGAGGATCAGGCCACAGTCGGCGGGGAAGATGTCGATGGGCACCCGGGGGCTGGTGGCGAAGAACAGCCGGTCGGAGTGGAGCCGGTAGAACGGCCATTTCTGGTCGACCCGGAAGTCCTCCAACGACGATTTCACCTCGACGATCCAGATGTCGCCCGCCGGCGACAGACCGACGACATCGGCGCGCCGCCCCGAGGCGAGCGGCAGTTCCTCGACCACGGCGAAACCGAGTTGGACGAGATGGCGCTTGACGCCCCGGGTGACGAGGACGGTCTCCTCCGGCCGACGCGGCGCCGGGATACCGAGATAGGGTTCGTCCTCCGCCATCGCCGTCGCGCCTCTAGCGGAAGAACACCAGGGTGACCAGGCCGAAGAGCGGCATCAGGATGGCGCCCGACCACAGCATGTAGCCGAAGAAGCTCGGCATCTTCACCCCGCGTTCCTCCGCGATCGCCTTGACCATGAAGTTCGGGGCGTTGCCGATGTAGGTATTGGCGCCCATGAACACCGCGCCGCAGGAGATGGCGAGCAGGGTCCAGGGGATGTCGTTCATCAGGTGCTGCGGATCGCCGCCGGCGAGGTTGAAGAAGACCAGATAGGTCGGAGCGTTGTCGAGGAACGACGACAGAATGCCGGTCAGCCAGAAATACATCGTGTTGTTCGGGCCGCCGTCGGCGTGGTTGACCAGGGCGACGAGGGGCGCGAAGGCGCCGTGCTCGGCCGCCTTCAGCATGGCGATCACCGGAATGATGGTGATGAAGATGCCGGCGAAGAGCTTGGCGACCTCGAGGATCGGGCCCCAGCCGAAGTCGTTGGCCTCGCGGATGGCGCGCGGCGTGATCGCCAGCGAGACGAGGCCGGTGACGACCAGGATGGCGTCGCGGGCGATGTTCTGCAGTTCGAGTTCGATGCCGCCGACATGGAAGGCGATCCCCGGCTTCCATGATCCCGACAGCAGCACGCCGCCGACCACCACCAGGAGCAGGAGGATGTTGATCCCCCCCTCGACGCCGAAGCGCGGCGTATCCGGGGTCGGGTCCGGGCGCAGCGCCTTGAACGCCTCGTCGCGGTGATAGAGGTTGCGGTCGATGACGAAGAACAGCGCCAGTAGCAGGCCGGCGGCGAAGAGCGTCTCCTCCGCCATGTGGATCGTGGTCCAGAAGAAGTCGACGCCCTTGAGATAGCCGAGGAACAGCGGCGGATCGCCGAGCGGCGTCATCGAGCCGCCGATGTTCGACACCAGGAAGATGAAGAACACGACGATGTGGACGTTGTGGATGCGCTCGTCGTTGGCCCGGAGCAGCGGTCGGATCAACACCATCGAGGCGCCGGTGGTGCCGATCACCGAGGCGAGCCCCGTGCCGATGGCCAGGATCGTGGTGTTGAGTCGGGGACTGCCGTGGAGGTTGCCCGTGACCAGGATGCCGCCCGAGATGGTGAAGAGTGCCCACAGCAGGATGACGAAGGGCAGATATTCGAGCAGCGCCGTGTGCAGCACCTCGCCGCCGGTCGGCCCGGCCCCGTGCAGGACCGCGAAGGGCACGATGAAGACCAGAGCCCAGGCCGCCGCCACCTTGCCGTAGTGGTGGTGCCAGAAATGCGGCGCGATCAGCGGCATCAGGGCGATCGACAGCAGGATGCCGGCGAACGGCAGGGCCCACAGACCGGTGAGACTCGCCCCGTCGATGCCGTTCGCTTCCGAGGCGAGGGCCGGCGAAGCGGCGAGGAGGGCGACGGCGGCGAGCCCCGCGACGGCCGTCCGGCGGCGCGGCGCGGCCATCGTCGCGGCTTCCCGGGCGGTCTGGTGATACGGGCTCGTCGGCGCCATGTGCTCTCCTCTGCGTCGTGGCGACAGTATTAGAAGAGGGCGGCGAGCGTCAAAGGTGCTCGGGCGTCGTCCCGGCATTTTCGATGCCGCAGCGGAAAGAACGAAACCCCGCCGATCGGGGACCGGCGGGGTCGGGTCTTCGCGGTCTCGGCCGCAGGGGGGAGGCGGGTTCAGCCGGCGAGCTTCGCCGCGATCTCGGCGACGTGGCGGCCCTGGAAGCGGGCGGCGTCGAGCTCGTTGGCGGAGGGCTGGCGCGACCCGTCCCCGGCGGCGATGGTGGTGGCGCCATAGGGCGAGCCGCCGGCGATCTCGTCGAGCGTCATCTGGCCCTGGTAGGAATAGGGCAGGCCGACCACCACCATGCCGTGATGGAGGAGCGTCGGCAGGAAGCCGAGAATGGTCGATTCCTGGCCGCCGTGCTGGGTCGCCGAGGAAGTGAAGACCGAGCCGACCTTGCCGATCAGCTTGCCGGAGAACCACAGGCCGCCGGTCTGGTCGATGAAGGCGCGCATCTGCGAGGCGACGGTGCCGAAGCGGGTCGGCGCGCCGAAGATGATGGCGTCGTAGTCGGCGAGTTCGTCGACGGTGGCGATCGGCGCCGCCTGGTCGAGCTTGAAATGGGCGCCCTCGGCGATCTCCTTCGGCACCGTCTCCGGCACCCGCTTCACCGCGACCTCGGCACCGGCGGCGCGCGCCCCTTCCGCGACGGCGTTCGCCATCGTCTCGAGGTGGCCGTAGGTCGAATAGTAGAGAACCAGAACCTTGGTCATGACGATCTTCCTCGCTCGATTGCGGCGGGTTGCGTCATTCGCCGCCCGTCTCGTTCATGCAGCGAAGATGGGGGCGCGGGCGCCTAGGGGAAATACCGGATCCGGCGGATGGATCGTTCGACGATCTCGAACGATCGGCGGTGTTTCGCGGGGGTCGTCGCCTTCGTCGCGCGCCTCGAGCGCGGCGTCCTCGCCGTCATGCGCCGCGAAATTGCTCGACAGGCCGCCGACGCGTCGATACTTCCCTATCCGAACCGGAGGGTTCGGCGCGCCCCGGTGCCGCGCCGAGGCGGCCTTCGGCGGTGTCGGGAAGGTCGAACGGGTGCGTCAATCGAGTGAAGTGATCGTCGTCGGCGGTGGGCCGGCCGGTTTGATGGCGGCCGAGGTGATCGCCGCCGCGGGGCACGCCGTCACCATCGTCGAGCGCATGCCGACCATCGGCCGCAAGCTGCTGATGGCCGGCCGTGGCGGGCTCAATCTCACTCATTCGGAAGCCGGTGACCGCTTCCTCGCCCGATATGGCGCCGCCGCCCCGGTCCTCACCCCGGCGATCGCCGCCTTCACCCCGAACGATCTGCGCGACTGGGCTCGCGAACTCGGCGAGGAGACCTTCGTCGGCACCTCCGGCCGGGTCTTCCCTCTCGCCTTCAAGGCCTCGCCGCTGTTGCGCGCCTGGAGCCGCCGGCTCACCGATCTCGGCGTGCGTCTGCGCCCCCGCACCCGCTGGACCGGCTTCGCCCCCGGCGGCGTCACCCTCGCCGACGCCGAGGGCCGGGAAGAGACGCTCGGTGCCGACGCGGTGGTGCTGGCGCTCGGCGGCGCCAGTTGGCCGCGTCTGGGCTCCGACGGTGCCTGGACCGAGATCCTCACGGCGGCCGGCGTCGAGGTGGCGCCGCTGCGCCCCACCAATTGCGGTTTCACCGTCGCCTGGTCGGAGATCTTCCGCTCGCGCTTCGAGGGCGAGCCGCTGAAGCGCATCGCCATCCACTTCGCCGACACCGTCTCGGTCGGCGAGGCGATGGTGACCGCCGACGGGCTCGAGGGCGGTGCGATCTACGGCCTCTCCGCCCCCTTGCGCGACGCCATCGCCGCCTCCGGCCCGGTCGACATCCTGCTCGATCTCAGACCCGGCCACACGATCGAGGAGATCGCCGCGTCGCTGGCGAAGGGCCGCAAGGGCGACAGTCTCTCAAATCTCTTGCGCAAGGCGGCGAGCCTGCCGCCGGTGGCGATCGGGCTGTTGCGCGAGGGCGTCGGCAAGGCGCTGCCGAGCGATCCCCACGATCTCGCCCGGCTGATCAAGGCGGTGCCGGTCCGCCTGACCGCCGCCCGCCCACTCGATCGCGCCATCTCCTCGGCCGGCGGCGTCGTCCTCGACGAGATCGGTCCGGATTTCCAGCTGACGCGCCTGCCCGGCGTCTTCGTCTGCGGCGAGATGCTGGATTGGGAGGCGCCGACCGGCGGCTACCTGCTCCAGGCCTGCTTCTCAACCGGCCGCGCCGCCGGTCTCGGCGCGGTGCGGTATCTGGCGGGATGAAAGAGGCCGCGAGGTCCGGGGCGCTCTCCGCACCCTACCCGGCATCGAAACGAAGACGGCGCCGACACGAGGGCGGCGCCGTGTGTTCGTCCGCGGTCCCGCGCGGGCCTTCAGCGCGGCGCCCGCTTGGCGAGGATGCGCTGCAGCGTGCGGCGGTGCATGTTGAGCCGGCGCGCGGTCTCCGAGACGTTGCGCTCGCACAGTTCATAGACCCGTTGAATGTGTTCCCAGCGCACGCGGTCGGCCGACATCGGGTTTTCCGGCGGCGGCGCGCGGTCCTCGGTCGAGCGCGTCAGGGCCCGCATCACCTCGTCGGCGTCGGCGGGCTTGGAGAGATAGTCGGTGGCGCCGAGCTTCACCGCCGTCACCGCCGTGGCGATGTTGCCGTAGCCGGTCAGGATGACGGTGCGCGCATCGGGGCGGCGTTGGCGCAGCGCCTCGACCACGTCGAGACCGTTGCCGTCGCCGAGCCGCATGTCGACCACCGCGAAGGCCGGCGCGTGCGCTTCGACCTGCGCCAGCCCCTCGGCGATCGAGCCGGCGGTCTCGACCTCGAACCCGCGCAGCTCCATGGCGCGCGCCAGACGTTGCAGGAACGGCTTGTCGTCGTCCACGATCAACAGTGATCTGTCGGCGTCGGCTGCCACGAACACCGGCTCGTCCGTCATCGTCGTCACCTGTTGGTCCACGCCGCCCACTCCTCGGAGAAATCCTCCCCCGTCGAAGTTCGAATACTAGGTCGCAAGTCCTTTGGCATCAATCCCCTGGGTGAGGAACAGGCATGGAATGACGCTTCGGTGTGAACGCGGCTCACGGGGGCGGGATCGCGGTGGAATGATCGTCCGGCGCCTCCATCAGGTCGCGCGGCCAGACGATGCGGATTTCGGCGCCGTGCCTCGGGAAGGTCAGGTTGGCGCAGGTCGTCTCGGCACCGGAGCGCTGAAGGAAGGTGTGGGCGATGAAGAAGCCCAGGCCGAGGCCACCGCCGGTCTCCTCCCCGTCGGGGGCCGGCACCCGGGTGGTGACCCAGGGTTCGCCGAGCCGGTCGATGATGCCGGAGGAAAAGCCGGGCCCGTCGTCCGATATGGTGATCGACACGGTGGCGTCGTCCCAGGCGGCGAAGATCGACACCTCGCTCTCGGCGAAGTCGACGGCGTTCTCGACGATGTTGCCGAGCCCGTAGAGAATCGCCGGATTGCGCCGGCCGATCGGCTCCGGACCCTCACCCACGCTCTTCACCGTGAGTATCGGGCCGATGTCGCGGAAGGGTTCGATCACCTCCTCGATCAGGCTCGAGATCGACAGGCGGACGAAATAGGCGTCGGGGTCGGAGCCCATCGAGGAGAGTTTGCGCAGGATGTCGCGGCAGCGTTCCGACTGGGAGCGCAGGAGCGCGACGTCCTCGGCGAACGGTGATCCGGCCGGCAACTCGCGTTCCATCTCGCGGGCGACGACCGCGATGGTGCCGAGCGGCGTTCCCAGCTCGTGCGCCGCCGCCGCCGCCAGTCCGTCGAGGGCGGTCAGGTGTTGCTCGCGTTGCAGCACCAGTTCCGTGGCGGCCAGCGCCTCGGCCAGTCGCCGCGATTCGTCGGCGACGCGGAAGGCGTAGAGCGCCGAGAACGACAGCGTCAGCAGGATGGCGAGCCAGATGCCGACCACATAGAGCACCGGCAGCGACGGCGGCGAGACCTTGCCCCAGGGCAGCGGCAGGTGGAAACTCGCCAGCACCGTCACCATCACCGCCACCAGCACGCCGAGCAGCGCGGTCGAGCGCGGCGGCAGCGACGCCGAGGAGACCAGCACCGGCGCCAACAGGAGAAAGGCGAAGGGGTTCTCCAATCCGCCGGTCAGATAGAGCAGGCCGGCGAGCTGGATGATGTCGTAGCCGAGCAGCAGCGTCGCGTGGATGCCATCGAGCCGGTGGATGGTGGTGAACTGGAATCGCAGGGTGAGATTGAGCGCCACCGAGGCGCCGATCAGCACGAAACACGAGGCGAGCGGCAGCGGAAAATCGAGGCCGAAGCGGACGAACAACACCGCCGCGCTCTGTCCGACGACGGCGAGCCAGCGCAGCTTGACCAGCGTGTCGAGCTTCAACGAGCGGATCGACGAGCCCCCGAAGTCCGAAATGACACCCAGCATCTCGACTCTCCCTCGCCGAGGCCGCGCCCCGCCCTCACGATCGCGCGATCCGTCGAACCAACTTTTTGCGCGCCCGCCCGTCTGGCTATACAACGACCGGGGAACCGGGGCCAACGCCGAACCGTCCGACCCGCCCCACCTCGTCCCCGCCCGTCTCTCCACGATGGAACCCGCCATGCCCGCGCCGACCTGGGTCGCCGCCCCGACCCTCGCCATCGAGGTTCGCGATCTGGTCAAGACCTTCGGCGCCGTCCGCGCCGTCGACGGCGTCTCCTTCGAGATGGCGCGCGGCGGCGTCCTGGGGTTGCTCGGCGGCAACGGCGCCGGCAAGACCACCACCATCGGCATGTTGATGGGCCTGATCCTGCCGGACGGCGGCACGGTCCGCATTCTCGGCCACGACATGCCGGGCGAACGCGCCCGCCTGCTCGAGCGGATGAACTTCGAGAGCCCTTACGTCGACATGCCGCATCGGTTGACGGTGAGGCAGAACCTCACCGTCTTCGGCCGGCTCTACCGGGTGGAAGGGCTGAAGGCCCGCATCGACGAACTGGTCGCCGACTTCGACCTTTCCGCCTTCCTCGACCGCAAGGCCGGCCAGCTCTCCGCCGGTCAGAAGACCCGGGTGGCGCTCGCCAAGGCGCTTCTCAACACCCCCGAGGTGCTGCTTCTCGACGAGCCGACCGCCTCCCTCGATCCCGACACCGCCGATTGGGTGCGCGGCCGGCTCGAGACCTATCGGGCGGCGACCGGCGCGACCATCCTGCTCGCCTCCCACAACATGCCCGAGGTCGAGCGCCTCTGCGACGACGTGGTGATTCTCGCCAAGGGCCGCATCGAGGATCGCGGCGCCCCGGCCGATCTGGTGCGCCGCTACGGCCGCGACACGCTGGAGGAGGTCTTCCTCGACGTGGCGCGCGGCACCCGGGCGGAAGGGGCGGACACCGTGCCCGGCGACCCGGCGACCCGGGAGCTGGAGGCATGAGGAACGGCATGTTCGAGACCGGCTTCTCCCCGGCGCGCGTCGGCGCCATGGTGCTGCGCTACTGGTATCTCCTGTCGAACTCCTGGCCGCGCGCCGTGGAGCTGATCTATTGGCCGACGGTGCAGATGCTGACCTGGGGCTTCGTCCAGCTCTACATCGCGCAGAATTCGAGCTTCTTCGCCAATGCCGCCGGCCTCTTCGTCGGCGGGCTGCTGCTCTGGGACATCCTGCTCAGGAGCCAGCAGGGCTTCGCCTTCGCCTTCCTCGAGGAACTGTGGTCGCGCAATCTCGGCAATCTCCTGATGAGCCCCTTGAAGCCGGCCGAACTGATCGTCTCGCTGATGGTGATCTCGATCATCCGCCTCGCCATCGGCATGGTGCCGGTGACGCTGCTCGCCATCCCCCTGTTCGGCTACAACATCTGGGGCCTCGGCCTGCCGCTCGCCGTCTTCTTCATCAATCTGGTGATCTGCGGCTGGTCCATCGGCCTCGTCATCATCGGTGTCCTCTTGCGCCAGGGCATGGGCGCGGAGGCGCTCGCCTGGTCGCTGATGTTCCTGCTGATGCCGATCACCTGCGTCTACTACCCCGTCGCCACCCTGCCGGGCTTCCTGCAGCCCCTCGCCTGGGCCCTGCCGACCACCTACGTCTTCGAGGGCATGCGGGCGATCGTCATCACCCACACCTTCCGCCTCGATCTGATGGCGATCGCCTTCGCCATGAACATCGTCTGGTTCGCCGCCGCCGTCTTCGCCTTCTACCGGCTCCTCGCCGCCGCCCGCCGCGCCGGCTCGCTCCTCCAGCAGGGCGAATGAGACCGGCGACGGGCGCCAGTTCCTTCATGCGGGCAAGGAATTTCATGTTGAATTCGCCGAGGTTCGGCGGCTACGACGAATTGACGACGGATCCGCCCTTGGCCTGTGGCGAAAAAGGGTGACAGTAATCGATTGAAATGCCGGCAGGCCGGAAGATCGGAAATCGAGGCGTCATGTTCTATCAGCTCTATGAACTGAACCACGCCGCCATGAGACCGCTGCGGGTGGTCGCGGAAATGGGCCACATGGCCTTGCGCAATCCCTTCAATCCCTTCGCCCAGACCGCGATGGGCCGTTCGATGGCGGCGTCCTTCGAGGTGCTCGAACGCACCACCCGGCGTTACGGCAAGCCCGAGTTCGATCTGCCGTCGACGGTCGTCGACGGCCGGGACGTGCCGGTCGTCGAGAAGGTGGTGTGGCAGAAGCCCTTCTGCCGTCTCCTCCATTTCGAGCGCGAACTGCCCGCCGGTCGCCCGCGCGATCCCAAGGTGCTGATCGTCGCGCCGATGTCGGGCCACTATGCCACGCTGCTGCGCGGCACCGTCGAGGCGATGATGCCGGCCCACGAGGTCCACATCACCGACTGGATCGACGCCCGCATGGTGCCGGTGACCGAGGGCTCCTTCGATCTCGAGGACTATGTCGACTATATCGTCGAGATGATCCATCACCTCGGCGAAGGGGTGAACATCGTCGCGGTGTGCCAGCCCTCGGTGCCGGTTCTGGCCGCCGTCGCGGTCATGGCAGAAGCCGGAGACCCGCTATCGCCGGCCTCGATGACGCTGATGGGCGGACCGATCGACACCCGCATCTCGCCCACCGTCGTCAACAAGTTGGCCCACGACAAAGGCCTGGAATGGTTCGAGCGCAGCGTCATCATGCGCGTGCCCTTCCCCAATCCCGGCGTCATGCGCGAGGTCTACCCGGGCTTCCTCCAGCTCGGCGGCTTCATGTCGATGAACCTCGACCGCCATGTCGACGCCCACAAGGACTTCTACCAGCACCTGATCACGGGCGACGGCGACTCGGCCGAAAAGCATCGCGACTTCTACGACGAGTATCTGGCGGTGATGGATCTCACCAAGGAGTTCTATCTCCAGACCATCGAGACGGTGTTCCTGAAACACGCCCTGCCCGAGGGCACGATGACCCATCGCGGCAGGCCGGTCGATCCGTCGGCGATCCGCGACACCGCGCTCTTCACCGTCGAGGGCGAACTCGACGACATCACCGGGCCGGGCCAGACCCAGGCGGCGCACGCCCTGTGCGCCAACCTCGCCCCCGACATGCGCCAGGACTACGTCCAGCCCGGCGTCGGCCACTACGGCGTCTTCAACGGCTCGAGGTTCCGCGCCAACATCCAGCCGCGCATCGCCGACTTCATCCGCCGCCATGCCCGCGGCGCGGTGGTCGCGGCCGAGCCGGCGCCGGCGGCGAAGCCCGCGCCGAGGCGGGCGGCGGCGCGCAAGGCCGCGCCGGTCGCCTGAGATCGCTCGAAGGAATCGTTCGATCTCGCCGCCGCGAACCATGCCGCCCCGCGTCCCGAGGGCCTCGGCCCCGCGTCGTCACGCCAAGACGTCGAGCCACACGACGAGGAGTAGGAACGCCCCCATCAGCGCCCGGTAGATCACGAAGGGCCAGGAGGAGAACCGCTCCAACACCCGCATCAGCGTCCAGATGGCGACGAAGGCGGCGACCGAGGCGGTGGCGAGCCCGATGCCGAGCACTTCCCAGCCCTGGGCATCGAGCCCGGCGTGGCGCAGCTCGAGCAGTTCCGCGACGCCTGCGCCGGTGATCGCCGGCAGGCCGAGAAGGAAGGAGAAGCGCGCCGCGTCCTCGCGCTTGAGGTTCATGAACATCGCCGCCGTCAGCGTCGAGCCCGACCGCGACACGCCCGGAATCAGCGCCCCCACCTGGGCGAGGCCGACCACCACCGCGTCGCGCAGGCGGATCTCCTCGTAGGACCGCTTGTGCTTGCACACCAGTTCGGCGAGCGCCAAGAGCACCGCCATGGCGACGCTGGCCGCCCCGATCACCCACAATTCGCGCAAGGGCGAGTCACAGGCGTTGAGCTGCTTCCTCAGGAGCACTCCGCCGACGACGATCGGAATGGTGGCGATGACGATGCCCACGGCGATGCGGAACTGGTGCGAACGATAGTCCCCCGTGTCGATCGCCTTGTAGGTGCCGGCGATCAGCCCGGCGATGTCGCGCCAGAAGTAGGTGACCACCGCGAAGAGGGCGGCGAGTTGCATCGCCGCCGAAAAGGCCGAGCCGGGATCGGGCCAGCCCAGGAGGGTCGGCACGATGCGCATGTGCGCCGTCGAGGAGATCGGCAGGAGCTCGGTGATGCCCTGGACCACGCCGAGGGTGGCCACCTGGAAACCGTCGAGCTTCGCGAAGCCGGTGTCGAGACCGTTGGTGCACGCCATAGCCATGTTGAAAAAGTCCGATCGCCCATGAATTCGGTCGAGAGCCCGTCGCACCCCCGTCCTCGACCGCGAACCGCCCGCGACGGGCTCGATCACGTCGTCGGCGGCAGGTCTCGCCCCGGCTTTCCGCCATTCTGTGATCGCCATGGTTTCCAGAGTCTTGCGGCGACCCACGTAAATTCGATCTAATGTATAAATCTCCGATAAATGAGTATAAAAATTGTATTTAACTCACTGAAGAAAATCGACCACAACATTTGACGCGGATATAATTCGAATGTGCGAGGTTCGCTTCACTGGACGTGGGGTGACTTCGAGATGATGAAGAAAAACATCTGGGGATTTGTCGTTCTGGCTGCGTCGGTCATGATCTCGACCGAGGTGTATGCTCAGGTTCAACAGCTACCGAGGCCGAAGGCGGGGCTTGTCGTGGCCCGCCTTCCCGAAACCACCAATGCCTTGCCGGTCGGCGATGCGCGCCCGGTATGGGGGTGGGTCGACTTCTGCCGGCGTCAGGGCCAGAACTGCACCGTGGCCAAGGCCCGTTCGCAGGAGGTTCGCCTCGACGGCAACACCTGGAACGTGATGGTCGAGGTCAATCGCTCGATCAACGCCGCGATCGACCCGGTGACCGACATGGACCATTGGGGCGTCGCCGATCGCTGGGATTTCCCGACCGACGGCCGCGGCGATTGCGAGGACTATGTCCTGCTCAAGCGCAAGGTCCTGATGGAGCGCGGCTTCCCGCGCCAGGCCCTGCTCGTCACCGTGGTCATCGACGGCAACGGTGACGGCCACGCGGTCCTCACCGTCAAGAGCGACCACGGCGACTTCGTCCTCGACAACATGCGCGACGACGTCCGCGCCTGGGTCCGCACCGGCTATCGCTTCGTCAAGCGCCAGTCGCAGGAGGATCCCAATCGCTGGGTCGCCCTCGACGACGGCGTCGCCGCGCCGGCGATGGTGTCTGCCCATTGAGGTCGCAGTGCGGAAATGACGCGGGACGGCGAAAATCCCGCCGCTCCGCGCTCGCCGCATGGCTGACGTATCTCCGCCGAGATTCCGCCACGATCGCGGGCCTTCGCCGCAGCATCGGGAAAACTGCGGCAATGGCGAGGAAATCAGATCTTTCCCGGCGCCGGCTAGATTGACGAAGGGTTAACCGATCCATTTGTAGTCATGCGTGAATTGCATGGCAGGGGACGTTTAAAGCGCCTTCAAAATAGGCAGATCTCTGTCTATCTGATGAGCATCGAAGCGCACGGGAGGCCGCCGAAAGTTCGGCGACGGCGTGTGGAACAGGGGAGGCCGAGAGGGTCTCCGGGGTGCAGGTCATGTCTATCACTACGATCGCCAATCAGGTTCGCTCCTCGCTCGAGCGTTTTCGCAGCTACCGCCGCGCCGTTCGTGAGCTTTCGGCCCTCGACGACCGCCAGCTCTGCGACATCGGCCTCGTCCGTTCGCGGATCGAGGAAGCCGCTCGCGGCATTCATTGAAACACCGTCCATCGGCTTTCATCGGACAGGGCGGCCCTCGGGCCGCCCTTTCGCGCGTCACGGCCTCCGATTCGAGGCGGCGACGCCCACGGCGCGGGCGCGATCCGGCCGGGTTTCGACGTTCCAAGCGCCTCGCTCCCCTGCCGAGGCGGGCGCAAGACCCCGAATTCGGTCGGAAATCTTCGACGCGCCGAAGAAATCA
>JAFHCF010000179.1:0-3044 GCA_048497495.1 Prosthecomicrobium sp.
GCCGGATCGACCTTCAGCGCCAGCCGGACGCCGAGGCCGCTCGCCACGACGCAGACCACCAGCACGATGGCGGCCAGCGCCAGGGCGTCCTCCGGCTGCATCAGTACCCGCCGGGGAAAGTAATCCTTGATCGAGGCGATCAGCGCCGCGCCGATCGAGAAGCCGAAGATGCCGAGGGCCAAGGCCTGCTGGACGATCAGCCCGACGATGCGCCGGTCGGGCGCGCCGATCAGCTTGAGCGTGGCGATCTCGCGCATCTTGTCCATCGTCATGGTGTAGATGATCAGGGCGATGATCACGGTGGAGACGGTCAGGAGCACCGTGGTGAAGAGGCCGATCTGCTGGCGCGCCTTCTCCACCACCGATCGGGTGAGGATGGTCTCCTGCTCGTCCTGGGTCATCGCCGCGAGATGCTTCCAGCGGCGCGCGGCTTCCGCGACGCTTGCCGCCGACACCGACGGCGTCACCCGCGCCAGGACCGCGTTGACGGTGTCGGGCGCGCCACTCGCCGCGGACCCGCGCGCCGCCTCCCGCCGCGCCGGCGCCGGGGCGAGCCGGAACTGCAGCACCTGACTGTCGCGCAGCGACATCCACACCACCGCGTCGCCGCCCGAGGAGACGGCGCCGCGCGTCAGCCCGACCACGGTGAAGGGATCGCCGCCGAGCCCGATGCGCTCGCCGACGGAAAGCCCGGTCTTGACGTCGGCGACCAGTTCGAAACGGCGCGCCACGTCGCGGCCTTCGATCAGCGCCGCCGGGCCGCCGATCCGGCCGGGCTCGAAACCGGCGACCTGGAGCCGCAGTTTGCGGCCGCGATGGCTGGCCTCCAGCGACTGGAAGGTGATCGAGCCGGCGGCGGTGACCCCGGTGAGGCGGGCGACGGCCTCGCGGGTGTCGCCGGGAATGCGCGAACCCTCGGCGAAGGGCCCCCGGGTTCCCGTCTCCACCACCCACAGATCGGCGCCGGGCGAGCGGGCGAGGGTCAGCGCGTCGGCGACGAGGCCGCGATAGATGGCGATCATCGACAGGACGACGCCGAGCAGCAGGCCGAGACCGATCGAGGTCAGGAGGAAACGACCGAGGTTGTGGCGGATGTCGCGGAGCGCCAGGTTCATTTCGCCACCTCCGTGCTCGAGCCGGCGCCGGCGTTCGCGCTCGCCGGTTCGACGATGCGCGCCGCCCGTCCCTCGACGAGGCCGCTCGTCGGCAGCACGGCGGCGACCCGCGCGCCCTCGGGCACACCATCGACGATCTCGGCGCGGCCATCGAGCAGACGCGCGCCGAGCCGCACCTTCGCCTCGCGGAGGCGGCCGTCGGCGACGATCCACACCACGCCGTCGGCCGGGCCGGTCATGCGGATCGCGGTCTCCGGCACCACCAGGGCGCTCGCCAGCCGGCGGGTGGTGACCACCACCTCGGCCTGTTCGCCGAGATGGAACTCGGCCGGACAGTCGCGGCACTCGACGAAGAGCCGGCGCTCCTCGCTCACCCGGTCGTTCTCCAGCCCGACGCGGGCGACCGCGCCGACGTAGGTCTCGTCGGGCCGTGACCGGAGCCGCACCTCGGCCGGCTGGCCGACGGCGAGGTCGCCGGCGCGCGCCTCGTCGACGAAGGCCTGGATCCACACCGTCGCCGGGTCGACCAGGGTGAACAGCGCCTCGCCGGGGCTCATCACCGCGCCGAGTTCGCGCAGCCGCGCGATCACCACGCCGGCGAAGGGGGCGGTCAGCCGGTGGCGCTCGAGCAACACCTCGTCGAGCTGCAACTGCGCCTCGGCGGTCTGGAGATTGACCCGGGCGACCTCGATGTCGCGTTCGGCGATCGACTGGTCGGCCTCGGCGACGCGGGCGTCGATCTCGGCCTGTTCGGCGGTCTCCACCGACACGGTGCGCCGCTCGACCAGCGACTGGCGGCGGTCGTTGATCTGGCCCTTCTGGCGGGCGATCAGCCGAGCCCGCTCGGCCAGCGCCTCGGCCTTGGCGAGCGCCGATCGCGCCGCCGCGACCCCGGCGCGCGACTTCTCGGCCCGCGCCCGCGCTTCGCCGTCCTGGAGCGTCGCCAGGAGGTCGCCGCGCTTCACCCGATCGCCGTGATCCGCGTGGACCTCGACCAACGCCGCCGAGGTCTCGAAGCCGAGGCGCGAGGAGATGCGTGCCTCCTGGGTGCCGAGGCCGAAGACGCGGACGGCGACGTCCCGCGCCGGCGCCGCCACCTCGATGCTCAGGGGGCGGGAGACGAGGAAGGCGCGTCCACCGATGCCGGCGGCGAGGAGGCCGGCGACGAGGAGGGCGATCTTGGTGGCGCGGTTCATGCGCGGTCTCCGAGGTGCGGACGGGAGGCGGGGAGCGGGCGGGGCGGCGAGACGTCGGGCCGGACGAGCCCGGCGAGTTGAAGCTCGAGCAGGCGCTCGCCCTCGGCGACGAGATCGAAACCGCGCCCCGCCAGCGACCAGCGCAGCGCCAACCCCTGCAGGAGGCCGAGGACCAGCAATGCCGCGTCGCCCGGCGCCGGGACGAGGCGCCCTTCGAGGGCCGCGAAACGCGCGTGGAAACGGCCGACGAGATCGCCCATCAGGCCACGGAACACCGCGACGAGTTCCGGATTGGCGACCCGCAGTTCGTGCGAGAAGACGATCGCCAGGATCGACGGCTCGTCGGCGATCACCCCCATCTGGGCGATCGCCAGATGGCGGACGTCGTCGAGCGGATCCTCGGTGGGGCCGGGAACGTCGTTCCAACAGCCCCGCATCCGCGTCGCGATGCTGCGCGCCACCTCGAGCCAGAGGGCGTTGCGGCTGGGGAAGTGGCCGAAGATCGCCGGCTGGGTGATGCCCACCGCCTTGGCCACCGCCTGGGTGGTCAGCCGATCCGGGCCGACCTCGACCGCCAGCCGCAGCACGGTCGCGACGATCTCCCGGCGACGTACCTCGGCGGTCTTGCGCATCGATGCCCTCCTCGGGAGGCGCTGTAACTTAGTAAGTGATTACTCATTAACCGATCGCATCGATGCCGCCAAGCCCTCGCCCGATCACGACGGCGCGACCC
>JAFHCF010000180.1:0-5857 GCA_048497495.1 Prosthecomicrobium sp.
CCGCCGCGAGCCCGGCGCCGGCGGTGCCGGTCGCCGGATCGACGGTGCCGACGGCTCAGGTCAACGGCGTCAAGCCGACCGCCGAGGTGGTGATCCCGCCGCCGCCCGACGATCCCGGCACCGAAGGCCTGGAGCCGGCGCCGAAGAAGCGCTTCAAGCTGTTCAACTGAGGGCGGGCGCGCCCACCCCTCGGGACGGCGCGCTCGGACCGATGGGCGACAGGACGGCGGCGCGGGCGTCGGGAACGATCTCGACGACCGCGACCGCGCCATCGCCGGCGCGCCGCTTCGATCCATGCCGCGTCGATCGTCGCCGACGACGAAAGGCCGGGATCGCTCCCGGCCTCTCAGAGGTCTCGAAGACGTCGCGCTCGACCGATCACTCGGCGGCGGCGACGACCTTGCGGTCCTGCTTCTTCTCGACGATGCGGGCCGCCTTACCGGTGAGGCCGCGCAGGTAGTAGAGCTTGGCGCGACGCACCTTGCCGCGACGGACCACCACGACCGACTCGATCAGCGGGGTGCAGCAGGGGAAGACGCGCTCGACGCCTTCGCCGTAGGAGATCTTGCGGACGGTGAAGCTCTCGTTGAGGCCCGAACCGGCGCGGCCGATGCAGACGCCTTCGTAGGCCTGCACACGGGTGCGGGTGCCTTCCACGACGCGGACGTTGACGCGGACGGTGTCGCCGGGGGCGAAATCGGGGAGCTGGCGCTTCTCGGCGATGGCCGCGGCCTGCTCCTGCTCGAGCTGTTCGATGATGTTCATGGGTCGTCACCTGTTCAGAAGTTGGCGTTGCCTATACTCGATGTCTCGCTGCTTGTCATGCCCCCGTCGTCGATCTGGGGGCGGAAGCGGCGGGCGATTCGTTATTTTCCGCGTCCCCCGAGGGGTCCGAGGAGGTTCCAGAGATCCGGACGCCGCTCCCGGGTGATCCGCTCGGCCGCCGCGCGCTTCCAACGCGCGATCGCCGCATGGTCACCCGAGGTCAGCACCTCGGGGATCGTCCGCCCCTCCCAGACCTGCGGTCGGGTATAGTGCGGATATTCCAGGAGCCCGGCCTCGAAGCTCTCCTCCGAGCCGGACTCGATCTTTCCCATCACCCCGTCGCGCAGCCTGACGACCGCGTCGAGGAGCACCATGGCGGCGATCTCGCCGCCGGAGAGGACGTAGTCGCCGATCGACACCTCGATCAGCCCGCGGCCCTCGATCACCCGCTCGTCGACGCCCTCGAAGCGCCCGCACAGGATCACCACGCCCGGCCCTCCCGCCAGTTCGCGAACGAACTCCTGGGTGAGCGGCCGCCCCCTGGGGCTCATCAGGAGCCGGGGACGGCAATCGTCCGGGTCTCGCGCCGCCACCGCGTCGATCGCCTTGGCGACCACGTCGGCGCGCAACACCATGCCCGGTCCGCCGCCGGCGGGCGTGTCGTCGACCGAGCGGTGCCTGTCTTCCGCGAAGTCGCGGATCTGCACCGTGTCGAGCGACCACAGGCCCTTTTCCAGCGCCTTGCCCGAGAGCGAGACCCCGAGGGGTCCCGGGAACATCTCGGGGTAGAGAGTGAGGACGGTGGCCTCGAAGCCGGTCACGTCCCCGCTCCCTCGGCGCCGTCCTCGCCCGGCTCG
Organism: Prosthecomicrobium sp.; assembly: GCA_048497495.1. Classification (GTDB taxonomy): domain Bacteria; phylum Pseudomonadota; class Alphaproteobacteria; order Rhizobiales; family Ancalomicrobiaceae; genus JAFHCF01. Next base: position 1,623 of record JAFHCF010000180.1, read on the forward strand.
GGCGCTTCCTCGCGCAAGAGACCCTCCGGCGGATCGATCACCACCCGTCCGCCCTTCACATCCACCACCGGCACCAGGGCCCGGGTGAAGGGAAGGAAGAAGGAGGTACCGTCGACCGGGCGGATCTCCAGGAGGTCGCCGGCGCCGAAGTTCGGCACGGCGACCACATGGCCGTAGAGATCGCCGCTCGTGTCGACCACGTCGAGCCCGACCAGGTCGGCGTGGTAGAAGGTCTCCTCGTCCCCCGTCTCGGGCAGCACCGAGCGGTCGACGAAGAGATCGCGGCCGTTGAGCTTCTCGGCGGCGGTGCGGTCGGCGATCTCGCGGAACTTGACCACCAGCATGGTGCCCTGGTCGCGCATCCGTTCGATCGTCAGCCGCAAGCCGTCGCCGGCGTCGAGCGGTCCGTAGTCGGCGATCGTCTCGACGGGATCGGTGAAGGACTTGACCCTCACCTCGCCGCGAATGCCGTGGGCGGCGCCGACGTGGCCGATCAGGATCGGTTCATCGCTCATGACGCTTCGCCTCTCGCCGTCGTCCGCTTCGATCACTCGGCCGTGGCGGCGGCGAGATCCTCGGCCTTCTTGGCCTTCTCGGCGGCGCGCTCCTGGGCCTTCTTGCCGGGCTCGCCCTGCTTCGGGTTGGAACGGGCCTCACGCTTCATCAGGCCGGCGGCGTCGAGGAAACGGGCGACGCGGTCGGTCGGCTGGGCGCCGACGGAGAGCCAATGGGTGAGACGCTCGGTCTCCAGCACGATGCGGTCGGCCGAGTCCTTGGCGAGCATCGGGTTGTAGGTGCCGACCTTCTCGATGAAGCGGCCGTCGCGCGGGGAGCGGGCGTCGGCGATCACCAGGCGATAGAACGGGCGCTTCTTGGAGCCACCACGGGCGAGACGGATCTTGAGCGACATGGCTCTTCCTTTCGTTGGACGTATCGAGAGTCGAGGGCGGGCCCTCGGGTCACTGGTCGAGGGCGAACCCTCGGGAATTCCGGGACTTCCAACTCGCTCCCACCATCCGAGCCCGCGCGACGCGGCTCTCGGGGCGGGGGCGAGAATTCACTTCTTCCTGAAGCCGGGGGGCAGCGGGCCCTTCGGCATTCCCATGCCGGGGAGCTGCATGCCCTTGGGCAGGGTCGGCATGCCGCCGCCCATTCCCCCGAGGCCGCCGAGGCCACCCATGCCGCCGGGCAGCTGGCCCGACTTGGCCATGGCTTCCAGTTCGGCCGGATCCATCTGCGGCATGCCGCCGCCGAGCATCGAACCGAGGCCGCCGAACAGGCCGCCCTTCTTCTTGCCCATGGCCTTCATCATGTCGGCCATCTGGCGATGCATCTTGAGGAGCTTGTTGATGTCCTCGACGCGGGTGCCGGAGCCGGCGGCGACGCGGCGCTTGCGCGAGGCGGCGAGGAGTTCCGGCTTGCGGCGCTCCTTGGGCGTCATCGAACGGACGATGGCGATCTGGCGATCGAAGACCTTCTCGTCGAAGCCGTCGAGCTGGCCCTTCATCTTGCCCATGCCGGGCAGCATCCCCATGATGCCCTTCATGCCGCCGAGCTTCTTCATCTGCGACAGCTGATCGGCGAGATCGTCGAGGTCGAACTGACCCTTCTTCATCTTGGCGGCCATGTCGGCCGCCTTCTTCATGTCGAACTCCTGCGCCGCCTTCTCGACCAGGGCGACGATGTCGCCCATGCCGAGGATGCGGCCGGCGATACGGCCGGGATCGAAGTCCTCGAGCGCATCGGCCTTTTCGCCGACGCCGACCAGTTTGATCGGCTTGCCGGTGACGGCGCGCATCGAGAGCGCCGCGCCGCCGCGGCCGTCGCCGTCCATGCGGGTGAGCACGATGCCGGTGATGCCGACGCGCTCGTCGAAGGAGCGGGCGAGATTGACCGCGTCCTGGCCGGTCAGGGCGTCGGCGACCAGCAGGATCTCGTGCGGCTTGGAGATCTTCTTGATCTCGGCCATCTCGAGCATCAAGGGCTCGTCGATGTGGACGCGGCCGGCGGTGTCGAGGATGACCACGTCGTAGCCGCCGAGACGGGCGGCCATGTGGGCGCGCTCGGCGATCTGGGTCGGGGTCTGGCCGACGACGATCGGCAGCGTGTCGACGCCGACCTGTTCGCCGAGGACGCGCAACTGCTCCTGCGCCGCCGGACGGCGGGTGTCGAGCGAGGCGAGCAGGGTCTTGGCCTTGTGGCGCTCGGTGAGACGCTTGCCGATCTTGGCGGTGGTGGTGGTCTTACCCGAGCCCTGGAGGCCGACCATCATGATGGTGACCGGGGCCGGCGCGTCGAGATCGATCGGCTTGGCGGTCGAGCCCAGGGTCTCGACCAGGACGTCGTGGACGATCTTGACGACCTGCTGGCCGGGGGTGATCGAGCGCAGGACCTCGTGGCCGACGGCGCGATTGCGCACCTTGTCGGTGAAGGACTTGACCACGTCGAGGGCGACGTCGGCCTCGATCAGGGCGCGGCGAACCTCGCGCATGGCCTCGCCGACGTCGGCCTCGGAGAGGGCGCCGCGGCGGGTGAGCTTGTCCAGGATCCCGGACAGGCGTTCCGAAAGGTTCTCGAACATGGGTCGTGCTCGGTCCGTTGCTCGTCCACCCGCTCGAACCGCGACGCGACCCACCCAAACAAAAACGCGCCCGCGGGCGCGACGCGCTGGCGGACGTGTGCCTCCGGGGGCTTATTCGATGCCCCGGTCGGCGGGAGGTCGACGACGAAGTCGGCGAGAGAGCCGGTTCAATAGGCGAGGGCGGGCGAAGAGTCAATCTTCACCCGCCCTCGAAGCGATTTCGGCGACGCCGTTCGATCGATCACTCGACGAAGACGTAGATGTCGACCACCACCCGGTCTTCCGGCGAGGCGATGGCGTCCTCGCCGTATTCCTCGACCATGGTGGTGAGGGTCAGGCCGTTGGCGACGATGTAGTCGTCGATGCGGGCATAGACCTCCTCGAGGTCCTCGGCGGTCGACGACGGGGAGAAACGCAGCGCCGGCCCGGAGGGCGAGACGTCCGCCTTGACGCTCTTGGGCAGCTTGGCGGCCTTCGCCGGCTTGTCGATGGGCAGCATGACGACGAAGGAGAAGCCGGAGTCGTCACTCTCGACATATTGCACCAGGGGGGCGCCGTCCGGCTTCACTCCCGACTTCTTGGCGGCGATGGCGAGGGTCTCGAAGGCGGTGCCGAGCTTGTCCTCCGCCTCCTCCCAGTTGCCTTGGCCGGAGACCGAGAGCACCGGGCGTTCCGCCAGTTCGACTTCCTCGGGGAGGAGTTCGGGGGCGGCGGCCTTGTCCTCGGCCGGGGCGGTCGCGGCCGGCGGCGCGGTGGGGGTCGACGGCGCGGCGGTAGCCGGGGCGGGTGCCGGCGCGGCCGGAGTGGCGGTGGCCGGCGCCGGGGTGGGAGCCTGGGCCGGCGCGGCCGGAGCAGCGGGCTCGGCCTTGGCGGGCTCGGGTGCGGCGGGCGCGGCCGGTACGGCGGCCTTCGGCGCTTCGGTAGGCTTCGGCGCCTCCGGCGCGGCAGCCGCGGGCGCGGCCTCGGCCGGTGCCGCCGCCGTGGGGGAAGCCTCGGCCGGCGTGACCGCCGTGGGTTTGGGTTCGGCCGGCGTGACCGCCGGCGTGGGCGCCGCCGGCGCCGGCGCGGTGGCGGCCGGCGTCTCGGGTGGCTTCGGCGCGGTCTGGTCCTGCGCTCGTCCGACGGCGGGTTGGACGACGAGGGCACCGAGGGCGAGCAGAGCGGCGGCGCTCATCTTGGCGGTCATGCGGGACATCGCACACCTTTCGCGTTTCATCGATCCCGGAAGCACGATCGATACGAATCGAGGTCGGCCGAAGAATGGCTCATTCCGTCGAGGCTTGCACGATATTCCAGCGTCGGCCGACGATCGCGGCGACACGAGGAAGCGGCGGCTTCGAGACCTCGAAGACATCGCCCGAGAACATGGCGGAAAAGAAGCGAGAGGATCGATCGGCGGGGAGCGGTCGAGCGGTCAACCGCCGATGCGGCGGGGCCGGTCGAAGGCCCAGGGGTGCTTCGGGCCGACGGCGGCGAGGCGCTGGACGATCTTCGGGGCGCGGGTGACGGTGAACTCGGCCGCCAGTTCGCCCTGCTCGTAGCCGACCACCACCAGGTCGCCGAGGACGGCGGGCGCGAGGAGTTCGTTGGGCGCCAACATGAAGGTCGGGTTCGACGGCTTGCCGAAACGCTCCTGGCCGCGGGCGAAGGTCTC
>JAFHCF010000181.1:0-20097 GCA_048497495.1 Prosthecomicrobium sp.
CCGGGGGGCGTGGCACATCCCTCGCCCGCCTCGCTCGCATTGGGAGACGATCGATGAAGAACGTCGAGGAATTCCTGGCCTATGCCATCAAGCTCGAGGAGGAGGCCATGCTGCGCTTCGGCGAACTCGCCGACAGCATGGCGACCTACGGCAACCGCGAGGTCGCCAAGCTCTTCCGCCGCCTGTCGGACTACTCCGCCCTGCACATGGGCGACGCCAAGGCGCGGGCCGGCTTCCGCGAGATCCCCGAGATGGGCCCGAACGACTTCCACTGGCCGCAGGGCGAGAGCCCGGAGCGCGCCGCGATCTGGGGCGCCGATCCCTTCATCGCCCGCGACGAGGCGCTCCACATCGCGCTCGAGGCGGAGAACGCCGGCCTCGGCTTCTACGCTCACGTGCTCGCCACCACCGACGACCCGGAGATCCGGGCGCTCGCCAAGGAGTTCGTCGAGGAGGAGGAGGGCCACGTCCGCGAGTTGGAGAAGTGGATCGCCGCCCACGACGCCGGCCAGCCGATGCCCGCCGACGCCTGACGCGCCGGAGGGTCACATTCGACCGAGGAGACCCTGGTGCCGCCCGCGCCGGGGATTTCGGCGTCGGTGGCCCGCCCCCGCTGGCCCTGCCCGCTCCGAGGAGCGTCCACAGGCGCGCGCGGACGCACCCGGACGGGATGCGGCCGGGTGACGACGTCTCATGCGAGGGAAAGGGCGATCAGCCCTGCTTGCGCTGCTTGCGGGCGGCGTAGCGGGCGTCGCGCTGCGCCTTGCGATCGGCCGCTTCCGCTTCCTCGGCGGCGATGCGGGCGAGACGGGCGGCTTCGTCCTCGAGCGCCTTGGCGGCGACCGCGGCCTCTTCGGCCTCGCGCTGCTCGGCGGCTTCGCGGGCCCGCTTCTCGGCGGCGAGCGCGCGGGCTTCCTCGACCGCCCGGCGCTGTTCGGCGCGGGCGAGCACCGCCGGATCGTCGTCGGCCGGACGAGTCTTGAACTTTTCGAGAAGGGCGGCCTTGGCGGCCTGGGCGGTCTTGCGGCGTTCCGCGAAGCTGTCGACGTTTTTCATGAGCAACCCATACCCGGCAATTCGGGCATTCTCCAGTCCCTCTAGCACATTTCGGCCCTGCGCGACGGCACGCAGGGCCGATTTCGTCGCCGCGAACCCCGGTCCGGTCTCAGCCGATCAGGCAGGCGGCCGCCCGGGCGAGCGGCAGGTCGAGCACCGTGACCTCCTGATCGGCGAAGAATTTCAGCTCGTTCTTGGTCATCCGCGCCACCTCGACGACCGCGAAATGCGGCCCGGTGGAGCGTTTGGTGATCTGCTTGGCGTAGATGCGCAGCATCTGGTCGTGGAACCGACAGCCGAGATAGAGGAAGCCGCGCGTCGTGCGCAGATCCTTCACCACCGCCGGAATCGGCGATTGGATGTCGATCTCGGTCAGAACCTCGACATAGTCCGAATCGGCGATCAGGAAGTTCTTCGCCGGGGTGATGCCGCCATGCGGCTTGTAGAGCACCGTCCGAGCGCTCTCCGCCGCCTCGGGCAACACTTCCACGCCCGCCGGATCATAGGCCTTGGTCCAGATGTCGCGGCTCTCGCCGGCCCGCGTCACCCCCTGGATCTCGACGTAGTCGGTGCGGCCGGCGGCGGTGAGCGCGGCGCGGAAGGCGCCGTCGTACCAGGTGTCGACCACCAGCGACAGCGGCAGCCCGGCGATCCACGACACCAGCGGCGACGGCGCGACCGGCGCGCCGAAGATTTCCGCCATATAGGCGATCAGCGTCTTGCGATGGCGCCGCTGTTCGATGAACTGCGCCACCCCCCACATCGAGGTGCGGATCTTGGACGGCGCCGGCGCCTTGGCGTGGAGGGCGGCGGCGACGTCCTCCGGCAACGTCGGCACCGACACGCCGCCCTTGTCGACGCCGATCGTCTCCGGCCCGAGGAAGGGCGCCAGCCGGTCGGCGAGGAGCAGCGCGCGCACCTCGGCGAGCTTCGCCTCGGCCTCCGCGCCTTCGAGAATGGTCGGGGTGGTGCGGGTCGCGAGCGTCGTCATCGGTGTGCTCCTCGTCGGACGTGTTCGGCGCCGAGCGGCGCATGAATTCCAGAGTTCGGCCACCCTCGGCGACCGCTGATGACGGGCAACCGGCCTCGCCCCCGCCCCTTCTCCCCCTCGTGGGAGAGGGGAAGACGGCCTGCGGCCGGAACTCGACAGACCCTCGGCGCCGCGCGGCGCGTCGGGAAACCCTTCATCGACTTCCGTGCGCGATGGTTCGAGACGGGCCTTCGACCCTCCTCACCATGAGGCGCCTTCCAAACTTCCGAACAATTACGAGCGCCTCATGGTGAGGAGCGCTCGGGCACGAGCGCGTCTCGAACCATCGCGCACCGACATGACGCAGCGCCCTCGAACCGTCGGCACCAGGGCCGGATTGCTCCGGATCCTCCACGAGAGAGAAGGGTGCGCCACGGCGAAGACCCGTCGCGAAACCGCGAATGCCCCCTCACTCCTCGTCGCCGAGCTTCCGCGCGTTGACGGTGATCGGCAGCTTGGTGTCGGCCGGCATCTCCGGCAGGTCGAAGACCCAGCCGTTCTTGATCTTGATGGTGCCGCCCCACATCCCCTCCTTCTCGACCTCGACGATCGGTTCCTCGAGATCCTTCTTGGGGAGATAGGCCGAGAGGCCCTTGGGCGTGTTGCGGATCATGATCTTCATCGGTGTGGGCACCTTCCGGATTTGGGCCGCCGCGGGTGGGCTCCGCCGGCCTGGAGCCCGCCCCGCTCGATCGAGCGCGGCGAGCGGATGGGATCTCGCCTCTCGACGAGCGGAACCTCACTCGGCGGCGATCGCCTCGCCCTCGCCGAGCCCGGCGGCCTCGGCCGCGGCCTTGGCCTCCGCCAGTTCCTTGTCGATCGAGATCAGTTCCTTGCCGCGCATGCCGACGATGGTGCCGCGCTCGGTCCACTCGACCGCGTAGATGTAGAACATCTGCAGGAAGGTCCCGATGTCGCGGACGTAGCCGGTGTCGCCCTTGAGGACGAGCGGCTCGCCGATCTCCTTGCGCGGATAGGTGCCGTCGTTCTTCACCAGCCGCTTGGCGCGCACCCGTTCGCCCGGCTTGAACACCGGCGGTTTGCGGATCTCGACCTCTTCCTCGCGTGCCAGTCCCATCACGAGCCTCCTCGGCCTTCGAGCCTTTGGCGCGCCACCTCGCGCACCACCTCTTCCGGGTCGTCGACGAAGCGGTGAAGCTCCTCGACCGCGATCCGTTCCACCACCGTGAAGCGGACCCTGAGATCCTCGTCGCGGGCCAAGAGCACCAGGTGCTCCGGCCGGATCCGTTCCGCCACCACCAGCCGGACCGTCGGATCGAGGTCGCCGGCCATGGCGTCGAGGAGAGGATCGTCGATGCGCCGCGCCGCCTCGCGGCGGATGTCGGCGTCCGGATCGTGCATCACCCGAACCAGGAGACCCGGCGCCGCCTTGCGCGCCGCCGCCAGCCGCACCCCGTAGTCGGCGTCCTCGAGCAGCGGCACCAGATCCTCGCCGTCGAGGCGCCGCGCCACCGTCATCCGCACCCGCCGGTCGGGATCGCGGACGAAGCCGCGAACCCGAACCTTGGGCAGCCGAAGCGCCACCATGGCGCGGACGTCGGGCTCCGGATCGCCGATCAGCGCCGGCAGCCGGAAGAGGCTGGCGTATTTCGCCGCCAGCGTCCGAACCTCGAAATAGGGATGCCCGAGGTAGCGGTCGGCCTGCAACGCATTGGACGCGAAGAAGCGGTCGATCCGCTTGCCGCGCCGATCGTTGACGCAGACCCGCCCGAACTCGCACAGCCCCACCCGTCGATTTTCCTCGTGCGGGCAATCCTTGCAGGAGACCGGGTTGCCCAGCCAGTCGACCGTCTCGTCCTCGACGACCGGCTGGACCTCCGATCCGTTCCGTTCACTTGCGACCATGATCGGCGTCCCTCCGCCGTTCGTGGGGAGACCCGTCAAGCCTTGACGCAGGTCTTGGGCACTGGGCAGACGGCGGCGCACTGCTGGGTGTCCATGCCGTCGCATTCGGTGCACTTGGCCGGATCGATGATGTAGGTCTCGCCCTTCATCCGGATCGCGACCGAGGGGCATTCGAATTCGCAGGCGCCGCAGGAGGTGCATTGGGAGGCGATGATCTTGAAGGCCATGAGGCTTTCTCCTCGAGTCTGATGTCGTCTCGGCGGTCTCCCGCCGGGTGGGGGCCTCCGGCGGGGATCCGCCGGATCTGTCGAGGGGTGAGCGGCGGCCCAACTTCCGCCGCCTCCCCGCGAAGCTCGTGGCGGGCGCGACCCGCCGTGCCGTGCCGGTCGCTCAGGCGACCGCGGCGGCGGTTTCGATGCCGAATTCGGCGGCGTAGAGCGCCCCGATCGCGGTCTCGATGTATTCGAAGCCGTAGTCGTCGGTGGCGCGGATGCCGGCGGCCGTCAGCATGTCCTTCGGGCAGTCGCCGATCTTGGCGCAGAGCACCACCTCGATGCCCTCGAGCGCCTTGATGACGGCGTCGAGCGAGGCGTCCTCGCCCCAGCCGCCCTCGCAATATTGCGTCTCGACCTTGCGGTGACCGACGAAGCCGATGCCCTTGGGACCCGCCTCGTAGACCTGGAACTCCTTGGCATGGCCGAAGTGCTCGTTGATCCGGCCACCGCCCTTGGTCGCCACCGCGACGAGGAGCCTGGCGTCGGCGGCGACGTCCTTGACCTCGGCGACCGCCGCCTTCTTGGCCTCGACGTGATCGCCGCGCTCGCGGGCCACGATCTCGCGATAGGCCTCGCGCTTCGACGGGTCGTAGGTGACGGTCTCCGGCAGCAGGGAGAGATTGAACTCCTGGCCGCGATCCTCGCCGAGCAGGCCGACCGCGTCGGCGCGGCACTGGCGGCAATGGCGCATCAGCTTGGCGCCGCCCTCGAGCTCGTCCTGCAGCTTCTTCAGCTCCATCGGCGTCGGCCCGCGCTGGCCGGTGAGGCCGTAGTGGGTGCCGTGGGCCGGATCGGAGATCAGCGGCATGACGTTGTGCAGGAAGGCGCCCCGCTCCTTCACCCACTTGTTCACCTCGAGCAGGTGTTCGTCGTTGACGCCGGGGATCAGGACCGAGTTGATCTTCGTGAGGATGCCGCGCGCCGTCAGCATCTCCAGCCCGAGCATCTGGCGCTCGTGCAGGATCGTCGCGGCCTCGATGCCTTCGTACCGGCGCTTGTTGTAGTAGATCCAGGGATAGATCTTGGCGCCGATCGCGGGATCGACCATGTTGATGGTGATCGTCACATGGTCGACGTTCATCGTCGCGAGTTCGTCGACGTGGTCGGGCAGCGCCAGACCATTGGTCGAGATGCACAGCTTGACGTCGGGGATCTCCTTGGAGATCGCCGCGAAGGTCGCCTTGGTCTTGTTCCAGTCGTAGCAGGCGTCACCGGGGCCGGCGATGCCGAGCACCGAGAGCTGCGGCACCTCGTTGGCCACCGCGATCACCTTGCGCTTCGCCTGATCGGGGGTGAGCTTCTCGGAGACGACGCCCGGCCGGCTCTCGTTGGCGCAATCGTATTTGCGATTGCAGTAGTTGCACTGGATGTTGCAGGCCGGCGCCACCGCGACATGCATGCGGGCGAAATAGTGATGCGCCTCTTCCGAATAGCAGGGATGATCCTTGATCTTCTCCCACACCTCGGCGTCCATGTCGTCCGGCTTGGCCGACGAGCCACAGGCGGACGACGAGCACCCGCCCGACGCGGCCGTCTTCTGGAGCGCGTCGACGTCGATCGGCGCGAGTAGGCTATCGAGCGAAATCATCGGCTGGTTCATCTCGCCACTCCCCTCGGATTGGTTCGTGGGAGAGTTCGCAAGGCCCGTGCCATCGGCGAAAGCACCGTAGTTTCAAAGGCTCCGCCGTCTATGGAATTTTACCGACACAGCCCTTGTCGACATTCGTGTCGGGTGTGCGACACGTTCGGTCACGCGCCACCAACGACGACGGCCCGGATCGCTCCGGGCCGTGTCGAGAGGGGCGTCCGTGTCGAGATCTCAGTCGAAGGTCCAGCGCAGACCGCCGCCGACGTAGTTGGAGCCGGTCTTGCGCGGCGAGATCACCCCGTAGATGCCGGAGCGGTGATGCAGCCGCATGAAGGCGGAGAGGTTCCTCATCGCCGTCGGCGTGAAGGAGGTTTCGAAGGCCATGAAATACTGCAGGTTGCGACTTTCGACGCCGTGCCGACCGGTGGGACCGAACTCCCACTTCGGCGTCGAGAAGGCATAGGAGACGCCGTTGCTCCAGGCGAGGTTCATCGACAGCATCGAGCCGAGTGGGATCTGGCCGGAGCGCAGCGCGATCGCCGCCGTCGCCTCGGCATGGTCCTGGAGACCGGCGTGCTGGTCGAGCGTGCCCTCCGCCTCGAGCGAGAAGCCGTTCAGCCGATACCGCGTGCCGGGAATGTCGAGGTCGAAGTCGATCAGCCGCCGATTGACGATCAGCGAATAGATCTGGGCGTCCTCGAACGTCAGCTTACCGCGCACCAGATTGATGGGAAACGACGGCAGCGTGCTGTTGGTCCACACCCCGCCGTAGAGCGCCACCGCCCAGTTCGACGTCGGCCGCGCCTCGGTCAGGATCACCTTGTCGGGCGAGGGCGCGACGAGTTCCTCCGCGCTCGCCGAACCGGCGAGCAGTGTCGAAGCGATCACCGCACCGAGTGAAACTCTGAACACGAACGCCATGAATCCCCGACTCTTCGACCGAAAGCCGTAGCGATCATGACGAAGTCCCACCCCTGTTGCCAAGCATCATATGTCGTAACCGCCGACCATTCCAGCGCGGCGTTGCACGAATGCGTCATGACGGCCGCCGGCGGGCGCCGTCGCCGCCGCCGAGGTCCCCGTCAGAACCGCTTCAATTCGATGCCGTGCTTCTTCAGCGCGTAGCCGATCTGGCGCGGCGTCAGCCCGAGGATGCGCGCCGCCTTCGCCTGCACCCAGCCCGACCGCTCCATAGCCTCGACCAGCCGGTCGCGCTCCGACGCCCGCCCGCCGAGCGCCGGACAGGCCGGATCGGACGCATGCTCGCACAGGCCCGCGGCCGCATCGCCCGCCGCCGCCACGGGTTCGCCGACGACCGGAACCACCGCCGGCGGGACGCCATAGGTCGGCGTCGGCGCCACCACGGCGATGCCGGAGGCGAGCATGTCGATCGGATCGGGCGCCATCGGGTGTTTCGGCGCGCTCTTCCACAGGAGCGCCGACAGGCAGTTGCCGGTGTGGCAGGCGAAGTCGGAGGCGACGATGGTCTCGCCATGGGTGAGGGTCGCGGTGCGGCGCACGCAGTTCTCGAGTTCGCGCACGTTTCCGGGGAAATAGCAGCGCTGCAACATGTCGAGACCCGACGGCGCCAACGCCAGCCTGCGCCCGTTCTCCGCGTTGAAGCGCGTGACGAAGGCCTTGGCGAGGTGCGGGATGTCGCCCGGCCGCTCGCGCAAGGGCGGCAGGAAGATCGGCACCACGTTGATGCGGTAGTAGAGATCGGCGCGGAACTCGCCCTTGGCCACCGCCTCCTCGAGGTTCTTGTTGGTGGCGCAGACCAGCCGCACGTCGACCTTCAGCGTCTTGGTGCCGCCGACCCGCTCGAATTCGCCCTCCTGGAGGATGCGCAGCAGCTTGGCCTGGAACGACGGCGAGATCTCGCCGATCTCGTCGAGCAGCAGAGTGCCGCTGTGGGCGAGTTCGAAGCGCCCGGCGCGCTGGCCCACCGCCCCGGTGAACGAGCCCTTCTCGTGGCCGAAGAGTTCGCTCTCCAGCACGCTCTCCGGCAGCGCGGCGCAGTTCAGCTTGACGAAGGGCTTCGCCTTGCGCGGCGACAGGTCGTGGATGGCGCGGGCGAAGAGCTCCTTGCCGGTGCCGCTCTCGCCGCGCAACAGCACGGTCGAGTTCGACTTGGCGACCACCGCGATGGTGGCGAGCACCCGCTTCACCGGCTCGCTCTCGCCGACGATGCCCTCGACCTTGGGCGCCGGCCGGTGGGTGCGCTCGGCGATCTCGTTGCCCAGCGCCTTCTCCAGCGCGCCGCGCTCGTCGAGCAGGCGCTGGCGGTCGGCGGAGAGGATGCGGTGGAGCCGCACCGTCTGGCCCGCGAGATTGGCCACCATCGACAGGAAGCGCAGGTCGTCGTCGATGCGGAACTGGGTCTTGCCGTCCCAGACGCGGTCGATCGACAGGGTCCCGACCACCTTGGCGTCGGCCTTGATCGGCACGCCGATGAAGGAGACGCGGGCATCGGCCGCCCCGGCGTTCAGCCCCTTGGCGCCGCTGAACAGCGGATCCCGCGCCACGTCCTGGACCACCAGTGGCGTGGTGGTGGCGACGATCCGGTCGATGACGGCGCGCGGCAACGAATCGATGGCTCGCGTGTCGCCCTGGCGGCTCCAGCCGGCGGCGGCGACGATCTCGATCTCGCCCGGATCGTCGAGAATGACGATCATGCCGCGACGCATCTGCAGGAACGACGTCAAGACACTGAGGACGTTCGACAGTGTCGCCTCGAGGCGCGCCGGCGTCGTCAGAATCTTGGAAATCTCGTAGATCCCGAACAACGCCATCTCGGCGTTCGCCTTGATGCGAACCTCCTCGGCGGAGGCGTTCGGTGACATTCCGGCGGCACGTCCGGACGGGTCCGTGCCGAATGCGACAGCGGTCGTGATGCCCATGTCTGGTCTCCTTACAGATCTCCCTCGTTCCGGCGCCGAAGACGCCGGAAGATCTGCGGAAGGCAGTTTGGATTCTGATCCCCGACCACCGGAATGTCACGCCGCTTTTGGCGTCAAGATTTTCTCGCAACTGCACAATGGAAGCGCAGAGAACCCCGTTTACATGGGTATTACTACGTATCCATGATGAAGAACACGGCGGCTCTCCAAGATGCCGAACGATCGTCCGAGAAGCACGGCGCGAGTCCGCCGGCCGCTTCGCAGCCCTCGACGAGGCCCACCACTCACATGGCGAAACTGGTTCCGCAGCCGCAGGTGGCGGTGGCGTTGGGGTTCTTCATCTTGAAGGCCTGACCCATCAGATCGTCGACGAAGTCGAGTTCCGAGCCGCGCAGATATTCCGCCGAGATGCCGTCGACCACCACCGTGGCGCCGTCGCGTTCGATGACGATGTCGTCGTCGCCGCGGGTCGTGGTCAGCGAGAAGCCGTAGGAAAAGCCGGAGCAGCCGCCGCCGGCGACGGAGATACGCATGAACGTGCCCTCCGGCTCGTCGGAGGTGACGAAGCGGATGCGCGCCGCGGCGGCGGCGGAGACCGCGATCGGCAGGTCGGTGACGGCGGCGTCGGTCATCGGCGGATCCTCGAGATGGCGCGGTGAGAGGCCGGTCGGGGGCCGTCACGCGCTTGAAACGAACGAACTGTGAGGATCAAGTACGCCGGCGCGCCGAGGATTCAAGCCCGTGAGTCGGGCGGCGCGCACGAAAAGGGAGCAGAAGACGGTGTCCGATCTCGCCCGTCGCATCGGCCGGGGCCGCGAACCCCGGGCGCCGTGGAGTGTCGACCCCGACGCCACGCGCGGCCGCCTCGTCGCCGAGCCGCCGAGTCCGACCCGCACCGCGTTCCAGCGCGACCGCGACCGCATCGTCCATTCGACCGCCTTCCGCCGTCTCGCCCACAAGACCCAGGTCTTCCTCCATCACGAGGGCGATCACTTCCGGTCCCGCCTCACCCACACCATCGAGGTGGCCCAGATCGCCCGTGGCCTCGCCCGCGCCTTCCGCCTCGACGAGGACCTCGCCGAGGCCCTCGCCCTCGGCCACGACCTCGGCCACACCCCCTTCGGCCACGCCGGCGAGCGGGCGATGGAACGGGCGATGGCGGGCTTCGGCGGCTTCGACCACAACGCCCAGACCCTGCGCATCGTCACCAAACTCGAACGCCGCTATGCCGATTTCGACGGCCTCAACCTCTCCTGGGAGACGCTGGAAGGTCTGGTCAAGCACAACGGCCCGCTGGTCGACGGCCTCGGCCACCCCCTCGCCGCCGGCCACGGCACCCGCGAGACGCCCGACGAACTGCCCTACGCCGTTCGCGACTACGCCACCCGCCAGGATCTGTGGCTGTGGAGTTGGCCGAGCCTCGAGGCGCAATGCGCCGCCATCGCCGACGACATCGCCTACGACGCCCACGACATCGACGACGGGCTGCGCGCCGGGCTGCTCGATCTCGAGGCGCTCGAGGACCTGCCGCTGGTCGGCGACGTGCTGGCCGAGGTCGCCACCCTCCACCCCGGACTGGAACGTGCCCGCTTCGGCCAGGAAGTGGTCCGCCGCATCATCACCCGCATGGTCGAGGACGTCATCGTCACCGGCCTCGCCCGCCTCGAGGACGAGATCCCCGGCTCCTCCGACGACGTCCGCAACGCCGGCCGCGTCCTCGTCGGCTTCTCCGACACCATCGCCGCCGCCGATCACGCCATCAAGACCTTCCTCTTCCGCACCGTCTACCGCGCCCCACCGGTGATCGAGCCGATGCGCGAGGCCGAGCGGGTGGTGGAGGCGTTGTTCGCCGCCTACATGGCCTCGCCGAGCGAACTCCCGGCGGAGTGGCGACGCGATCTCGACATCTCCGACCGCCCCCGCCTCGCCCGCCGCGCCTGCGACTACATCGCCGGCATGACCGACCGTTTCGCGCTGATCGAGCACCGCCGCCTCCTCGGCGACACGCCGGATCTGGCGTGAGGCGGCGCCGGTTCGCCGCGACCGCCCCTGTTTGACGCTCCCATCGATCTGGTATAGCTCGCGGGCACGATTTTCGGCGCGCATCCGGTCTTCCCGTCGATGCCGCCGCGACAAGGGCAGAGGCGACGGACCCATGGATATTTTCGCGGATTTCGATCAACGGGTGGCGCGCGCGATCGACAGGCTCGGCTGGAAGGCGGCCGACGGTTCCGCCCTCGATCTCACCCGCGTGGTGGTCGAGCCGCCGCGCGACGCCGCCAACGGCGACCTCGCGGTCAATGCCGCGATGGTGCTGGCCAAGCCGATGGGCAAGAACCCGCGCGCGCTGGCGATCGAACTGATGGGCGCGCTCGCCGCCGACCCCGACGTCGCCGAGACCGAGGTCGCCGGCCCCGGCTTCCTCAACCTGCGTCTCGCGCCCACCTTCTGGGCCGGCTTCCTCGCCCGGGTGATCACCGCCGGCGCGACCTTCGGCCGGGGCGCCGTCACCAAGAGCCGGGCCAACGTCGAATACGTCTCGGCCAACCCGACCGGCCCGATGCACGTCGGCCATTGCCGTGGCGCCGTGGTCGGCGACGCGCTGGCCAACCTCCTCGCCTTCGCCGGCCACGAGGTCACCAAGGAATATTACATCAACGACGCCGGCGCTCAGGTCGACGTGCTCGCCCGCTCCGCCTACCTGCGCTACCTCGAGGCGCTCGGCGAGACCATCGAGATCCCCGAGGGTCTCTACCCCGGAGACTACCTGAAGCCGGTCGGCGAACGGCTTGCGCGGATTCACGGAACCGCTCTGAAGGGCAGGCCGGAGAGCGAGTGGCTGGCGCAAGTGCGCCAGGAGACGATCGACGCCATGATGGTGATGATCCGCGAGGATCTCGCCGCCCTCAACGTCGTCCACGACGTCTTCTTCTCCGAGAAGAGCCTGCAGTCGGGGCCGAACGGCGACCGGGTGCGCGAGGCGATCGAGACGCTGCGCGCCAACGGCCTGATGTACGAGGGCCGGCTCGAGCCGCCCAAGGGTCAGTTGCCCGAGGATTGGGAGGACCGCGAGCAGACGCTGTTCCGCTCGACCCTCTTCGGTGACGACGTCGACCGGCCGCTCTGCAAGTCGGACGGCTCCTACACCTATTTCGCCTCCGACATCGCCTACCACCTCGACAAGTTCAAGCGCGGTTTCAAGACCCAGATCGACATCTGGGGCGCCGACCACGGCGGCTACGTCAAGCGCATGCAGGCGGCGGTCCGGGCGATCTCGGGCGGCGAGGCCGAACTCGACGTCAAGCTCTGCCAGTTGGTCAAACTCTACCGCGCCGGCGAGCCGGTGAAGATGTCGAAGCGCTCCGGCGACTTCGTCACCCTGCGCGAGGTCGTCGAAGAGGTCGGCGTCGACGCGGTCCGCTTCATGATGCTGTTCCGCAAGTCCGACGCCCCGCTCGACTTCGATTTCCAGAAGGTCACCGAGCAGTCGAAGGACAACCCGGTCTTCTACGTCCAGTACGCCCATGCCCGCACGGCCTCGGTTTTCAACCAGGCCCGCGAGCAGCTGCCCGGTCTCGATCTCGACCCGAACGCTCTTGCAAACGCCCCGCTCGAACGCCTCGACGACCAAGGTGAACAGGGGCTGATCCGTCGTATCGCCCAGTGGCCGCGCGTCGTGGAGGGTGCGGCGGAAAGTCACGAGCCCCACCGGATCGCCTTCTATCTGCACGATCTCGCCAGCGATCTGCATGCCCATTGGAACAGAGGCAAGGACCTGCCACAATTACGCTTTGTTAACGTTGACGATTCATTGTCGTCTCATGCCCGACTGGCGATGGTGCGTGCCGTCGCTTCCGTACTCGCGTCCGGGCTCGCTATCCTCGGTGTGAAGGCACCCGACGAAATGCGCTGAGGATGCGGGATGGTCGGGCGGAATGAAGACGTGAGCGGGATCCTCCTCCCGCCCGCGTCCACCAGAGGTAGTCCGTCCGATGCCCGAGCCCAAGCCGCAGCGTCTCCCGATCGATCCGGACGACCACCGCGTCGAGGCCGAGGGCGCGCGCCGGTCGCCGCGCCCGATGATGGAAGATCCGCTCGAGGAACTCGCCCGCATCCTCGGCGAGACCACCGCCTATCCGGCCCGCCCCGAGACGGCGGCCGAGGCCGGACGGCGCGGCGGTGGCCCGGCGCGCCCGATGCCCCAGCAGCTTTCGGCGCTCGAGGCCGAACTCTTCGACGAGTTGCGCGCCTCGGTGACCCCCGAGGTCCAGGTGCGCGGCTCCTTCGAGCGTGAGATCACGCCGCCGATCCCCCAGCACCCCGCCGACGATCGCGACATCGGCTCACTGCGCGGCGCCGCGCCCCAGGCCGAGCCCGAGCCGCCCCGCTCGGTGGAAGGCACCGAGGCGCAGTGGAGCGACTTCTACGCCTATGACGACGGCGTCGCCGCCGGCTCCTACGACCCTGCTTTCGCTCACGAGGATCCGCGCTACGCGCCCTACGACCCGACCCTCGCCGTCGATCCCGAGGGCGTCCGGGCCGCTCACGACCCGCGCCGCGCCGCGCCCGCCTACCCGCAGGCCACCTTCGACGAATTCGGCCGCGACGAGATCGCCGAAGCCGCCCGTGAGTCGGCGCCGACGGTCGCCGCCGAGCCGCGCGTCCGGCCCCATTCGCGCGCCGAGCAGCGCGCCGCCGCGCAGGTCGCCCACGATTCCTCCGGCGGCGGCATGAAGATCGCCATCGCCGCCCTCGCCCTGATGGTCGTCGGCGGCGGCGCGCTGGCCGCCTGGAAGTTCATCGGCGGGACCCGATCCGACGCGCCGGTCCTCATCCAGGCCGACGGCAAGCCGCTGAAGACCGTGCCCGAGCCGACCAGGACCTCGGCCGCCGACACCCGTCCCTCGCTCAACACCGACGCCGGCAAGGGCGCCTCCCGCATCGTCTCGATGCAGGAGGATCCGGTCGATCAGGTCTCCGGCCGCACCGCCGAGGGCAAGGAAGTCCGGCTGATCAATCCCGGCGCCCAACGGCCGTCGAACGACACGCCGCACACCGTGAAGACCGTGGTGGTGCGCCCCGACGGCACCATCGTCTCCGACGGCGCCGCGCCGGCCCCGGCCAAGCCCACCACCACGCCGACGGCCACACCGCCGACCGCATCCCCGCCACGGGCGACCATGCCGGTCGCGACGCCGCCCCAGGCCGCCGACCCGCCGCCGGAGCCGACAGAGACGCCGCCCGTCGCCCATCCGATCGAAGGCACGCCGATGCCGATGCCCAAGCCCGCCCGGGACGCCCCGGCGGCGCCGCAGGTCAAGACCGTGGCGGTCACGCCGATCACCGTGCCGAAGCCGACGGCCGCCGCCCCCAAGCCGACCGCCCCTCCGGCGGGAGCGCCCCTGTCGCTCGGCTCGGTCGGCCCCAAACTCGCCGGAACCCCGCCGGCCGCCGCCCCCGCCCCGACGCCGGCCAGGACCACCGCCGCGCCGTCGGCGATCACGCCGCCGCCCTCCGGCGGCTCCGGCGACTACCTGGTGCAGATCTCGGCCTCCGGCTCGGACGCCGCCGCGCGCTCCTCCTTCGCCGCCGCCCAGCGCAGGTACTCCGCCCTCGCCGGCAAGTCGGTCGACGTCCAGCGCGCCGATCTCGGCGCCAAGGGCGTCTTCTATCGGGCCCGCGTCCCCGCCGGGACGCGCGATCAGGCGACGGCGCTGTGCCGTCAGCTCCAATCGCAGGGCGGTCAGTGTATGGTGGTGCGGCGCTGAACCCGACGCCGTCCTCGCCACACCGACCGTCGTCCAGTCTCGAGAACCTAGAATCGGCCGGCCGTGATCGCCCTCATGGCCGGCCGCCTTCGTCGCCCAACCGAGGTCCCGCCCGCCCATGACCGTCTCCGCCTTCATCTCGGGGTCTTCCGGCCCGGTCCTCACCGCCGACGAGATCGCCTTCTTCCGCGACGCCCGGCCCTGGGGCTTCATCCTGTTCAAGCGCAACTGCGAGACCCCGGAGCAGATCCGGGCGCTCACCGCCGCGCTGCGCGAGGCCGCCGACCGCCCCGAAGCGCCGATCCTGATCGACCAGGAAGGCGGCCGCGTCCAGCGGCTCGGACCGCCCCATTGGCCGACCTACCCGACGGGACGCGCCTACGGCGATCTCTTCGCCCGCTCCCCCGACCTCGGCCACCGCGCCGCCTGGCTCGGGGCGCGGTTGATGGCCGCCGACCTGCTGGCGCTCGGCATCGACGTCGATTGCCTGCCGGTGCTCGACGTGCCGGTCGAGGGCGCCCACGACGTCATCGGCCACCGCGCCTACGGGGTGGTGCCGGGCATCGTCTCCGAACTCGGCCGGGCGGCGGCGGAAGGCCTCCTCGCCGGCGGCGTCCTGCCGGTGATCAAACACATCCCCGGCCACGGCCGCGCCGCCGTCGACAGCCACCACGCCCTGCCGGTGGTCGACGCCTCCCGCGCCGAACTGGAGGCGACCGACTTCCCGCCCTTCCGTGACGCCGCCCTCCTGCCGCTCGCCATGACCGCCCACGTCGTCTACACCGCGCTCGACCCCGACAACCCGGCGACCACCTCGAGGACGGTGATCGACGAGGTGATCCGCCGCTTCATCGGCTTCGACGGCTGCCTGATGTCGGACGACGTGTCGATGCGGGCGCTCTCCGGCTCCATCGCCGAACGCACCGCCGCGGCGCTCGCCGCCGGCTGCGATCTCGTCCTCCACTGCAACGGCCGCCTCGACGAGATGCGCGAGGTCGCGGGCGCCTGCCGGCCGCTCGACGGTCGCGCTGCGGCCCGCGCCGCGCGGGCGCTCGCGGCGCGGCGCTCGCCACAGAGCATGAACATGGCGGCGGCGCGCGCGGAGTTCGCCCGATTGACGGCACCCGCCTCGGTCTGACACACCTCTCCCCGAGGCTCGGGGAGTGAGGATCGTGGAAGAGACGGCGGGCGAGAGATCGCCGCAACCAGTCGAGACGCGAGGCTCGCCGCCGCCGGCCGCGGATGCGTCCGCGTCGCGCGACACCGGCGACGAGGGGTCGGCGCCACCGCGCGACGCCGGCGACGACTGGTCGGCGCCACCGCGCGACGACTCCCCCGCCGAGGAGACGCTGGTCGTCGACGTCGACGGATTCGAGGGCCCTCTCGACCTGCTCCTGGCGCTCGCCCGCAATCAGAAGGTCGACCTCGCCCGCATCTCGATCCTCGACCTCGTCGACCAGTATCTCGCCTTCGTCGAGCGCGTCCGGGCCCACCGCCTCGAACTCGCCGCCGACTATCTGGTGATGGCGGCCTGGCTCGCCTATCTCAAGTCGCGCCTGCTGCTGCCGGCGCCGCCCGCCGACGACGAGCCCAGCGGCGAGGAACTCGCCGCCGCGCTCGCCTTCCGCCTGCGTCGGCTCGAGGCGATGCGCGAGGCCGCCGCCCGGCTGGTCGGCCGTGACCGCCTCGGCCGCGACGTCTTCCCTCGCGGCGCCCCCGAGGCCACCGCCCTGACGGTGAAGGCGGCGTGGCAGGCGAGCCTCTACGACCTCCTCACCGCCTATGCCTCGCAGCGCCAACGCTTCATGGTGACCTCGGTCCGCGTCGCCGCCCGCGCCGTCTGGGGCCTCGCCGATGCCCGCGAGATCCTCGAGCGACTGATCGGCCGCATCGCCGATTGGACGCCGATCGACAGCCTGATGGCCGAATTCATGACCCCCGGCATGCGCGCCACCGTCATCGCCTCGACCTTCTCCGCCAGCCTCGAACTGGTGCGCGAGGGCCGCATGGAACTGCGCCAGACCTCCGCCTTCCAGCCGCTGCACGCCCGCTCGCGCGAGAAGGCCGAGCGCGACGCCACCGACGCCACCTACGAGACCCCGCGGGAGGACGACCGTTGAGCGATCTCTTCGATGACGACGACCGCGACGACGACGACACCTCGGTGGACACGCTCGAGCGCGAGATCCACGCCCGCCGGCTGGTCGAGGCGCTGATCTTCGCCTCCGCCGAGCCGGTCGGCGAGGAGGCGCTCGCCGGCGAACTGCCCGAGGGCACCGACGTCGCCGCGATCCTCGCCCGGCTCGAGGCCGACTACGCCGGACGCGGCGTCGAACTGGCGCGGGTCGCCGGCAAGTGGCAGTTCCGCACCGCCCCCGACCTCGCCGCCCGCCTCTGCCGCGAGGTGGTCGAGCCCAGGAAACTCGGCCGCGCCGCGCTCGAGGTCCTGGCGATCATCGCCTATCACCAACCCGTGACCCGCGCCGAGATGGAGCAGATCCGCGGCGTCACGATGTCCAGGGGCACCCTCGACCTGCTGCTCGAGACCGGCTGGATCCGCATGCGCGGGCGCCGGCGCACCCCCGGACGGCCGGTCACCTGGGGCACCACCGAGGCCTTCCTCGTCCATTTCGGCCTGGAGGCGGTCCAGGATCTCCCCGGGCTCGAGGAGTTGAAGGGGGCGGGCCTGCTCGAAGGGCAGATACCGGCCGGTTTCGCCGTGCCGCTGCCCACCGACGGCGACACCCTGACCAGCGAGGAAGACCCGCTCGACGCCGGCGATCTCCTCGACCTCGCGGTGGCCGACGCGCCCGACGAGGGACCCGACGACGACGCGGACGACCGGGAGCGCACCGCCGATTGACCTCGGTCGGACGATCTTCGGCCCCCGCGATCCGGCGCGCCGAAGGCCGTGGACGAGGCGGTGCGGCGAGGTTGCGGGGGGTGGGCCTTTTTGCCATAGTGCAGCGCGCCGCGACGGGGGTCTCCACGACCCTCGCCCCGGATCGCCGCGGGAGACGATCGAAATGGGTTCTATGAGTTGGGTTCACTGGTTGATCGTTCTTGCGGTCGGACTGTTGCTGTTCGGCGGCAAGGGCAAGATCTCCGACCTGATGGGCGATCTCGCCAAGGGCATCAAGAGCTTCAAGAAGGGTATGACCGAGGACGAGACGCCGCCGCCACCGGCCGATGCGAAGAACATCGAGTCCAAGCCCGGCGAGACCATCGCCTCGCCCGACAAGTCGAAGACCGCCGGCTGAGCGCGGTCGAAACGGAACGCCCGGTTCCGAAGTGACATCCCGTGGGGTCCCGTCAGCGGACCGCACATATCGAGCCGGACGGAGTGCGACGCCCGAATGCGGCGTCGCCCGATCCGAGGTGGCGGAACGACATGCTCGACATCGGTTGGAGCGAACTGCTCGTCATCGGCGTGGTCGCGCTGGTGGTCGTCGGACCGAAGGAACTACCGACGCTGTTGCGCACCGTCGGCCAGTGGGTCGGCAAGGCGCGCCGCATGGCGAGCGAGTTCCAGGGCCAGCTCAACGAAGCCATTCGCGAGGCCGACCTCGAGGACGTGCGCAAGAGCGTCGACGACCTGCGCTCGATGTCGCCGACCCGGCTGGTCACCGACCAGCTCAACTCGATCGGCGACGAGATCCGCGGCATCGGCACCTCGACGGAAGCCGAAATGGCCAAGATCGAAGCCGGTGTCAGCGCCGATTCCGAGCCGGCCGCCTTCACCGAGGCCGGCGAGACGGCGGCGATCTCCGCCGCCGAGGTCGAGGGGCTGATCGACGCCGCCGCCACCCCGGCGCCCGACCTCGAGCCGCCGGTCTTCGACCTCACGCCGGCGCCGATGCCGACCGCCGCGATACCCGACACGCCGGCGGTCGAGGCCGAGGCCCCCGTCCCCGCGACCGGCGCGACCGACGAGAAGGCGAAACAGGCATGAGCGGCGAGGACGACATCGAGGCCTCGCGCGCGCCGCTGATCGAGCACCTGATCGAACTGCGCTCCCGGTTGGTCCGCGCCCTGCTGGCGCTGGTGATCGCCTTCTTCGTCTGCTTCGCCTTCGCCAAGCAGATCTACAACTTCCTGGTCTGGCCCTATGATTTCGTCATTCGACGGATGACGGGCAAGGCGGCGACGATGATCTTCACCGCGCCGCAGGAGTTCTTCATCACCCAGATCAAGGTGGCCTTCTACGGGGCGATCGTCATCGCCTTCCCGATCATCGCCGCGCAGATCTACAAGTTCGTCGCCCCCGGCCTCTATCGCCACGAGAAGCACGCCTTCCTGCCCTATCTGATCGCCACGCCGGTGTTCTTCATCGCCGGCGCCGGCCTCGTCTACCTCATGCTGCCGATGGTGCTCGGCTTCTTCGCCGGCATGCAGCAGACCGAGGGCGACGGCATCAAGATCGAGCTGCTGCCCAAGGTCTCCGAATATCTGTCGCTGATCATGGGGCTGACCTTCGCCTTCGGCATCGTCTTCCAGATGCCGGTGGTGCTGACCCTGCTCGGCCGCATCGGCATCATCAACGCGCGGATGCTGCGCGAAAAGCGCCGTTGGGCGATCCTCCTCGCCTTCATCGTCGCGGCGGTGTTGACGCCGCCCGATCCGCTCTCTCAGCTCTCCCTTGCCCTGCCCTCCATCCTTCTCTACGAACTCACCATCTTCTCGGTCGGTTGGGTCGAGAAGAAGAAGGCCAAGGAAGACGAAGCCGCGTCGAAGGACGACGACTGAGGCGGGCGCCGGCGCCCGCGAGGTCCCTCGCCGCGCCCCGCCCCCCCAGCCGATCGACGAACCGCCGACGCGGTCGATTTCGAAGGACGTCCCCCATGCACGACATCAAGTGGATCCGCGAGAACCCGGAGAGCTTCGACGCCGGCCTGATCCGGCGCGGCAAGGAGCCGCTGTCCGGCCCCGTCCTGGCGCTCGACGCCGATCGCCGCGCCCACCTGACCACGCTTCAGGAGCTTCAGGCCAAGGCCAACGCCGCGTCGAAGGCGATCGGCGCCGCCATGAGCCGCAAGGATTTGGCGGAAGCCGAGCGCCTCAAGGCGGAGGTCGCCGAGATCAAGGCGACGATCCAGAAGGGCGAGGCCGAGGAACGCGAGATCGACGCCAAGGTCGTCGACCTCCTCGCCGGCATCCCCAACCTGCCGGCCGCCGACGTGCCGGACGGCCGCGACGAGCACGACAACGTCGAGATCCGCCGCTGGGGCACCCCCCGCGCCTTCGACTTCGCCCCGAAGCAGCACTTCGAACTCGGCGAAGCCCTGGGGATGATGGACTTCGACACCGCCACCAAGATCTCCGGCGCGCGGTTCGTCCTCCTCAAGGGCAAGCTCGCCCGGCTGGAGCGGGCGCTGGCCCAGTTCATGCTCGACCTCCACACCGAGACCCACGGCTACACCGAGGTCAATCCGCCCTATCTGGTGAAGTCCGAATCGGCCTACGGGACGGGAAATCTTCCGAAGTTCGAGGAAGATCTGTTCCGCACCGAGAACGGCTTCTGGCTGATTCCTACGGCCGAGATCCCGCTCACCAACATCGTCCGCGACGAGATCGTCGAGGAAGCGGCCCTGCCCTTGCGCTTCACCGCCTGGAC
>JAFHCF010000182.1:0-6191 GCA_048497495.1 Prosthecomicrobium sp.
CCGACGCCATGGCCAATGTCGAGCGCTGGAACGCGGCGGCGCGCGCCGATCGGGCCGCGCTGATCGAACGGTTGAGGCCCTGGTCGGCGTGATCTGGAATGGCGGCGAGGCTCAGGCGACGCGTGGAGTCTCGGCCCCGGATCGGTCGCGCGCGCCGGCCGAATCGGCGACGCAGGGCTCCAGATCGGGCTTGCCCGCTTCGATCGCCTCGACGCAGGCGCGAATGCGCGGATCGCCGCGCATCATCAGGTCGGCTTCCTCCGAGGTCAGCCCCTGCAACAGCGGACACCGGGTCGGGTCGAACCGCTTGACCCCTCCCGGACCGGTCTGTTCGCCGCACATGGTCGCCTCCCCCCGAAACACATCGGTAGGGGCGCGGCCTCTCCGATTTTTTCGTCCCTCATTCTGACATGCCGGGATCGAACCGAACAATCCGGCTCGGTGCCGATCGGTTCAGTGCGGATGACCCCGGGTGTGGCGCCCGGTTTCGCGCGTCACGGGCGACGTCGGTTCGCCGTCGAGGACGAAGCCGCCCGCCGAACGACGAAGGGACCTCGGCCTCTCGTTTCGAGACTTCGACGCGCGCGGGGTCGTCTCGCGGCTCGCCGTGATGATCTCGTCGTGGCGGCGTGCCGGCGGCGGAAACAGATTGCGGCGCGCGCCGGGTCGGACCTCGGCCGAGGGCGCGAGCCCAGACCAACCCGGTTCGGATGCGATCTTTTTTCAAGCGACTTGACCATCATCAAGCACGCATGGCGCGGAAGGCCGCAATGTCCTCCGTGGACGACGATCTCCCAAGGGTCGGGGTCCATCGGATTGCCCTGAATGACTTCAAGCGGTGTCGCGGTTCTCGACGAGTGCTTCGACACCGCCTTCTTTTTTGTCGATGCCGTCGTTCGACGGCGCGCAATTCGGCGGGATTACCAAATAAAGGCCTGAAAACTCGGCGTCGGCATGGTCTCGACGGAACTGGTCCGTTCTTGGCGACAGCGAAAATGCGTTTACTTCGAAACGTTCGCCATGCCTTCGGCGGGTGCGGCCTTCCTCGGGTGGGATCGGGAGGGGTGCCACTCGCCGCCGGTCTTCATTCGTCGTTCGAGGCGTTCAGATCCGTGTCCTCGATCGTCGCCCCGGCTTGCCCGCCGCCGCGCTGATCGACGACCTGCCGCAGGGCGTCGTTGATCCGGTCCTGCCATCCCGGCCCCTCCTCTTGGAAGAAGTCGAGCACGGCGCGATCGATGCGAAGTGAGACGGTTTCCTTCGCGTTCGGGATTGCCGGTGGCTTCGGCAGGGGCGCGACCGGCTTGGCGGTGGCGGACTTGAAAGCGGCTTCGGCCGCGTCACGCATGCTGCCGGTCTGACGGATCGGGGGTCGAGACATCGTTCGTCGCCTTTTCTGTGTCCTCGGCCCGACGCCCGCCTCCGCGCCATCACCGCGATGGTTTCTCGTCGACCTCGATGCGCCTGCAGGGAGACACACCGAGGCGGCGCGGGGGGTGCCGACCGCCGGAGTCGTGGCGCGATTTCCGGTGCGTCTTTCCGCGTCACGCGCGGCAGTCCGATTCGGTGATTGGAACATGCCTTTCGGGAAAAGGCGAAAGCGGTGGTCGGAGTGGCAGGATTTGAACCTGCGACCCCCTCGTCCCGAACGAGGTGCGCTACCAGACTGCGCTACACTCCGTGACCGCGAGGGGGTGTATAGCGACCGCGCCGCGCCCCCGCAAGCGCGAATTTCCCTCTCCGTCGGGCTTGTGGATCGATAGGGGTCGAGAGGTCCGATTTCCGCCGCCGCGCGCGGGTGCCCGGCGGGCGGGGCGGCCGGGCGGAGCGAGGGGTCGACAGACGCGCCGTGTGGCGGCGCCGAACGGCCGGTCGCGGGCGACGCCGGGGATCGGCGGCGTTCGGCCCCATTTCACCGTCGCTGTGGATGCGGCCCGCGCCCGGCTGTTGCCCGCATCCGCCGAAATCGATATAGGAACCGCACTTCCGGTGCTTCGCGTCTCCAGCGCGGGGTCGGCACCGTTGGGGCGTCGCCAAGTGGTAAGGCAGTGGATTTTGATTCCGCCATTCGCAGGTTCGAATCCTGCCGCCCCATCCAACTCTTCCACCTCTTTCGGATTCGATCGTCGCTGAGCGTCCGGTGCGCGGCGCCGGACCCGTCGTGACGGCCCGACGCTTCTCGGTCCGGTCGATCGCTCCGATCGGAGAAAAACCGCTTCAAGACCGGCGCCGGAACAGGGCGAACAGGAAACGCTGTTCGACGCCCGATGGCGTCGTGTGGTGGTGGCGCCGGATCTCGACCGGCTCGAAAGTGTCGCCGAGGACCGCGGCGAGGCCCGGCCCGTCGTAGCGCGCGACCTCGAGCCCACTACACCTCTCCGGTCCGTCCAGAGCGAAGGTCGCGAAGATCGCGTAGCCCCCGGGGCGCAGCGCCGCGCCCATCCTGTCGAGATAGGCGGACCGGTCGGCGGGGTCGGTGAGGAAATGGAACGCGGCGCGATCGTGCCAGAGGTCGTAGAGCCGCGTCGGCACCCAGGTCGTCGCGTCGCCGACGATCCAGTCGACGGTCTCACCGGCCGGGCCGAGGCGTCGTTTCGACGTCTCCAGGGCGGCTCGCGACAGGTCGAGGACGGTGACGTCGACGAATCCCCGGTCGACCAGCGCATCGACCAACCGCGAGGCGCCACCGCCGACGTCGATCACCGCCGCCTCTCGCCCGACGCCGGCGCGCCCGATCAGGTCGAACGACAGATCGGGGCTGGCCTCGAACCAACTGACGTCGGTCTCGCTCTTGCGGGTGTAGACGTCTTCCCAGTGGGCGCTGCGGTCGTTGTCGGTCATCGAACCCCTCGCTCGGCCCACGCTGTCATGCCGGGCCGTCGGCGACAGTGTAGCGCGTCGCGTGCCCGCCGCCATCGAGGCGCGACCTGCGGGATCGGGAGCGGAAGGGGCGTCCGTCCGGGCGGGCCGGCCTCGGCACAACCGATGGCGCGGCAAACGTGTGTTTACCCGCGTCGGTAATCGGAATTTGATCGCATGGTGTTCACTCTGGCTCGAAACCGCTCGTGATCCACCTACCCCACTCCCCGCGACGGCTGCTTCTTGTGGCGGCGCTGCTCGCGACGATCGCCGTCCCGTTCGCCGCCGAGGCGCGCTGCGTCGTCGATTCGGCGCCGTGCCGCGGCTGCGGCTGCAAGGGCGGGCCGGGTTGGCGCCACATCGCGTCCCGGCGCTGCGTCGGTTTCCGCGATCTGGCGTCGAAATGCGGCGACCCTCCGTCCTCGACGCTCTGCGTCTTCGAAAACGCCCCCGGCACCGGCGCCAATCACGATTGCGCGCTCGCCCCCGCCGTGCCGCCCGAGGCTCCCGCGCCGGCCCGCTAGACGGTGCGTCGACAGGCGGTTGCACGGCATTTCGGCAGTCGCCCCCTTGCTCTTCGCGCCTCATGGGCCATTTTCGAATGTCCCGGGCCTAAGCCTTTTCGATCGCTGGTCTCGGAGCAGCGAGACTGCTATGGGAGCGCGGTCATTCTGTCGCACCCGGTTGCGGCACACCCGATCCACCAGAAGGGTCAGTCATGTCGATGCTCGTCACCTACCGCGCCCACGTCGCCGAACGCGCCGCCCTCGGCATTCCGCCGCTGCCGCTCTCGGTCAAGGAGACCGAGGCGTTGATCGCGCTGCTGCGCGATCCGCCGAAGGGCGAGGAAGCCTTCCTGGTCGATCTCCTCACCTGGCGCGTGCCGGCCGGCGTCGACGATGCCGCCCGCGTCAAGGCCGGCTTCCTCGACGCGGTCGCCAAAGGCCTCGAGAAGAACACCCTGGTGTCGCGCCAGCTCGCCACCGAACTGCTCGGCACCATGCTCGGCGGCTTCAACATCAAGCCGTTGATCGGCCTGCTCGGCGACACGCAAGTCGGCGCCATCGCGGCGGAAGCGCTGAAGAAGACGCTTCTGATGTTCGACTATTTCCACGACGTGAAGGAACTCGCCGACAAGGGCAACGCCGACGCCACGGCGGTGATCGCCTCCTGGGCCGAGGCCGAGTGGTTCACCTCGCGTCCCGAAGTGCCGCGGTCGTTGAACGTCACCGTGTTCAAGGTCTCGGGCGAGACCAACACCGACGATCTGTCGCCGGCCCCCGACGCCTCGACCCGCCCCGACATCCCGCTCCACGCGCTCGCCATGCTGAAGAACCCGCGTCCGGGCATCACCCCGGACGAGCCCGGCGCGCGCGGACCGATCGAGCAGATCGAGGCGCTGGTCGCCCAGGGCCACCCGGTGGCCTATGTCGGCGACGTCGTCGGCACCGGCTCGTCGCGCAAGTCGGCGACCAACTCGGTCCTGTGGTTCACCGGCCAGGCCATCCCGCACGTCCCCAACAAGCGCTTCGGCGGCGTCTGCCTCGGCTCCAAGATCGCCCCGATCTTCTACAACACCATGGAAGACGCCGGGGCGCTTCCGATCGAACTCGACGTCTCCAAGATGGAGATGGGCGACATCGTCGAGCTGCGCCCCTACGAGGGCAAGGCGCTCCTCAACGGCGCGGTGATCTCCGAGTTCAAGGTCAAGTCCGAGGTGATCTTCGACGAGGTGCGCGCCGGCGGCCGCATCCCGCTGATCATCGGTCGGGGCCTCACCACCAAGGCGCGCGAGAGCCTCGGCCTGCCGCCCTCGACGCTCTTCCGTCTGCCCACCGAGCCCGCCGACAGCACCAAGGGCTTCACCCTCGCCCAGAAGATGGTCGGCCGCGCCTGTGGCCTGCCGGAAGGCAAGGGCGTGCGTCCGGGCACCTATTGCGAGCCGAAGATGACGACGGTCGGGTCCCAGGACACCACCGGTCCGATGACCCGCGACGAGCTCAAGGATCTCGCCTGCCTCGGCTTCTCCGCCGATCTGGTGATGCAGTCCTTCTGCCACACGGCGGCCTATCCGAAGCTCGTCGACGTCCAGACCCATCACGAGTTGCCGACCTTCATCTCCAACCGCGGCGGCATCTCGCTTCACCCCGGTGACGGCGTCATCCACTCCTGGCTCAATCGCCTGCTGCTGCCCGACACCGTCGGCACCGGCGCGGACAGCCACACTCGCTTCCCGATCGGCATCTCCTTTCCGGCCGGTTCCGGCCTCGTGGCGTTTGCCGCGGCGACCGGCGTCATGCCTCTGGACATGCCGGAATCGGTGCTGGTCCGCTTCCATGGCGAGATGCAGCCCGGCGTCACCCTGCGCGATCTGGTCAACGCGATTCCCTTGGCGGCGATCAGGGACGGCTCGCTGACGGTCGAGAAGAAGGGCAAGAAGAACGTCTTCAACGGCCGCATCCTGGAGATCGAGGGTCTGCCGAACCTCAAGGTCGAACAGGCCTTCGAGCTCTCCGACGCCTCCGCCGAGCGTTCCGCCGCCGCCTGCACGGTGCGGCTGAACAAGGAGCCGATCATCGAGTACATGACCTCGAACATCGTGCTGATGAAGTGGATGATCGCCGGCGGCTACGAGGACCGCCGCAGTCTCGAGCGCCGCATCGCGGCGATGGAGGCCTGGATCGCCGAGCCGCAGTTGCTCGCCCCCGATGCCGACGCCGAATACGCGGCGGTGTTCGAGATCGACATGAGCGCCATCAAGGAGCCGCTGCTCGCCTGCCCGAACGATCCCGACGACGTCAAGACGCTGTCGGAGGTCGCCGGCGACAAGATCGACGAGGTCTTCATCGGCTCGTGCATGACCAACATCGGCCACTTCCGGGCAGCGGGTAAGATCCTCGCCGGCAACTCGGACATCCCGACCCGCCTGTGGATCGCCCCGCCGACCAAGATGGACGCCCACATCCTGACCGAGGAGGGCTACTACGCCACCCTCGGCAAGTCGGGCGCCCGCATGGAGATGCCGGGCTGTTCGCTGTGCATGGGCAACCAGGCGCAGATCCGCAAGGGTTCGACCGCGATCTCGACCTCGACCCGCAACTTCCCCAACCGTCTCGGCATCGACACCCGGGTCTACCTGTCCTCCGCCGAACTCGCCTCGGTCGCGGCGCTCCTCGGCCGCATCCCGACCTTCGAGGAATACATGGAGCAGGTCGGCGCGCTCGCCGGCAAGGCGGCCGACGTCTACCGCTACATGAACTTCGACCAGATCCCGGAATTCGCCGACGTGGCGGCGACGGTCTGATCGATTTCGACGTGATGCACGACGAGCC
>JAFHCF010000183.1:0-15416 GCA_048497495.1 Prosthecomicrobium sp.
CCTTCGGGTGCGGGAGGCTTCCACCCTTCCACCCACCCCTTAAGGGGTGGGTGGAAGGGTGGAAGCCTCCCGCACCCGAAGGGGGTGGAAGATAGGGTGGAAGGAGCGCGGCGAAAGCAGGAAATGACGAAAGAACAGAGTTACCGACCTTCATGTATTTGAAGAATATCAAAAATAAATACCTAGAATGCGGCCGGAAGAACAATCATGATCAGTCGATCGCCACAAACCATTAGAATAAAGGGGGTATATTCTCCCACCCGCCGACGTTTTGAAATCCGATCGATCGCCATGCACCCGACGCATGACGCCTCAATTTTCGAGCCCCGCCTTGATCCGCTGCACCGTGCCGACCCCGACCTTGTGCAGCGCAGCGAGTTTCCGGATGCCGACCCCTCCCGCTTGCAGGTCCGAGCGGATCGCCGCCTCGGTTCGGGGCGCGATCATCGGCCGACCGAGCGTCTTCCCTTGGGCTCGCGCACGATCGAGACCGGACTTCACCCGCTCACGGATCATCGACCGCTCGAACTCGGCGAAGACGCCCATCATCTGAAACATCGCCTTGCCGCCCGGCGTCGTCGTGTCGAGCCCCTGCTGATGCAGGAAGAGGTCGACGCCGAGGGCGTGAAGCTCGGAGAGGAACCCGACGAGGTCTTG
This sequence comes from Prosthecomicrobium sp., assembly GCA_048497495.1. Taxonomy (GTDB): domain Bacteria; phylum Pseudomonadota; class Alphaproteobacteria; order Rhizobiales; family Ancalomicrobiaceae; genus JAFHCF01. The sequence continues at coordinate 658 of JAFHCF010000183.1, forward strand.
CAGCGAGCGCCCGAGCCGGTCGACCGACCACGCCATGATCATGTCGAAGCGGCGACGGGTGGCGTCCTTGGTCAACCGATCGAAGGCCGGCCGATCGACCCGCGCCTTGGCGCCGCTGACGCCCTCGTCGCGATAGACCTCGACGATCTCCCAGCCCATCCGTTCGGCGACGGCGCGAAGCTCGCGCTCCTGGTTCTCGGTTGTCTGGTGGTCGGTCGAAACGCGGGTGTAGAGGGCGACGCGGCGCATGGTGGTTTCCTCTGGTGAGGCTGATCATGCGGCGAAGGGTAGCGTCGGGTTGTACGGAAATCAATTGTTTTTCGTACATCGCGGCGACCGCGAAAATCCCGAGGCTTTCGGCGGCATCGATCGACGGAATTCGAAGAGGGTTTTCCGTACACCCACAATTTGGGCGAGGCCGAGCATCCGTTCATAACGAACGCGAAATGAACCTTTCAAACGGGGAATACCGCGATGCGCCGGGGGGGGGCTGCCGGTAAGGCCAGCGATCATATTGCGCAGGAAGTAGAAGTTGGGCCTGCCGCGCTTGGGCTGCCAAAATTGGCAGGGTTGCACAGACGGCTTCCGGGGGGGACGATGGATTTATCGAGCGGACATTCAACCATCGCCACATGGATCTTGTCCTTCGCCATTTCGATATAGATGGTGCCGTAGCCGCATTTCGTTCAGTTCCGAGGAACAAATCTCGGCGTCAAATTCGACACCGCGCGCTGGTTTTCCTTATTTCCGATCGCTATCGTTCTCTATCTAGATAAAAGCAAAGTTTTCTAGAGACGGATACTCGATCCTTGACGGATATCATTGGCAAGCGGACATGGAGTTTCCCCGGCGCTCCGAGAAACATTACAATAAGCGGCAGAGAAACACTCAAAATGCGCTTGCAAAAACGCATAGATATTCGAATGATGCCGCTGAGTTGCAGCAACACGTCTATGGAACCCAGACAGCTACAGGGGCGGCGGGTGCCATGTCGGTTATGAATCGGCTCGCCTGTAATATCGCTGTTCCATAGTTGACGTAAGCTGGCGTGATACCCGCCTTCATCGCGGTGGCGAGCGGCATTTCTTGCGAGTAGGTCAGTATAAGCGTTCCAGGCTTTCCATTGGCGGGATCGGACTTAACTCGCGTTATACCCACGAAGAAAAGCCTACGCTGTTCTTCGTTGTAATGCTGAAGTTCGAGCGGTGTCAGCGGTTTCTTCGGTGCTCTAGGCAGAAGACCATTCACACATCCGGCGATAATCGTAACGGGTGAGCTTAAACCCTTGCTCTTATGCAAACTCATAATACGTACTTCTTGAATATCGCTCGGAATTTCCGGTTGCGTGATGGCGGCAACCAGTTCACGGACCAGCGACCGCGCATCAATTGTAGGGTCCGCCGCGATCAGTCCGATCGCAATCTCGCGTAACTCGCGTGTTTCTGCTTGTCCTGCTGGGAAAAGTGAATTGACAACCGTTGCCAAGTCGGGAAGCGCTGCGAGTGAATTTAAATGCGCAACAAGTGTGTTGAACGCGGTCACTATCGGCCCTGTATAGGAAATTCTAAGCACCCCAGCGCTCAACTGACTGAACACTTGCCAAGGTGAAAGCCCAGTTAATTCGCAGTGATTTCGAATCCGTCGATACCCGGAAGCGTGAAAGTTATTCCCATCCTTGCCGACAAGCCAGCGTAGAGCAACCCGATCATCTTGTCTCGCGAAGAGTTTGAGTAGCGCAAACGCTCGCTGAGCTTCCTCCTTTTCCAACTCGGACTCGGTATATTCAGAGCGGGCGGGAACACCGGCAGCAAGTAGCGCATCATATATCGGCGTACCAACCGCGCGGCTTTGTGCGAGGACAAGAATGTCACCAGCTGGCGTTCCTGCCGCGATTATCTGCTGTACCCTAGTGACGACGCCCAAGACCTCTCGCTCAAGGTTCTGGAACTGGAGAATGCTCACTATACCCGGACCTTTTGCAGGGATTGAAACAAGCGGGCGTGGTACCGGGCGGTGGACATTGTGAGCAATCAAGGCGTTCGCCATGGCTACCACGCTGGTTGGGCAGCGCTGGCAATTCACTAGGCTTAGATCATCTGCACCTGGGTTCACGATCATCCAGTCGCGGATGCCATCGGGGTGGGCGTGTTTGAAGCTATAGATTGATTGGTCATCGTCGCCTACGATGCAGACGTCAGCGGCATCGGAAAGCAACTCAATGACGGCTTGCTCTGCCTTGTTGAGGTCTTGGAACTCGTCAACCAATATGTGGCTGAACTCGGCGCGTTCGGGTGCGCCAGGATTGGCAGAGAGGTAGCGGTATGCCTCTGGGATTACCTCGCCTATCAGCATGGCTTCGTGAAAGCGTAGCCATGTTAGTAGGTCGTGTTGAAACGCGGCGTCCGCTGGCGAGGGAGCATAACCTGGTGTTTGATGGTTTAGCCGTGCCCACGCCGCTTCATATGCCTGCTGAAGATCCGCTACAGCCCTCTTCCCACCGTGATCGGCCATCAGATCGCATACCATTGCTTCCGTTTCGAACTCGTTCAAAGGACGCGGGACACGACCTGTCGCCGCAAGAACATGATTCCGCGTCAACATACGTAGGGCGAGACTGTGCAAGGTTTGGGCATTCAGCGCGTTGCAGCCAGGAACCCCCATACTGACTAACTCGCGGTGTAAGTCCTGGGCTGCGACCCGCGTGAATGTCACAGGGAGAATAAGGTCGGGCGCAATCCCCGTCTCCAGCAGGCGCGCGACTCTGCGCTTCATCGCATAGGACTTGCCCGTACCGGGACCGGCCACGACACGAACACGTGGATTCGTCGTCGATGCAATGCTGTAAGCCGGTGTTCCCGGCGCCAATCCATCAAGCCAAGCCACCCTCTCGCCCCCTAAAAAATTGAATGCTACTTCGAAGCACCCTTAAGTAGAAGAAAATGACGGTTCGGGCAATGCCGGACGGAGGTTGAGTACCTTGCTCTCCTCTTGAGCGTCCGCTTGGGGTCGATTTCGTTGAGAAATTCGCCCGTCGACTCGTAGGGGGTACTTCAGTAGAAATTCAATTCACCTGAGCTTCGTTGAGGGAATCAGAATCCTCATGCGGTATGAATTTGAAGCAAACTTCTCCGAACGAGCTATTCTCCTGACTGGCGTGAAGCTTTTCAACAGAACCGGTCGATAGGAGACAGCAGACGCCCCGCCCGAAGCGTCGAGCGCTTCTGGCCCTCGGCGGACCAATCTCCTCCCGACCTGCCCCGGCTTCACCGGATGGGTGACGCAGCAAGGATCGACACCCCTCCCGCCTTCCGCCGATGGTGAGGTCCGCTCCAACCGCACTTTCAAAGTCTCGGATCGATCTCCCACCCATGGGGGAGGTGTCTCACACACGGGGGACAGCGGAAAGCCAACCTCGTTTCTGGCGGCCTTGTCGGAGAAGCCCCCCGGAAGGGCTCCCACCCCCGCCCCTGAGGGACATCGCCTTGCACACCGATCGGATTTTCGAGGCACCGCACCAGATGGAAACGCGCACGCGAACGGCCGCGCCAGTGCGAAACGCCGGCTTCGGTGTTGACCCGGTGTTGACCGGGACCGAAAATTGCTCGTCGCATCCGGCGGACGAATTTGTAAGTATTTGATTTCATTGAGAAAAACTGGTGCCGCGGAAGGGATTCGAACCCCCGACCCCATCATTACGAATGATGTGCTCTACCAGCTGAGCTACCGCGGCCTGTCGGAGCGGGATCGGGGGGTGCGGGCGCGCGCGGGGGCGGCTCGCGGGGGCGATCTCGTCGGACGGGGCACCAGATAACGGCAAACCGGCACCTTGGCAAGCGTCGCGGCTCTTTCCCTGCCCGTCGACTTGCTCTAAATCACCCGGCGACCTCTTCCCGCCGACGAAGGATGTGACCGATGGCTCCGCGCACCCTCTACGACAAGATCTGGGACGATCACGTCGTCGCCACCCAGCCCGACGGCACGTGCCTCATCTACATCGATCGTCACCTCGTCCACGAAGTGACCAGCCCGCAGGCCTTCGAGGGTCTGCGCGTCGCCGGGCGAAGCGTGCGCGCGCCGGGGAAGACGCTGCTGGTCGTCGACCACAACGTGCCGACCACCGACCGCAGCCACGGCATCGAGGATCCGGAATCGGCGCTCCAGGTGGCGACCATCGCCAGGAACGCCGCCGAATTCGCGCTCGAGTACTACGACGAGCACGACAAGCGGCAGGGCGTCGTCCACGTCATCGGCCCCGAGCAGGGCTTCACGCTGCCCGGCACCACCATCGTCTGCGGCGACAGCCACACCTCGACCCACGGCGCCTTCGGGGCACTCGCCCACGGCATCGGCACATCGGAAGTCGAGCACGTGCTCGCCACCCAGACGCTGGTCCAGGCCAAGGCCAAGAACATGCGCGTCGTCGTCGACGGCAAGGCGCCCGAGGGCGTCGGCGCCAAGGACATCGTGCTCGCCATCATCGGCGAACTGGGCACCGCCGGCGGCACCGGCTACGTCGTCGAATACACGGGCGAGGCGATCCGCGATCTCTCCATCGAGGGCCGCATGACGGTGTGCAACATGTCGATCGAGGCGGGCGCCCGCGCCGGCCTGATCGCGCCGGACGACAAGACCGTCGACTATTTCCGCGGCAAGCCCAAGGCGCCGACCGGCGAGACCTGGGATGCGGCGGTCGCCTATTGGAAGACGCTGTTCTCCGACGAGGACGCTCATTTCGACGCCGAGATCCGGCTGAACGCCGCCGATCTCACCCCGATCGTCACCTGGGGCACCTCGCCGGAAGACGTCGTCTCGATCGACGGCGTGGTGCCGAACCCGGACGACATCGCCGACGAGAACAAGCGCAGCTCCAAGTGGCGGGCGCTCGCCTACATGGATCTGAAGCCGGGCACCAAGATGACCGACATCGCCATCGACACGGTGTTCATCGGCTCCTGCACCAACGGCCGCATCGAGGACTTCCGCGCGGCGGCCGCGATCGCCAAGGGCCGCAAGGTCAAGGACGGGGTCAGGGCGCTGGCGGTGCCGGGCTCGGGCCTGGTCAAGGAGCAGGCGGAGGCCGAGGGTCTCGACAAGATCTTCCTCGAGGCCGGCTTCGAATGGCGCGAGCCGGGTTGCTCGATGTGTCTGGCCATGAACGCCGACCGGCTGTCGCCCGGCGAGCGTTCGGCCTCGACCTCGAACCGCAACTTCGAGGGCCGTCAGGGCTTCAAGGGCCGCACCCATCTGGTCAGCCCGGCGATGGCGGCGGCGGCGGCGATCGCCGGCCATTTCGTCGACGTGCGCGAGATGGACTGAGGACGGGCGGTATCCGATCGGTGACATGAGGATGAGCCGGGGCGCGAGGGGCCCCGGCTCGTCTCGTTGTGGTCACCACTTCGTGGTCGACTGGTGGGGACGACCGGGCCTTCGCCCTCGTCGGAGGAACCGTCCATGCGCGTCGCCGTGTTCTCGACCAAGCCCTACGACCAACTCTTCCTCGGCCGCGCCGCGCTCGCCGCGGGCCACGACCTGACCTACCTCGAGCCGAAACTCGACGCGTCGACGGCGCGGCTCGCCGAAGGGTTTCCGGCGGTCTGCGCCTTCGTCAACGACACCATCGACGGCGACGTGCTGGCGCGATTGGCGGCCGGCGGCACGCGGATCGTGGCGATGCGCTCGGCGGGCTACAACAACGTCGACCTCGAGGCGGCGGCGCGGCTCGGGCTCACCGTGGTGCGGGTGCCGGCCTATTCGCCCCATGCGGTCGCCGAATTCACCGTGGCGCTGCTCCTGGCGCTCGATCGGCGTATCCATCGGGCCTGGGCGCGGGTCCGGGAGAACAATTTCGCCCTCGACGGCCTCCTCGGCCACGATCTCTTCGGCAAGACGGTCGGGGTGATCGGCACGGGGCGCATCGGCGCCCTGGTGGCCAAGTGCTTCAGGCTCGGCTTCGGCTGCGAGGTTCTGGCGCACGATCGCTTCGCGGCGGCGGAACTCGAGGCGGCGGGGATCGTCTATACGAGCGTCGAGGATCTCGTCGCCCGCTCCGACGTGATCACGCTCCATTGCCCGCTGACGCCCGAGACCCGCCACATCATCGACGCGGCGGCGATCGAGCGGGGCAAGCCCGGGTTCATCCTGATCAACACCTCGCGTGGCGCGCTGATCGACGCCGAGGCGGTGATCGCCGGCCTCAAGTCCGGCAAGATCGGTGCCGTCGGCCTCGACGTCTACGAGCAGGAGGCCGACCTGTTCTTCGAGGATCTCTCCAACGAGATCATCCAGGACGACGTCTTCCAGCGCCTGCTGACCTTCCCCAATGTGTTGATCACCGGCCATCAGGCCTTCTTCACCGAGGAGGCGCTGACGGCGATCGCCGAGACGACGATGGCGAACCTGGCGGAAGAGGAAGCCGGGCGGGTGTCGCCGAACCGGGTGGTGGCGGAGGGGGTGCGGGGCAAGGGGTGACGTCAATCGGCGAGGCCGATGACCACCGACAGCATGTGATCGAGCGCGATGCGACGCGTCTCGTCGAGACGACCGATCACCCGGCCGCATTTGGCGCGTGGGACGGCGAGGATCTTGTCGACCATCACTTGCGACGATCGCTCGAGGCCGTTCTCTGGGGTCGGGTCCACCGTCAGCCGGAAGAGAGGGGCGTCGACCAGCGTGCTGGTCATCAGGGCGACCAGAACACTGTCGGTCGCGGCGAGCCAATCCGATTGCACGATGACGGCCGGACGCGGCTTGCCATAGTCGCCGGCGGCCGTGACGGTGACGATGTCGCCGCGTTTCACGACCGCGGCCAATCGAAAGCCGCATCGATGAATTCGAGGGCCTCGCGCTCCTCCGGGCGGCCACGCAACAGGGCGGCCTGACGCTCCGCCTCGCGGACGAACTCCGGTCGGCGCGGGTCGGGAACCCAGACGCGAAGGAGTTTCATGCCCTTGCGCGACTGGGCGCGACGCCAGCGTTGAAACTTGCTCAGACCCTCGTCGGTCGTCTTCACCGGGCGCGGCATGGCTCCCTCCGATCGGTTGCGCGCAACCCTATCATGAAACGACGAGGAAGCCCAACCCGGGCGGGGGGCGCAATCCCGATTCGGCCGCCGTGTGCCGCCTTCCTTCGTGCCACCCCCTTGAATCCCCGCCCCCTTTCGCCGATATGACGGCCATCCCGGCGCGCTGCTCGGCGCGCGCCTTTCCGACATTTCGACCGACGAGAGAGCCCGATGACGGACACCATCGATCGCCCGACCGAATCTCATGCCTTCCAGGCCGAGGTCTCGCGCCTGCTCCATCTCATGGTGCATTCGGTCTATTCCAACCGCGACATCTTCCTGCGCGAGCTGATCTCCAACGCGGCGGATGCCTGCGAGAAGCTGCGCTATCTGGCGCTGGAGACCCCCGATCTCCTCGGCGACGACGGCAAGCTCGCCATCACCCTGGCGGCGGACGCCGAGGCCAAGACCCTGACCGTCGCCGACAACGGCATCGGCATGAGCCGCGACGAACTGATCGAGAACCTCGGCACCATCGCCAAGTCCGGCACCAAGGCCTTCCTCGAGGCGGTCGGCGAGAGCGGTGGCAAGTCGTCCAACCTGATCGGCCAGTTCGGCGTCGGCTTCTACTCCGCCTTCATGGTGGCGAACCGGGTCGTCGTCACGTCGCGCAAGGCCGGATCGGAGCAGGCCTGGACCTGGATCTCCAACGGCATCGACGGCTACGAGGTGATGCCGGCGGCGGACGCCGACGCGCCGGCGCGCGGCACCGTCATCCGGCTCGAGCTCAACGACGAGAGCCTCGACTACGCCAATCAGCCGACGGTTGAGCGCATCGTCGAGACCTATTCGGCCCATGTGCCGGTGCCGGTCTCCTTCGTGAAAGTGGGCGAGGAGGCGAAGTCGCTGTCCGACGGCTCGGCCCTGTGGGCGAAGCCGAAGTCCGAGATCTCGGCGGAGGACTACAAGGAGTTCTACGGCAACGTCTCCGGCCAGTGGGACGAGCCGGCGATGACCATGCACTACAAGGCGGAAGGCCGCCACGAGTACACGGTGCTGCTCTTCACCCCGTCGATGAAGCCGTTCGATCTGTTCGATCCGGCGCGCAAGGGTCACATCAAGCTCTACGTCCGCCGCGTCTTCATCGCCGACGACGTCGATCTGGTGCCCCATTGGCTGCGCTTCGCGCGCGGCGTCGTCGACAGCGAGGACCTGCCGCTCAACCTGTCGCGCGAGATGCTGCAGCACAATCCGGTGCTGGAGGCGATCCGCAAGAACGTCACCACCCGGCTCCTCTCCGAGCTCGCCAAGCTCGCCGAGAACGATGCGGAGAGGTTCGCCGGCGTCTGGGAGGCCTTCGGCGCGGTGATCAAGGAAGGTCTCTATGAGGACACCGACCGCCGCGACGAGCTGTTCAAGATCGCCCGCTTCAAGACGACGACGAGCGGCGAGGGCACGCGCTCGCTCGCCGACTACGTCGCCGGCCTGAAGGAGAACCAGACCAAGATCTACTATCTCCTCGCCGACGATCCGGCCCGCGCCGAGGCGAGCCCCCATCTCGAGGGCTTCGTGGCGCGCGGCCTGGAGGTCCTGTTGCTGACCGATCCGGTCGACGCCTTCTGGGTGCGCACGGCGCTCGGTTTCGAGGGCAAGCCGTTCCAGTCGGTGACGCAAGGGGCGTCCGATCTCGACGCGATCCCGGTGACCGACGCGGCGCCGGAGGCCGAGCCGAGCGACGCGGCGAGCGTCGCGGCGCTGGTGGAGAAGCTCAAGGGCCTGCTCGAGGGCAAGGTCTCCGACGTGCGCGCCTCGTCGCGGCTGGCGTCGTCGCCGGCCTGTCTGGTGGCGCCGGAATTCGGCCTCGACAAGCAGTTCGAGAAGCTGATGGCGCGCCATCAGGGCGGGCCGTCGATGTCGAAGCCGGTGTTGGAGCTCAACCCGACCCATGCGCTGGTCGTGGCGATCGCCGCCAAGATCGGCAGCGACGACGGGCTGGTCGAGGACGCCGGACACCTGCTCTACGGCCAGGCGCGGGTGGCGGAAGGCGAGACCCCGGACGATCCGGCGGATTTCGGCCGGCGGCTGGCGCGGGTGCTGGAAAAGGCGCTCGGGGCCTGAGCGGTTCGAACAGACGGGATGCGGCGGCGGGCGAAAGCCCGCCGTTTTCGTTTCGAAGAGATGACGGGGTGGTCCGGTCCGGTCCGATCCCCTCCGTGCTGGAATAGAACTTTCCGCCTCCCCTCCTCGTCATGGCCGGGCTCGACCCGGCCACCCAACGGCGGATCACCCCGGGGAGACTCAGTTGGGTCGCCGGGTCGGGCCCGGCGATGACGGGGGGAGCGGGTGCGGGATACCACGGGCTTCCGAGGGGCTCCCCCCGACATGACCGGGAGAAGGCGTCCGCTCGGCCGCGCAAGTCGCTGCGCTCTTCGCGCGTGCCGGAGTCCGCTCAGTTTCGCCGCTCGGCGATGAACCTCGCGGCGGCGATCAGCGTCGCGGCGCGGGCGCCGTAGACGGCGAGCTCGGCGCTCGCGGCGTCGACCAGGCGGGCGAGTTCGTCCTTCATCGTCTCGACCCCGTGGAGCGCCACCAGGGTACCCTTGCCGCGCGCCGCGTCCTTGCCGGTCGCCTTGCCCATGGTCTCGGCCGAGGCCTCGACGTCGAGCAGATCGTCGGCGATCTGGAAGGCGAGGCCGACGAGGGCGCCGAAGCGGCCCATGCGGGCGACGTCTTGCGGCGGGGCGCCGGCGAAGATCGCGCCGGCCTCGAGCGGCAGCCGCAGCAGCGCCCCGGTCTTCATCGCCTGGAGACGGCGGATGTCGGCGTCGCCGAGCCTGGTCGGGCGGTGGTGGGGGCTCCAGCGGCCCTCCGCCGAAAGATCGAGCATCTGGCCGCCGACCATGCCGCCGAGGCCGCCGGCGCGGGCGAGCCGCAACACCAGTTCGGCGCGGATGCCGGCGTCGGGATGGGTCGCGGGATCGGCGGCGACGTCGAAGGCGAGGGTGAGCAGCGCATCGCCGGCGAGAATGGCGGTCGCCTCGTCGAAGGCGCGATGGACGGTCGGCCGGCCGCGACGCAGATCGTCGTCGTCCATCTGCGGCAGGTCGTCGTGGACCAGGGAATAGCAGTGGACGAGCTCGACCGGGCAGGCGGCGCGGATCACGCCCTCGTCGGCGCAGCCGAAGAGCCGGGCCGCCTCGATCATCAGGAAGGGCCGCAGCCGCTTGCCGCCGCCGAGGACGGCGTGGCGCATGGCGGCGAGGAGGCGGGCGGGCCGGACCGTCTCGCCGGGAAGGGCGGCGTCGGCGAGGAGATGGGCGAGCATCGCCTCGACGGCGCGCGCCTCGGCGGCGAGATGGGCCTCGAAGGCGGATGTGGGAGAGGTCATGCGCGGGCTCGCCGGCTCGAGAGGCGGAATGCGGCGGCGGTGGCGCCGGTCCCACCGAGCTATCGCGAAACGGCCGCCGATCCAAGAGGAGACGATCGATCGGGACGGGCGCCGAGCGCCGGCGTTCGATCGGCGCGGCGCGGCGCGATGAAAATCGAGGGAAGCTCTGGTCAAACCGCCGAGAGTTCTGTATAAGCCCGCCGATCCACCGAAATCTTCCGCCTTCGGCCGGCCATCCGGACCGTCGGGCATGGGGTGACGGTGCCCCATTCGAGTTTCGCGCATCCTCGTGAAGATGGACGCGCCCCACATCTGGAGTTCGAACGATGGCCGTTCCGAAGAGAAAGACCTCGCCGATGAAGCGCGGCTTCCGCCGTTCCGCCGACGCGCTGAAGGCCCCGACCTACGTCGAGGACAAGGATTCCGGCGAACTGCGCCGTCCCCACCACATCGATCTGAAGACCGGCATGTATCGCGGTCGCCAGATCCTGGAGCCCAAGGCCGAGTGATCTCGGTCCCGCGGCAGAGATGATGAAGGCCGGCCTCGCGCCGGCCTTTCTTTTTTTCGACCGCTTCCGCCGCTATGAAGGCCGAGGCGCGATTCTCGCGAACGCGCCGTCAGATTCGACATCGGGACGGAGCCGATCGATGTTCTTCAACATACCGCTGACGCTGGCGCCTCTCCTCGTCTACAACCTCCAGATCTTCGGCGCCTTCGGGGCGACGCCGGGCGATCCCTGGGTGCAGCCGGTCTTCACCATGACGATGGTGTCGGACGCCCGCTTCACCCTGCTGTTCGGCGACATGCTGATCGTCGCGGCGCTGATCTGCCTGTTCGTCGAGATCGTCAAGGCGACGCGCACCTCGGCGCCGACCATCGTCGATCACGCGATCTCGCTCGTCGTCTTCATCCTCTATCTGGTCGAGTTCCTGACGATCGCCGGCGCAGCGACGTCGGTGTTCTTCATCTTGTTGATGATCGCGTTGATCGATGTGATCGGCGGCTTCACCATCACCATCCGTGGGGCGCGACGCGACTTCGGTTTCGATCGGGGCGGCTGAGCGGCAGAGCCGCTCGGCGGGGGGTTCGACCGGGGCGGTTGAGCGGGCGCGCGGCCGTGCGGATCAGCGGGCGACGTCGACCAGATAGCCGGGGACCAGCAGGCCGACGCCCTCCATGGCCTCGCCATAGGCGCGCGCGGCGCGACGCGGCTCGGCCCGGCGCAGGCGGCGGGTGTCGGGCGCGCCGTCGCGGGTGGCGATCAGCTGCGTGAGGAACGGCGCGTGTCCGTGGAGCCGCACCAGACGCTCGGCGGAGGTCTCGGGTCGCGGCGCCGGGGCCGTCGCCACCAGGGCACGGCTCGGCGCCTCGTGCCGCTCGGCCGAGCTATCGGCGCCGGGACGGGGCGCCTCGGCGATCGGCTCGACACGGCGGCCGACGGCGCGGCGTTCGACGCCGAAGCCTCCCGCGATGCCGCCTGTCCCGCCGATCCGCATTGCCTCGTCCTCTTTCGAGATCGCCGAGCTGTCCCATATCGGAACAATGTGGTGATCTTCGATTAGGACCTCGCAAGCGGCGGGCCATCGCGGGTGTGGCGCGGGCGTCGGGTTCGATTTCGGTGAAAGACGGTGAACCTCAGGCGAGCCAGCGCCAGACGACGGTGCGCTTGATCTCGGCGTCCTCGAGGGCGCGGGTCACGGGAACGCGGTATTCCGCCAGCCGTTCCATGCGCGCCGTCGGCAGGTAGCTGCGGCCGGGGTCGCCGACCAGGACGAGGCTGCCGGCGGCGGTCGCTCGCGCGGCGAGGTCGGCGACGGCCTCGGCGAGGGGGCGCTCGAAGAAGACGTCGCCGAGCAGCACCGTTTCGGGACGGAACGGCAGATCGTCGAGACCGCCGGCCAACACGTCGAGGTCGGAAATCTCGAAACGGGCGCCGTTCATGCCGGCGTTGAGTTCCATCGCGACCAGGGCAAAGGGATCGATCTCGGTGGCCAGGACCCGGGAGGCGCCGGACTTCGTCGCGGCGATCGCCTCGAGGCCGCCGCCGGCGGCGAAGACCAGGACGTCGCGACCGGCGACGGTCTCGGGATGGTCGAGAACATGGCGGGCGAGAGCCTGGCCGCCGGCCCAGGCGAAGGCCCAGAAGGGCAGCGGCAGGCCGAGGGTGTCGAGTTCGTCTTCCGTCAGCTTCCACAGGTCCATCGCCTCGTCGGCGAGATGGAGCGAGATTTCGGGGACGTGCGGCGGCGCCTGCAGACGGGTGTTCGTCCGGATGAAGTCGGCGGCGTCGGTGATCCCACGTCGGGTCACCCCGAAAGGCCCCCGAGCTCACGGATCAGGTCCCATTCGGCGTCGGTCACCGGCTGGACCGAGAGGCGCGAATTCTTGACCAGGATCATCTCGGCGAGGCGTGGATCGGCCTTGATGGTGACGAGCGTCACGGCCAGCGGCAGGGGTTCGACCGCCTTCAGTGTCACCGCGCCGAAGGTGCCCTTGGGATCGGCGAGATCGGGGGCCCAGGCGGCCGCGACCTCGACGATGCCGACGACGGCCTTGCCCTCGTTGGAATGATAGAAGAAGCCGCGATCACCGACCCGCATCGCCTTCATGTGATTGTTGGCGAGATGGTTGCGCACACCCTCCCAATAGGTGCCGGCCTCGCCGGCGGCCACCTGATCGTCCCAGGACCAGACGCCGGGTTCGGACTTGTAGAGCCAATGAGCCATGCCGGGAGCCCTCACGCGGTCGGCGCGCCGATGGTCCAGCGCCACGGCCGGATCTCGACGGTCTTGAACAGGCCGGCCGCCGCATAGGGGTCGGCGGCGAAGGTCGCCTCGGCTTCGGCCAGCGTCTCGGCCTCGATCACCACGATCGAGCCCTGCATGATCTCGGCGGTCTCGTCGAGGAAGGGGCCGGCGATGCGGACGCGGGCGCCGAGGCTCTTCAGCCAGGCGACATGGGCGTCGCGGGTGGCGAGGCGGACGGCGAGGTGGTCGGGCTTGTCGTGGCACATGGCGGCGAAGAGCATGCGGGCGGATCTCCGAAAGAGGACGGTGTCGAAACTAGGGGGCGGGAGCGGTGGGGTCCAGTGCGCGGGCCGCCCTCGAGGGGCTCACGCCGTCTCGCGCTTCAGCGGCCGGCTCATCAGGCGGTCGATGGCGCCGGCGACGTCGAGCTTCTCGCGGACGAGGTCGGCGATCGCCGCGGTGATCGGCAGCTCGACACCGTGCAGGGCGGCGAAGTCCACCGCCACGGCGGCGGTGTGGACGCCTTCGGCGAGCTTGGCGCCGTGCCGGGTCAGTTCGGCGATCGAACCGCCGGCGCCGATGGCGAGGCCGAGGGCGAAGTTGCGCGACTGCGGCGAGGTGGCGGTGAGCACCAGATCGCCGAGGCCGGAGAGCCCCATCATGGTCTCGGCGTCGGCGCCGAGCGCCCGGCCGAGGCGGGTCAGTTCGGCGAAGCCGCGCGCCGTCAGCGCGGCCTGGGCGCTGGCCCCGAGGCCGCGGCCGACGACGATGCCGGAGGCGATGGCGAGCACGTTCTTGAGCGCCCCGCCGATCTGGACGCCGACGAGATCGCACGAGGCATAGGGGCGGAAGCTCGACGACGACAGGGCACGGGCGATTCTTCCGGCGACCGCGTCGTCGCGGGCGGCGACGGTGACGGCGGTCGGCAGCCTGCGGGCGACGTCGACGGCGAAGCTCGGGCCGGAGAGGACGGCGGGGACGACGTCCGGCATTTCGGCGGCGATGACCTCGGTCATCATCGCATGGGTGCCGTGCTCGAGCCCCTTGGCGGCGGAGACCACCGGCACGCCCTTCGCCACCAGACCGGCGATCTCGCGGGCGACGGCGCGCGTCGCCTGGGCCGGGACGGCGAGAATCACCATGTCGGCGCCGGCGAGCGCGGCTGCGGCGTCGGTGGTGGCGAAGAGGCCGGGATCGAGGGCGATGTCGTCGAGGACGGCGGAATTGGTGCCGCGCTCGCCGATCTCGGCCACCGTCCCGGGATCGCGCGACCACAGGCGGACCGCGCGGCCGGCACGCGCCGCGACCAGGGCGAGCGCCGTGCCCCAGGCGCCGGCGCCGATCACGGCGACGGTCGCGATGTCGGGCGTGTGATCGGTCATGCCTTGGCTCCCAGTTGGCCGGACCCGAGCTTCGGGGCGGCATCGGCGTCGAGTGGCCAGCGGGCGCGGGCCTGCGCGTCGAGACCGTCGACGAGGCCGGCGGCGAGACGTTCCGCGCCGGCCCAGGCGATCATCGCGCCATTGTCGGTGCACAATCTTCCAGGCGGCACGACGACGCGGGCGCCGGTCGCCTCGGCCGCCTCGCGCAGGGCGGCGGCGATGGCCTGGTTGGCGGCGACCC
>JAFHCF010000184.1:0-31455 GCA_048497495.1 Prosthecomicrobium sp.
GTGGGCCGGCCCGGGGACCCGTGCCCCGGGGCCGCGTCCGTGATCGGTTCAGCGCTTCGGCGCGACCATGGCGAACATCGCGCCCTGCGGATCGAGGCATTGGACGATCCACATCGAGCCGGGCACTTCCATCGGGCCGTTGATCACCTGCCCGCCGCCGGCCACGACCCGCGCCGCCGCCGCGTCGATCGCCTCGACGTTGACGTAGTAGAGCCAGAAGGGATGCGGCATGTCCTTCATCTTGGTCATCATGCCGCCGATCGCCTCGCCGCCGGCGGCGAAGAGCTGATAGACGCCGAGGTCACCCATCGGCATCGCCTCGGTCTTGGTCCAGCCGAAGAGGCCGGCGTAGAACTCGAAGGCGGCGGGGCCGTCGCCGGCATGGAGTTCGTGCCAGCCGAAGTGGCCGGCCGTGTCGGGCGCGCTGGACGGACGCGGCATCGCCTGGGCCTCGCGGAACAGGCAGAAGACCGCGCCGTGGAGATCGGCGGCGACACTGAATCGGCCGACGCCGGGGATGTCCTCCGGCGCCTTGTGGATATGGCCACCGGCGGCGGTGACCCGCGCGGCATGGGCGTCGACGTCCTCGACGCGGACATAACCCATCCAGCCGGGTCGAGCGCCCTGGGCGATGGCCTCCGGCGGCAGGGTCATGGCGCCTGCCACGCCGGTCTCGCCGGCCGACAGGATCGAATAACGGAAGCCCGGCATGCCGGAATCCGAAACTTTCCAGCCGACGACGTCGGCATAGAAGGCTTCCGCGGCGGCCAAGTCGGTGGTCATCAGCTCGTACCAGCAGAACGGGGCGGGATTTTCGCTCATGGTCTCTCCTCCTCGGGACCGGGTTGCGGCAGAACCAGACGTAGATAACGCTCGAGATGTGTCAGGCTTTCGACCGCCACGGCGGTGTCGCCGGCCGCCTTGGCGAGAACGAAGGCGCCCTGGATCACCGCCTGGGTGTGGAGCGCCAGGCTCTCCGGGGTCCAGGCGGCGTCGGGGGCATAGAGGATCTTGGCCTCGGCGATGTCGCGGGCGACGTCGGAGGCGTGGGCCCGGATGCCGGCGTCGCAGGCGGCGCGGATCGCCGGGTGGGTGTCGTAGATCTCCTGCACCAGGGTGCCGAAATAGCAGGTGACGTCGGGCAGATCGCCGATCAGCAGGGCCTTGCGGAATGCGACATAGGCGAGGAGCCGGTCACGCGGATCGGCGATGTCGCGATAGGGCGCGTCGGCGAAGAGGCCACACGCGAGGTCCGAAAAGCGCTCGGCGCCGGCGAGGGCCAACGCTTGTTTGTCGGTGAAGTGATGGAAGAACGCGCCCTTGGAGACCCCGGCGGCGGCGCAGAGATCGTCGACCGTTGTGGCGACATAGCCCTTCTCGCGGATGACCCGGATCGCCGCCTCGATCAGTCGGTTGCGGGTCTCGACGGGATTGCGGGGGGCGCGACGAGGGACAGACATGAACGAGGCTCCAACGGCGGATCAATTATACCGACTGGTTGGTATGATACAAGAAGCATGGCGCCGAGAAGAGGCGACGATCTCGGAGCGGAAGCCGCCGAAGGGCGTCGCCGAGGGACGGCGGGCGTCTCGGCGCGACCTCGGCGACCGGTCTGCCGCTCTCCTCCCGCGCCATGGGCAAATTGAAAAAGCCGGCGGATCGCTCCGCCGGCCGTTCGAAGATCACGCGAGGCGCCTCGCCTCACACCCGCATCGGCATCAGAACGTAGAGGGCGTTGGTCGAGCCGAGGTCCTGGATCAGGGTCGGCGAGCCGGAATCGGCCAAGCGGAAGAGCGCCGTGTCGGTCTCGAGCTGGGAGGCGATGTCGAGCAGGTAGCGGCTGTTGAAGCCGATGTCGAGCGGCTCGTCGTCGTATTCGACCGCCAGTTCCTCGGTCGCCGAACCCGAATCCGGGTTGGTCACCGAGAGGACCAGCTTGCCGTCGCCGACCGAGAGCTTCACCGCCCGGCCGCGCTCCGACGAGATCGTCGAGACGCGGTCGACGGCCGCCGCGAAGTCGTCGCGGTCGACCTTGAGTTCCTTGTCGTTGCCCTGGGGGATGACGCGGCCGTAGTCGGGGAAGGTGCCGTCGATCAGCTTCGAGGTCAGGACGATGCCGACCGCGCCGTCCTCGCCCTTGGGGGCGAAGGTCAGGCGGATCTTCGAATCCGACAGTTCCACCGTCACTTCGGCGTCCGGCGTGTCGACGAGCTTCTGGATCTCGCCGACGGTCTTCCGCGGCACGATGATGCCCGGCATGCCCTCGCAGCCGTGCGGCGCCGTCACTTCCGCCTGGGCGAGGCGATGGCCGTCGGTCGCCACGGCGCGGAACTTGAGGTCACCCTCGAAGGAGACGGCATGGAAATAGATGCCGTTGAGGTAATAGCGCGTCTCCTCGGTCGAGATGGCGAACCAGGTGCGATCGACGAGGCGCTTCAACTCGGCGGCGGGAAGCTGGAAACGGTGGGTGAAGGTGCCGGCGGTCAGGTCCGGGAAATCGGATTCCGGCAGCATCTGCAGCGCGAACTTCGAGCGGCCGGAGCGGATGTCCAGCGTCGCCCCGTCGGCGCGGGTGGCCAGTTCGATCTGGGCGCCGTCCGGCAACTTGCGGACGATGTCGTAGATCATGTGGGCGGGAACCGTGGTGGCACCGGGCTCCTCGACCATGGCGGCGACGGATTCCGACACCTCGAGATCGAGGTCGGTCGCCTTGAGCTTGAGTTCGCCGCCCTCCGCCCGGATCAGGACGTTGGAGAGGATCGGAATGGTGTTGCGCCGTTCCACGACCCGATGAACATGGGTCAGGGACTTGACGAGTTGCGCCCGCTCGACTGTCACTCTCATCGATATCGTCCGAAGTCTCTTTCGCGGGAGCAACGGCGCAAAGCCGCGCCCCGTCGGGTGGGGATCCCGGGTTCGGGCCGTCGACCTTGCCCTCCCCGGCGCGACGACGCAAGGCCCGGATTCTCCCGTAGAGCCGTTTTCCGCAACTCGAGCGCACCGGCTCCGACCACCACGCCTCAATGGACGATCGCCGAGGCGACGTCGTCGCGGCGATCGCGGGCGATCTGGATGCCGCGCGCCTTCATGTCCTGGAGCTGGACATACATCTCCGCCGCCGTCAGAGCGTCGTTGAAGGCATCGTGAGCGGGCAGTTCGCGAAGCCCGAGGTCGCGGGCGATGGCGTTGAAGGTGAGATCGACGACGGTGCCCTGGGGGGCGGAGCCGTACTTGCGCTCGTAATAGAGCGCGGAGACCTCGATGCGGCGATTGGGCAGACGGAAACCGTAGGCGCGGCGGGTGCAGCGGTCGAGCATGGCGACGTCGTAGTCGATCCAATAGCCGACCAGCGGCCGGCCGCCGATGAAGTCGAGCAGGTCCGGCAGAACCTCCGCCATCGAGCGCCCGCCCTCGACGTCCATGGCGCGCAGTTGATGGACCCGGATGGCGTCTGCCCGCATCGCCGCCTCCGGCCGGATCACCGCGCCGAAGGCCGAGGAGGTGAGGATGCGGTTGCCGGCGACGCGGATCGCCGAGATGGTGATGATGTCGTCGCGCCTGGTGTCGAAACCGGTGGTCTCGCAATCGACGGAGACCACCTCGCCCGAGGGATCCTCGTCGAACATCGAGGCCCATCGCGGGTCCTTCAGCCGGCGACGGTCGATGTGCCGCCGTATCCATCGTAGGAATCGGCCCTCCATCAGAACAGCCCCAGCTTGAAGTGGTTGCGGACGATCTCGCGGAAGCGCTTCACGACGCGCAGGGCATCGCGCATCAGGTCGCGCTCGAGGGTCGAGAGGTCCTGCGGCCGCACCATCGATTCGCCCTCGGTGGTGCCGGAGAGATGGGCGCGCAGTTGCGACGCGAGGCGCAGTTCCATGAACCAGCCGAAGGCGCTCGACAACTCGCGGGCGAAGGTCTCGTCGAAGAAGCCGGTCTCGACGATGCGATCGATGCGCTCGAAGGTCGAGGTCTCGGTCAGGCCCTTCTCGATCGACAGCGAGCGGATGCCATGGACGATGGGGAAGGTACCGGCCTTCTTCACGTCGATCGGCTCCTCGCGGCCGACCGTGGCGCGGATGGTGTCGAGCACGCCGCCGGGACCGGGGAACTGATCGATCGCCTTGGCGAAATGGGCGATCGAGGCGGTCTCGCCCGCCATCAGCTCGACGAAGTGGCGTTTGGCGCGGACGAGCAGTTCTGGATCGCCGGCCACCGTCACGGCGTCGAAGAAGATGCCGAGGTTCATCGGGCTTTCGACGTCGGGGATCAGCGCCCAACGGCGCAGTTGGGTCTCGAAATCGTCGAGGGTCCGCGACCACTGCGGGTTGGAGACCATGACGTTGCCGGGACAGGGCGGGAAGCCGAAGGCGGCGAGCGCCGCCTGGAAGTCGTGGCGGAATCGGACGAGGTCGTCCTCAGGCACCGGAGCACCCAAGAGCAGGCCGTTGTCCTGGTCGGTGCGCACCGTCTGTTCGCCGCGCCCCTCCGAGCCCATGACGATGAGGCAACCGACCTCGCGGATCGACGGCGGCGCCACCATGTCGAAGAGTTTGCGGAAGAGCCGCCGGTTGAGATCGGAGGTGATGGCGGCGATCTCGCGCACCTTGACGCTCTGGTGATGCAGCCGTTCGACCTGGGATTGGATGTCGCGCGCGGCGACGGCGAGGTCTTCGAGGCCCTTGGCGCGATCGATCCGGCCGGGGATGAGCTGGGAGTTGCCGGCGAACAGGCCGAGGATGTCGATGTCCTCGAGCATGCCGGAGGGCTCGCCGTCGCGGGTCACCATCAGGCGGCGCTTGTTGTGGCGGGTCATGGCGATCAGGGCGTCGAAGACGAACTCGTCCTCGTCGACCGAAATGATCTCGAAGTGGGCGACCTCGGCGACCGGCGTCGTCATCGCCTTCTTGTCGAGGATCACCGCCTTGGAGAGGTTCATGCCGGTGACGATGCCGATGCGGTCGCCGTCGCGGACGAACAGCGCGTTGGTGTCGACCTCGGCCATGCGCTCGCCGGCCTGCTCGATGGTGGCGGTGCCGGAGATGAAGGCGGGGGGGCGCAGGCGGGCGTCGCGGATGCGGGCGCGCAGGACGCCCTCGATGCCCTGCCCGCCCTTTTCGACGCGGGCGACCTCGGCGAGCTTCGAGGAGATGTCGGCGTAGAAGAACACCGCGAAATCGGGATTGCGGCGCAGCAGCGACAGCAGCAGGTCGCGCGGCACCAGATAGACCAGCGTCTCCTCCACCGCGCGGTAGCGGGCGCCGGCGAGGCCGTGGACGACGGCACGGATGCCGAAGAGCTGTTTGGGTCCGAGGACCGCCAGCAGATGACCGTCGTCGTCGTGCTCCTCGATCGCGCCCTTCAGCACGACGTGGAGATGATCGGCGGACGCGCCGCGCTCGATGATCGTCTCCCCGGGGCGGAAATAGCCGATGTCGAGGGCGGCGACCAGTTCGGCCGTCTGCTCGGCGCTCAGCCGGTCGAAGGGCGGGTTGCTGGTATCGAAGGCTCTGGGCATGGCGGCACCGGTTCCGGTCGCGGCCGTGCCCCCACGTGGAGGCCGGAGGGACCGCGGGGTTCCCGACCGGCGAACCACCGGAGCGGCACGGGCCGGCGGGCGGACGACGGCGGACCGTGACGGGTCCGCGGGTCCTGGTCGGTCGACGAGGGTCGGACGGACGAACGGCCGGGGCGCTCACGCGACCCGGCCGTTCTGTCCTCGAGGTGGCCGGAGTGGGCGAACCCACCCCGGCGCGATCCCGATGGATCAGTGCGAGGCCGCACCCTGGGCACCGATGCCGGTCTGGCAGCGGATGTACTGGGCTTCGAAGCCGGCCTTGTCCTCGGCGGCGCGGGCCGAGCTGTCGAGGAGCGAGAAGATCCAGATGCCGATGAAGGCGATCGGCATCGAGAAGATCGCGACGTTGTCGTAGGGGAACGGGTTGGACCCCTTGGCGTTGCCGAGCACCGCCACCCACACCGTCGGACCCATCACCACCATGGCGACGGCCGCGATGAGGCCGAGGAAGCCGCCGATGAAGGCGCCACGGGTGGTCATGCCCTTCCAGTAGATCGACATGAGCAGGACCGGGAAGTTGCACGACGCCGCGATGGCGAAGGCGAGACCGACCATGTAGGCGACGTTCTGGTTCTCGAAGGCGATGCCGAGGCCGACGGCGAGGATGCCGAGGGCGACGGAGGCGATCTTCGAGACGCGCATCTCGTCGGCTTCGTTGACCCGACCACGGCGGAAGACCGAGGCGTAGAGGTCGTGGCTGATGGCCGAGGCGCCGGCGAGAGCCAGGCCCGACACCACCGCGAGGATGGTGGCGAAGGCGATCGCGGCGATGAAGCCGAGGAAGTATTCGCCGCCGACGGCGTTGGCGAGATGCATGACGGCCATGTTGGAGCCACCACGGATCGAGGCGATCACGTCCTTGCCGGCCGCGACGAGCGACTGGTCCATGAACGGATTGTCGGCCGGGTTCGGGGTGTTGCCGGCGATCAGGGCGATGGCGCCGAAGCCCATGATGAAGGTCAGGATGTAGAAGTAGCCGATGAAGCCGGTGGCGTAGAACACCGACTTACGCGCCGCCTTGGCGTCCTTCACGGTGAAGAAGCGCATCAGGATGTGCGGCAGGCCGGCGGTACCGAACATCAAGGCCATGCCGAGCGATATCGCCGATATGGGATCGGTGATCAGCGAGCCGGGGCCCATGATGGCGACGTGCTTGGGATGGATGTCGACGGCGGCCTTGAACAGAGCCTCCGGCGAGAAACCGTACTGCAGCATGACCATGAAGGCCATGAAGGACGCGCCGCCGAGCAGCAGGCAAGCCTTGATGATCTGCACCCACGTGGTGGCGGTCATTCCGCCGAAGGTGACGTAGACGATCATCAGCACGCCGACGATGATCACCGCCCAGAGGTAGGGCAGGCCGAAGAGGATCTGGATCAGCTTGCCGGCGCCGACCATCTGGGCGATCAGATAGAAGGCGACCGTCACCAGCGAGCCGCAGGCGGCGAGCGTGCGGATCGGGGTCTGGGCGAAGCGGAACGAGGCGACGTCGGCGAAGGTGAACTTGCCGAGGTTGCGCAACTGTTCGGCGACCAGGAAGGTGACGATCGGCCAGCCGACCAGCCAGCCCACCGAGAAGATCAGGCCGTCGTAGCCCGAGCCGTAGACGAGGCCGGTGATGCCGAGGAACGAGGCGGCCGACATGTAGTCGCCGGCGATCGCGAGGCCGTTCTGGCCGGCGGTGATGCCGCCGCCGGCGGTGTAGAAGGTGGCGGCCGACTTGGTCCGCTTGGCGGCCCAGTAGGTGATGATCAGCGTGATGCCGACGAAGATCACGAACATGATGATCGCCGGGAAGTTGGTCGCCTGCCTCTTGATGTCGGAGGCATCGACGCCGGCGGCGAAGGCGAGCGTCGGGAGGGCGGTGACGGCCGCCGTGGTGAGGAGGGTGAGAATACGGTTCATCACTTCATTTCCTCGACGATCTGCTTGGTCAGCGTGTCGAACTCGGCGTTCGCCCTGCGGACGTAGATGCCGGTCAGGACGAAGGCGGCGAGGATGACGCCGATGCCGATCGGGACGCCGTAGGTCATGAGGTTGCCGCCGATCGGCGTCGCCAGGAAGCCCTTGGCGTAACCGACGAGCAGGATGAAGCCGAAGTAGACGACCAGTATGGAAATCGTCAGCGTCAGCGCCAGACCGTTGCGCTTGTGGACCAGTTCCGCGAATTTCGGATTGGCCCGGACTTGGGAAATTACATCGGTACTCACGTGGATACCTCCCTGGACATTCTTGTTGAGGAAGAGCCGGACGTGCGACACGGCCGTGATCGCGAGCACCGGTGTGCTCTCGATCGCCGCTCTCGATGTCACTGAGCTTGTCCCGGTCTCCCCCCCGAGCACGAGTCGATCCCCCCGAGGCGGATCACCGTGCGGCGAATGTGCCCGCCGCCGCCGCCAGACGATACCCCGCCCTTCGTATCCCCACTTTAGGCTCATGTTGCCGCGTGCAATCGTCACACTGCGCGCGGGTCCTCGGTCGATGGAATCGGGGGAGGACGAGGCGGCGACGCCTCTGGCGGGCGGGGTCTCGCCGGTCCGGGCGCGCCTCGGACACGCCGGTCGAACGGCTCGGATCGGTCCCTCGGACTCAGCGACGCCCGGTCGCTTCGGCGATCTCGGCGACGATGGCGGCGGCGGCGGCGCGACGGTCCGCTGCGGCGAGAATCGGCCGGCCGACGACGAGGAGATCGGCGCCGGCGGCGATGGCGTCGCCCGGTGTCATGACGCGTTTCTGGTCGCCGGCATCCGTCCCCCTCGGCCGCACGCCCGGGGTCACCAGCACGAGATCGGGGCCGACGGCGGCGCGCAGCCGGGCGGCTTCCGCCGGCGAGCAGACGATGCCGTCCATCCCCGCCGCGACCGCATCACGGGCCCGCGCCGCCACCAGATCCTCGACCGAGGGTGCGTAGCCGGCGGCGGCGAGGTCGGCGTCGTCCATCGAGGTGAGCACGGTCACGCCGAGGAGGCGGGTGCGGCCGTTTTCGGCGCGATCACGGGCGGCGACGGCGGCGCGCATCGCCTTGGGGTAGGCGTGCAGCGTCAGCCAATCGACGCCGAGGCGCAGGATCGATTCGACGCCCTCGGCCATGGTGTTGTCGATGTCGAGGAGCTTGACGTCGAGGAAGACCTTCTCGCCCTCGGCCACCAGCTTCTCGGCCAGCGCCAAGCCGCCGGCGAAGACCAGACGGTAGCCGATCTTGTAGACGCCGACGGCGCCACGGGTCTCGGCGACGATGCGCTCGGCCTCGGGAACGGAGGCGACGTCGAGGGCGAGGATCAGGCGGTCCTCGGGACGGGCGGCGACGAAGGGCATGGCGGATCCTCACGGTTTGTCGAGGCGGGTTTACGACCGCCGCCGCCGTAGGACAAGGGACGAGACCCCGCCGATCACGCCTTGCGGCGGTAGATCCACACCCGCGCCGGCGGCAGGTTCATCACCACCCAGCCGGTGCGTTCGATCTCGAAACGGCCGGCGCCATGGGCCACCGGCGGCACCAGGGCATAGGAGAACTGGATGAAGGGGGCGCCGGGCGGCATCAGGTCGAGGCATTCGTCGAGCAGGCGGACGCGCTCGGGCAGGGGCCGGGTGAAGAGCGGCAGGCTCGACACCACGGCGGCGACGGGCTCCTTGCCGGTGAGGAGTTCGCCCAGCGACTGGCGCATGTGATAGGCGTCGCCGTGGACGAAGTGGACATCGGCGAAGCGCTGGCGCAGCAGCGTGAAGAAGGGCTCGCTGTATTCGATGGCGGCGATCCGCGAGGGCTCGACCCCGCGATCGATCAGCGCCTGGGTGACGACGCCGGTTCCCGGTCCCAATTCGACCACCAGTCCGGGGATGGCGGGATCGACGTGGGAGGCCATCAGGCGGCCGAGCGCCGGGCTCGACGGCGCCACCGCGCCGGTCATCAGCGGCTTGTCGAACCACGTCTTGAGAAATCGGACCTCGTCCAGAACCTTGTGGCGCAGGTCGTCGGTGTCGATGCGCTTCTTGGGATGTCCCATCGGTGGCTCCGGATGGTCTGGCGTGCGGCGTGCCTGCCGCACCCTGTCGACCGGCTGTGACGATACTATGTCGTCTGAGGAAATGTCATTCGCCGTCATGCGACATGTTGATCGTCGCCGGCCGGCGTTGCATTGCCGCATCAGACACCATGCTCGAGAACGCGGCATCCGCCGCGGTTCTCGCGAGGACGACAGCGCCGCGCCGGCTCGCCACCGCGGCGTCAGCCGCCGAGGTTGTCGAAGAAGTCTCGAACCTTGGCGAAGAAGCCTTCCGATTCGGGATGGGTGGCGCCGGAATTGTCCTTCTCGAATTCCTCGAGCAGTTCGCGCTGGCGCTTGGTCAGGTTGCGTGGGGTCTCCACCGTCACCTGGATGTACATGTCGCCGGTGCCGTGGGTGCGCATCACCGGCATGCCCTTACCGCGCAGACGGAACTGCTTGCCGGTCTGGGTGCCGTCGGGAACCTTGACCCGGGTCTTCTCGCCGGAGAGCGTCGGCACGTCGAAGCCACCGCCGAGCGCCGCGGTGGTCAGCGAGATCGGCACGCGGCAATAGACGTCGGCGCCGTCACGCTGGAAGAAGGCGTGCGGCTTGATCGAGATGAAGATGTAGAGGTCGCCCGGCGGGCCGCCACGCACCCCCGCCTCGCCCTCGCCGGCGACGCGGATGCGGGTGCCTTCCTCGATGCCGGCGGGGATCGCCACTTCGAGGGTCTTCTCGGTCGCCGTATGGCCGGCGCCACCGCACGTCTTGCAGGGGTCGGGGATGACCTGACCGCGACCCTGGCAGGTCGGGCAGGTGCGCTCGATGGTGAAGAAGCCCTGGACGGCGCGCACCCGGCCCTGTCCGCCGCAGGTGCGGCAGCTCTGCGCCGAGGTGCCGGGCTTGGCGCCGGTGCCGGCGCAGACGTCGCAGGTGATGGTGGTGGGGACGCGGATCTCGACCTTCTTGCCGGTGAAGGCTTCCTCCAGGGAGATCTCCATGTTGTAGCGCAGGTCCGAACCGCGCTCGCGGCCGCCGGGGCCACGGCCACGGCCTCCGGCTTCGCCGCCGAAGAAATTCTCGAAGATGTCCGACATGGTCTGGGCGAAGTCGCCGTTGAAGCCGGCGCCGCCGCCCCCACCCATGCCGTTCTCGAAGGCGGCGTGGCCGAAGCGGTCATAGGCCGCGCGCTTCTGCTCGTCCTTGAGGACGTCGTAGGCCTCGTTGATCTCCTTGAACTTGGCCTCGGCCTCGGCGTTGCCCGGGTTGCGGTCGGGATGAAACTGCATGGCGAGCTTGCGGAAGGCCGCCTTCAGGTCCTTCTCGTCGGCGGTCTTGGTGACCCCGAGAACCTCGTAATAGTCGCGTTTCGCCATCACTCTTCGACCTGCACCATCGGATCCGTCAGAAGGTCGCGATATTGGCGCAGCTTCAGCAACGCGAATTCGAGGCACTCTTCGGCGGCGTAGATCTCCTGGTCGCCGAAGAAGGCGATCGACACGCCGGCGACCTCACCGGCGGGGCCGTGGAGGATTTCCGCGTTCATCGAGGTGGTGCCGCGATCGTGGAAGGTCAGACGCAGATAGGCGCCCTGCTCCGGCCCGCCGCCCTGCGGACCATTGGTCTCGACGACGACGCTACCGGCGCAGCCGTAGTCGTATTCGTGCTCGGCGCGAAGATCGCCGACGGAAATGGTGCTCATGACGGCCTCCGGGCCCGAAAGGAAACGGCAGTCCGGCGCGAGGTAGCGCACCGGACTGCTCACGTCTGAACCGAGCGGACCGAAGTCCGTCAGTGCTTCTTGTCGTCCTTCACTTCCGTGAAGTCGGCGTCGACGACGTCGTCGCGATGCGGGGCGGCCTCCTCGGCGCCGGGGGCGGCGCCTTCGGCCTGACCGGCGGCATACATCGCCTCGCCGAGCTTCATCTGAACCTCGGCGAGCTTGTTGGCGGCCGCCTTGATCGCCTCGACGTCCTCGCCCCCGAGCGCGGTGCGGGTCTCGGCGATGGCCGCCTCGATCACCGACCTATCGGCGCCGGAGACCTTGTCGCCGTAGTCCTTCAGCGCCTTCTCGGCCGAATGCGCCAGACCCTCGGCGTGGTTCTTGGTCTCGACCAGTTCCTTGCGCTTCTTGTCTTCCGTGGCATGGGCCTCGGCGTCCTTGACCATCTTCTCGATCTCGACGTCCGACAGGCCGCCGGAGGCCTGGATGCGGATCTGCTGCTCCTTGCCGGTGCCCTTGTCCTTGGCGTGGACGTTGACGATGCCGTTGGCGTCGATGTCGAAGGTGACCTCGATCTGCGGCACGCCGCGCGGCGCCGGCGGAATGCCCTGCAGGTCGAAGCGGCCGAGGCTCTTGTTGTCGGCCGCCATCTCGCGTTCGCCCTGGAACACGTTGATGGTCACCGCGGTCTGGCCGTCCTCCGCGGTCGAGAAGACCTGGGACTTCTTGGTCGGGATCGTGGTGTTGCGGTCGATCAGGCGGGTGAAGACACCGCCGAGCGTCTCGATGCCGAGCGACAGCGGGGTGACGTCGAGCAGCAGCACGTCCTTGACGTCGCCCTGGAGCACGCCGCCCTGGATGGCGGCGCCGATGGCGACGACCTCGTCCGGGTTGACGCCCTTGTGGGGCTCGCGGCCGAAGAAGGCCTTCACCACTTCCTGGACCTTGGGCATGCGGGTCATGCCGCCGACCAGGACGACCTCGTCGATCTGGCCCGCCGACAGACCCGCGTCCTTGAGCGCCGCCTTGCAGGGCTCGACGGTGCGCTGGATCAGGTCGTCGACCAACGCCTCGAACTTGGCGCGGGTGAGCTTGATGTTGAGGTGCTTCGGACCGGTGGCGTCCATGGTGATGAACGGCAGGTTGATCTCGGTCTGGGTGGCGCTCGACAGCTCGATCTTGGCCTTCTCGGCGGCTTCCTTCAGCCGCTGGAGGGCGAGCTTGTCGTTGCGCAGGTCGATGCCCGACTCCTTCTTGAACTCGTCGGCGAGGTAGCCGACCAGCCGCATGTCGAAGTCCTCACCGCCGAGGAAGGTGTCGCCGTTGGTCGACTTGACCTCGAAGACGCCGTCGCCGATCTCCAGGATCGACACGTCGAAGGTGCCGCCGCCGAGGTCGTAGACGGCGATGGTGCCGGCGGCCTTCTTGTCGAGGCCGTAGGCGAGCGCTGCGGCCGTCGGCTCGTTGATGATGCGCAGCACCTCGAGGCCGGCGATCCGGCCGGCGTCCTTGGTCGCCTGACGCTGGGCGTCGTTGAAATAGGCGGGAACGGTGATGACCGCCTGGGTGACGGGCGCCCCGAGGAAGGCTTCCGCCGTCTCCTTCATCTTGCCGAGGGTGAAGGCGGAGATCTGCGAGGGCGAATAGGGCTTGCCGTCGGCCTCGACCCAGGCATCGCCGTTCGAGGCGCGGCTGATGGTGTAGGGGACGAGCTTCTTGTCCTTCTCGACCATCGGATCTTCGTAGCGGCGGCCGATCAGGCGCTTCACCGCGAAGAAGGTGCGCTCCGGATTGGTCACGGCCTGACGCTTGGCGGCGACGCCGACCAGACGCTCGCCGTCGTCGGTCATGGCGACGATCGACGGCGTGGTGCGCGCGCCCTCGGCGTTCTCGATGACCTTGGCGGTCTTGCCGTCCATGACGGCGACGCACGAATTGGTCGTGCCGAGGTCGATACCGATCACCTTACCCATGATGCTTCTCCTCGAGTGGCAGGCCGTCCGGACCCCTCGACGGGCGTTCCGGCGGAGGCGCATCCCGCGCCCACGGCCCCCATTGCGGATCCCACTTCCAGGACCCTGCGGTTGACCCATGTCTCACTGCGGCTTCGGCCAGGCTCGCGGGCCGTCACACGCTTCGCCGGGGTATATAAGTGGGGGAATTCCGAGCCGCAAGGAGGGAAGACGCCGGTAATCTCGCCGTGGCGGTCCGGGCGGCGGTCGGATCGGGCGAGACTGGCCGGAGCCGGGGGAGCCGGTGTAGGCTCGCGCGCGACGGGAACCTCCCGAAAGCTCTAACCGAGAGCGGCGGAACGCCATGACCAGCGCGTGTCGAAACCCACCACCGGTCGAGACCGCGTCCGGCTTCGTGCTCCGGCCCGGGCTCCTGACGCGCGGCGAACAGGAGGCGCTGGTCGCCGAATTGCGCGCCGTCGTCGGCGCCGCGCCGTTGTACGTGCCGGTGATGCCGAGGACGGGCAAGCCGTTCACGGTGCGCATGACCAACTGCGGGCCGCTCGGCTGGGTCTCCGACCGCGCCGGCTATCGTTATCAGCCGACCCATCCGACGACCGGCCGGCCCTGGCCGGCGATGCCGCCGCGCCTCATCGATCTCTGGGACGCGATGACCGGCTACCCTCACCCGCCCGAGGCCTGCCTGGTCAATTTCTACGATGCCGGCGCCCGGATGGGGCCGCACCAGGATCGCGACGAACAGGATTTCGCCGCGCCGCTCGTCTCGGTGTCGCTCGGCGATTCGTGCCGCTTCCGCCTCGGGGGCACGGGGCGTGGCGATCCGACCCGATCCTTCGTCCTGGCGTCGGGCGACGTGATGATGCTCGCCGGCCCCGCCCGCCTCGCCTTCCACGGCGTCGATCGGATCCTTCCCGGCACGTCGACGCTGCTTTCCGGCGGCGGGCGGATCAATCTGACGCTCAGGCGGGTGACGATGCCGGCGTGAGCGCGGCTCAGGCGAGGGGAACCCGCCGCGCCACCACATGGCCGACGGCCGACAGCAGCGCCGAGGCGACCACCACCGCGCCGGCGCCGATCAGCGGCACGGTGAAACCGTCGGTGCTCGCGGCGGCGAGGCCGGCGGCCCAGGGGCCGACGATCTGGCCGACGCCGTAGCCGATGGTGATCAGGGCGGTGGCGGGGCCGACGGCGCCGGGCTGGAGGCGCGAGCCCAGCGCGACGCTCATGCCGGCGGCGGCGACGAAGGTGAAGCCGAAGGACGCCGCCGAGATCAGCGCGGCCGTCGGCGAGCCGGCGACGGCGAGAAAGATGCCGATCGCCTGGACCCCGTAGGCGAGCGTCAGCGCCCCCCAGTAGCCGATGCGATGGGCGATGCGCCCCCACACCAGCGGCGAGGGGATCGCCGTCAGCCCGGCCAGGATCCAGGCGAAGGAGGCGAGATGCGCGGTCTCCGGCGCGCGGCGCAGGATCGACACCAGGAAGGTGCCGGCGACGATGTAGCCGAGCCCTTCCAGCGCATAGGCCACGACCAACAGGGTGAAGCCCGGGGTCCAGCGGATCGCCACCGAGGCCGGCGGCGAGGCCCCGGGCGCGGCGCGGCCGGGCGTCGGCGCGGGAAGACCATGGCCGACCACCGCGAGGACCAGGGCGACGACGCCGAGGACGATCCAGGCGACACGCCAATCGCCGATCAGTTGGCCGACGATGCCGGACAGCGCGATGCCGACACCGACGCCGGCGAAATGCAGCGCCGCGCCGCTCGGCCCGCTCGCCGCGCCGCGATCGAAGACGAAACTGGTGCCGAGGACGAAGAGCAGGCCGGAGGTGACGCCGGCGACGAAGCGCAGGACGTCCCAGTAGACGAGGCCGAGGTCGAGCGCCATCGCCGCGACGCCGACGACGGCGACGATGAGCCCGGCGCGGAAGAGCGCGGCCTTCGTCGCCGGCCCGGCCCGGCCCGCCCAGAAGACGCCGCCGAGATAGCCGGCGAGATTGAGCGAGGCCATCCATCCGGCATCGGCATCGGAGAAGCCGGTCCCGACCTGCATCGCCGGCAGCAGGGCGGTGAAGGCGAATCGCCCGAGGCCCATGGCGATGAGCATCGTGGCGGCGCCGCGCGCCAGAATGGTCAGTCGCTCGCGTCTGGTCATCGATCCGCCCGGCTCGCCCCTCGCCGCCACAGTGAGCGAGCCGGCCTCGGCTTTCAAACGATTGCTTTTCATGGGAGCGTTGCGCCGCGTCGATCGGGATTACTCGGAGCGGAGCCGCGGCCGTCGCCAGGACCCGGAGCGGTCGCGATCAGGGCGATTGACGCCCCCTCTCCCACTGGTTAACCCTTGCGGCCCATCCCGAGGAGATCCGCCTTGCCCCACACCAGCGCCGACGCCGTGGCGCGGACGCTCGATCTCGCCCGCGCCCGCGCGCTGCTGCGCGAGGTCTTCGGCTATCCCGACTTCCGCCCCGGCCAGGACGACATCGTCGCGTCGGTGCTGTCGGGGCGCGACGTGCTCGCGGTGATGCCGACCGGTGCCGGCAAGTCGATGTGCTATCAGCTGCCGGCGATCACCCGCGACACGCTGACCGTGGTCGTCTCGCCGCTGATCGCGCTGATGCGCAATCAGGTGGCGCAGATGCGGGCCAACGGCATCAGCGCCGGGGCGCTGAACTCCTCCACCGATCCGGCCGAGATCCGCGAGACGCTCGAGGAGTTGCGCGCCGGCCGGATGCGCCTCCTCTACGTGGCGCCGGAGCGGCTCGCCAAGCCCGACACGCTCGACATGCTGGCGCGGGCCGAGGTCGCCACCATCGCCGTCGACGAGGCCCATTGCATCTCGCAATGGGGCCACGACTTCCGCCCCGAATATCGCGAGATCGGCTCCTTCGCGGCGCGTCTCGGCAACCCGCAGATCGTCGCCTTGACCGCCACCGCCGACGAGGCGACGCGCCGCGAGATCGTGCAAGGGCTCTTCCGCGGCGAGCCGGAGATCTTCGTCCACGGTTTCGACCGGCCGAACCTCCGGCTGGCGATGGCGCCGAAGGCCGACACGCGGCGTCAGCTCTCGCGCTTCCTCGCCGGCCACGCCCAGGAGAGCGGCATCGTCTATTGCTCGTCGCGCAAGCAGACCGAGGAACTGGCCGAGCACTTCTCCTCCCTAGGCATCCGGGCGCTCGCCTATCACGCCGGCCTCGATCAGGAGCTGCGCTCGAAGCGCCAGGACGTCTTCCTCCAGGAGGACGGGGTGGTGATGACCGCGACCATCGCCTTCGGCATGGGCATCGACAAGCCGGACGTCCGCTTCGTCGCGCATGCCGGCCTGCCCAAGTCGATCGAGGCCTATTACCAGGAGATCGGGCGCGCCGGCCGCGACGGGCTGCCGGCCGACACGCTGACCCTCTACGGCACCGACGACATCCTGCTGCGCCGTCGCCAGATCGACGAGAGTGAGGCCTCCGACGAGCAGAAGCGGATCGAGCGGCAGCGGCTCAATGCCCTCGTCGCGCTCGCCGAGGCGCCGCGCTGTCGCCGCCAGGTGCTGCTCGCCTATTTCGGCGAGGAGAGCGCGCCCTGCGGCAACTGCGACATCTGTCTCGACGGGGGCGCGAGTTTCGACGGCACGGTGGCAGCGCAGAAGGCGCTGTCGGCCATGGTCAGGACCGGCGAGCGCTTCGGCGAGGTCCATCTCGTCGCGCTTCTGACCGGCGAGGCGACCGAGAACATGGTCCGCTTCGGGCACGACAAGCTGAAGACCTTCGGTTGCGGCAAGGAATTCACCAAGAGCCAGTGGCGGGCGATCTTCCGCCAACTGCTGGCGCTCGGCCTCGCCGACGTCGACACCGCCGCCCACGGCCGCTGGTACGCGACGGAGGCCGGGGTCGCGGTGCTGAAGGGCCGCGGCGAGGTCACCTTCCGCCGCGACGTGGTGGACGGCGCCAAGGAGACGAAATCGAAGAAGGCGGTCCGCGCCGAGAAGGTCACGGCCGCCGGCCTGGACGAGGACGAGACGCGGCTCCTCGCCGCCCTCAAGGCGGAACGGGCGACGCTGGCGCGCGAGCTCAACGCCCCGGCCTATGTGGTCTTCGCCGACCGCACCCTGATCGAGATGGCGCGGGCGCGGCCGAAGACGTCGGCCGAACTCGCCGAGGTCCACGGCGTCGGCGTCGCCAAGCTCGGCCGTTTCGGCGAAGCGTTTCTCGCCGCGATCGCGCGCTTCGAGCGGGGGTGAGCGCAGTAGGTGCAGGGTACAGAGAGCACGAAAAATTCGAAAATTAGAATAATAAGAAATATTGAACACTACTCAGAAAAGCCCAGTCTTGCGATTTTTGAGCTCCTGCTCCTTGATCGCCTTTTTCATTTTCTTTGCCAATTGATCAAGTTCAGATTTAATCATGGAGATCTGTCCATCGATCTCGCCGTCGCTAAGGCAGCCGCCGAGTTGCGGCTTATTTACAACGATTATCTTCGCACCATTCACATCAATCTCAAAACCGAAGATCTGGTTCCAACTGCCCATGGCTCCCTCCAAATTTCGCCCCATTGGCAAGAGGGAAAACGACCGAACTGAGGCCTCAAAGGCGCCTCTTCGTGGAACCGCTTCATGTCCCCATCGACCTCGGCCGGTGCAATTCGCCTTCGGCTCTTTGCACCCTACCACCCCCCGAAACGACGAAGGCGGCGGGGTCTCCCCCACCGCCTTCGAATTTGCTGCGCTCCGTGCCGATCAGGCGGCGAGCGCGGCCTGGGCCTTGGCGACCAGCTCGGCGAAGGCTTCCGGCGCCGTGATGGCGAGATCGGAGAGAACCTTGCGGTCGACTTCGATGCCGGCCTTGTTGAGGCCGTCGATGAAGCGCGAGTAGGTCATGTCGGCGGCGACCTGGCGGACGCCGGCGTTGATGCGCTGGATCCACAAAGCGCGGAAGTTCCGCTTCTTCACCTTACGGTCGCGATAAGCATAAATCATGCTCTTCTCGACCGCGGCCTTCGCCGTACGGATGGTATTCTTGCGGCGGCCATAGAAACCCTTGGCAGCCTTCAGCACCTTCTTGTGCTTCGCGTGCGAGGTCACACCGCGCTTTACACGAGCCATGGCTCAATTTCCTTACGATTGAATGGGTCAGGAGGTCGGAAGATCAGCCGTAAGGCAGGAACTTCTTGACGATGTTGGCGTCACACTCGGCGAGCACGGAGGTGCCGCGGGCGTTGCGGATGAACTTCGTCGTCCGCTTGATCATCCCGTGGCGCTTGCCGGCCTGAGCGACCTTGACCTTGCCGGTGGCCGTGAGCTTGAAGCGCTTCTTGGCGCCGCTCTTGGTCTTCATCTTGGGCATTTGGCTCTCTCGACTGTTGGGGCCGCGGAACGACGAAGCCCTGAAGCTCCATCGGTCACGCGATCTGACGATCGCGCGTGAACCCCCGCGTCCCGAAATTGACATTGGGTTCGAGCCTTCAGATCCGCCACGGCATGCCCTTGTATCAGCCGGCCGGATCTCGAGACCGGCGGGTTATAGGAGGGTCGCGCGGGGAATGCAACGGCGGATGCGACGAACCGGTGACGGATTTGGCCGGATCAGGCGTCGACCGGGGTGCTCTCGATCCGCGTCGCGGTCTCGCCCCAACGGG
This sequence comes from Prosthecomicrobium sp., assembly GCA_048497495.1. GTDB lineage: Bacteria > Pseudomonadota > Alphaproteobacteria > Rhizobiales > Ancalomicrobiaceae > JAFHCF01. The sequence goes on from JAFHCF010000184.1 coordinate 18,878, forward strand.
TGACGAAGCCGTCCGCGTCGACCTCGATCTCGCTCTCGGCCTCGTCGACCGTCAGGCGGAAGACCCTGCCCGGCTCGATCGGCCGCAACGCGAGGCTGGCGCGGGCGACCTCGAGGCCGGGCTGCGTCACCAGGACGACGTCGACGACCTGCGCCTTGGCCGCCTTGGCGCCGAGGCGTTTCAAGAGTTGGGTGATGCCGAAGGACGAGCCGGCGACCAGGCAGTCGGAGAGGCCCTGGAATTCCTTGCGCCTCTTGCCCTCGCCGTCCGACCACTCGCCGTAGCCGTCGTGACGCAGCGCGACCGTGGCGCCGCCGAGGCGGGTCAGATGCAGCGAACGGGTGCAGGCCCAGTCGGGATCGACGGTGATGCGCCAGCGGGCGCCGAAGGTGGCGTCACCCCGCCCCCCGATCACCACCGCCTCGGCCGCGACACCGGCCTCGGAGATCTTCAATTCGAGATGCTCGAGGCCGCAGGTCTCGCCGTCGCCGAGGCGCCAGCGCAGGGATCGTGTGGTCGAACTCATCGCGACGTCCGCCTTCCGTCGACATGGAGCGTTCGGCCGGCCTCTCCCTGCCGCCCGAACACGGGTCACGGCTAAGTCCGAACGCCGTTCGGGCCTCGCGTCATACGAAAACCCGCGCCGACGAGATCGTGGCGCGGGTCGATCGATCGGCGTCGCGCCTCAGCGCGGCGCCAGAATCATGATCATCTGCTTGCCCTCGAGGCGCGGCTCCGACTCGACCTTGGCGATGTCGCCGACTTCGGCGCGCACGCGGTCCAGCAACTGGATGCCGAGATCCTGATGCGCCATCTCGCGGCCGCGGAAGCGCAGGGTGATCTTGACCTTGTCGCCTTCCTCGAAGAACTTCCGCGACTGCTTCATCTTGACTTCGTAGTCGTGGTCGTCGATGCCCGGACGGAGCTTGACTTCCTTGATCTCGACGACCTTCTGGTTCTTGCGCGCCTCGGCCGCCTTCTTCTGCGACTGATACTTGAAGCGACCGTAGTCGAGCAGCTTGCAGACGGGCGGCACGGAGTTCGGCGCGATCTCGACGAGATCGAGGCCCGATTCCTCGGCGCGGTCGAGGGCGTCGTAGAACGACACCACACCGACGTTGACGCCTTCCTCGTCGATCAGCTGAATCTGGGGTGTACCCCGGATCTCCCGGTTGATACGCGGCCCTTCCTTGGGCGGCGGCGGTGCGCGAAACGGACGGCGAATGGTCGTGTTCTCCTCTGGTGGCGGTCGACGCCGCTCGCCGCACGAACCCAATTCGATACGGGAGCAAATCTTGCGCGGAAAGCCCCGTACGCGAAACGTCGAGGCTTTCGGCCGACGGGTTCACCCGCGCCGGACCGGTCGACCGACAATTCGCCCATTTTGCCGCGAAGTCAACGTCACAGGTCGATCTCGAGGCTTACGTGCGATCCCGGAGGCGAAACGACGTGAAGAATTCGTCGATATCCACCGGCGGGTGAAACGTCACGGCGATCGTGGCCGAGGGGGGCGTTTCCCTCATCCGGCCGAACCGGGTTAGACAGGGGCGAACAGGGAGGGACGACATGGCCGAGACGGTGGAGCGGATGACGGTCGGCGAGGGCGCGGCGGCCCGCGACGTCGCGGTGATCCGGCGGGCGGGCGCCGCCCCCGGACTCTTCTGGCTCGGCGGCTTCCGCTCCGACATGGTCGGCACCAAGGCGCTGGCGCTCGACGCCCACGGCGCGGCGCGCGGCCTCGCCGTCACCCGCTTCGACTATTCCGGTCACGGGGTCTCCGGCGGCCGCTTCGAGGACGGCACGATCTCGCGCTGGGTCGAGGAGGCGCGCGCCGTCCTCGCCACGACGGACGGCGCGCAGATCGTCGTCGGCTCGTCGATGGGCGGCTGGATCGCCCTGCTCCTCGCCCGCGCGCTTCGCGCCGAGGGGCACGGCGACCGGCTGGCGGGGATGGTGCTGATCGCGCCGGCCCCGGACTTCACCGAGGATCTGATGTGGGCGGGGTTCTCGGACGAGATCCGCCGGCGGATCCTGGAGGACGGGGTCTACCGGGAGCCCTCGGAGTATTCGGACGAGCCCTATCTGATCACCCGGGGGCTGATCGAGGACGGGCGGCGGAACCTGGTGCTCGGCGGCGAGATCGAACTCGGCTGCCCGGTGGCGATCCTCCAGGGTATCCGCGACACCTCGGTGCCGTGGCGCCATGCGATCCGGCTGACCACCCGTATCAGCCGCGACGACGTGACCCTGTCGCTCATCCCCGACGGCGACCACCGCCTTTCGCGACCGCAGGACATCGACAAGATGCTGAAGATCATCGACGGGATGGTGGGAACCTGAGCCGTCGTCCGCAACGTGGAAAAAGCCGAGGGCGAATTCCGCTTCTCTGGACCGGATCGTGGGCGATGGTTCGAGGGCCGGCCGGGGGCCGGCCACCTCACCATGAAGCGTCCGTATTTGCTTCAAAACTCGAAAGCGCTTCATGGTGAGGCGCCCGCGGAGCGGGCCTCGAACCATCGCGCGCGGCCTCACCCCAATCGTTCGGCGATCAGCGCCACCAACTTCTCGGCCACCTCGCCCTTGGGCAGGTCGGGCCATTCGGTGACGCCGGCGGCCTCGACCAGGCGCACCGTGTTGCGGTCGCCGCCCATGATGCCGGTCTCGGGCGAGACGTCGTTGGCGACGATCAGGTCGGCGCCCTTACGGGCGAGCTTGGCGCGGGCGTTGTCGAGAAGGCTCTCGGTCTCGGCGGCGAAGCCGATCACCAGACGCGGGCGCAGGGTGGCGTGGCGGCCGAGGGTCGCCAGGATGTCGGGGTTCTCGACGAAGGCGAGGGTCGGCACGCCGCCCACCCCCTTCTTGATCTTCTCGGACGCTTCCGACGCCACCCGCCAGTCGGCGACCGCCGCCGCCATCACCGCGACATCGGCGGGCAGCGCCGCCTCCACCGCCTCCAGCATCTGGCGCGCCGTCTCCACCCGCACGGTGGTGACGCCCGCCGGGTCGGGCAGGCTCACCGGCCCTGAGACCAGCGTGACCCGCGCCCCGGCGCGGGCCAGCGCCGCGGCGATGGCGAAGCCCTGCTTGCCCGACGAGCGATTGGCGATGTAGCGCACCGGGTCGATCGGCTCGTGGGTGGGACCGGCGGTGACCAGGGCGCGGCGGCCGGCGAGCGGGCGCGGGGCGGCGCCCTCGGCGAAGAAGGCCTCGATCGCGGCGAGGATCTCCATCGGTTCGGCCATACGGCCGGCGCCGTGCTCGCCGCGTTCGGCCATGGCGCCGACGTTGGGGCCGACGAAGCGGAGGCCGTCGGCAGCGAGGCGGGCGGCATTGCGCGCCGTCGCCGGATGGGACCACATGCGCGGGTTCATGGCGGGGGCGACCAGCACCGGCTTGTCGGTGGCGAGCAGCACGTTGGTGGCGAGGTCGCCCGCCAGCCCTGTCGCCATCTTGGCGAGGAGATCGGCGGTCGCCGGGGCGACGACGACGAGATCGGCCTCGCGCGAGAAGCGGATGTGGCCGATCTCGTGCTCGGCGGTGAGATCGAAGAGGTCGGTGTGGACCCGCTCCTCGGAGAGCGCGCCGACGGAAAGCGGCGTGACGAACTCCTTGGCGGCCGTGGTCATCACCACGCGGACGCGGGCGCCGCGCTCGCGCAGGCGGCGGATCAGATCCAGGCACTTGTAGGCGGCGATGCCGCCGCCGATGATCAGGAGGATGCGCTTGTCGGCGAGCATGGGTATCTCTTCACGAGGCCTGTCGATGGCGGCGCACGGTATCAGCGCCGGCGAGGTCGCGCCACAGTCGGGCGGCTGATCGCAGGGCCGTAAGGTGGAATAGGCGAAGCCGTATTCCACCGTCGACGCCCATGGTGGAATACGGCTTCGCCTATTCCACCGTCGACGCTCACAGCTTCCTCAGATCGACCGACTGAATCCGGTGGTCGGCGCCCTTGGTCAGGACCAGGTCGGCGCGCGGGCGGGTCGGGCGGATACTGTCGTGGAGGTTGACCAGGTTGATGTTGGTCCACAGATCGTCGGCGGTGCGGCGCGCCTCCTCGGCCGAGATCTGGGCATAGCGATGGAAATAGCTCTGCGGGTCGCGGAACGCCGTGTCGCGCAGGCGCATGAAGCGGTCGACGTACCACTGGTGCAGCAGGGCGTCGTCGGCGTCGAGATAGATCGAGAAGTCGAAGAAGTCGGAGACGAAGGGCAGACCGGCGCCGTTCTTCGGCAGTTTCGAGGTCTGCAGGACGTTGAGCCCCTCGAGGATGAGGATGTCGGGCTGGTCGATGGTGATGGTCTCGCCCGGCACCACGTCATAGACGAGGTGGGAATAGACCGGCGCCTCGACGGCGCCCTTGCCGGCCTTGATGGCGGCGAGGAACTCGAGCAGCGACGGCAGGTCGTAGCTCTCCGGGAAACCCTTGCGGCGCATCAGCCCCTCGCGGGCGAGCACGGCATTGGGCAGGAGGAAGCCGTCGGTGGTCACCAGATCGACCTTGGGGCTCGACGACCAGCGCGACAGCAGCGCCTTGAGGATACGGGCGGTGGTCGACTTGCCGACCGCCACGGAGCCGGCGAGCCCGATGATGAAGGGCACCTTGACGCCGTCGACGCCGAGGAAGTCCTTGGTGACGCTGAACAACCCTTGCGTCGCCTCGACATAGAGCGACAGCAGGCGCGACAGCGGCAGATAGATCTCCACCACCTCGCCGATGCTGACGGGATCATTGAGACCACGCAGCCGAACGAGATCGGCCTCGTCGAGGGTGAGGGGCGTGTCGGCGCGCAGACGGGCCCATTCCTCGCGGCCGAAGCGGCGATAGGGCGACAACTCGCTCGCGGTCTGAGCCGCGCCGCCACGCGACACGTCTCGGCGCGCGCGCAGTTCCGTACGTCGATCCACCGGTGGGTCTCCCTCCGCGGCTCCTCATCGGTGGGAGCCATCGAACCCCGTTTCGCGCGCGCCCCGGATCAGTCCTTCGGGCGGGCGGCCTTTTCCTCGAGTCCGGTGCGGCCCGTCCGCCCCTGGAGTTCGTCCATCACCTCGGCGACCGGCACCTCGGCGACCCGCAGCACCACCAGGAGGTGGTAGAGCAGGTCCGCCGCCTCGCCGACGAGTTCCTTCCGGGTTCCCGCCACCGCCGCCAGCGCCGTCTCGACCGCTTCCTCGCCGAGCTTCTTGGCGCAGGTTCCCATGCCCTTGCCCACCAGTCGGCGGGTGTAGGACATCTCGTCGTCCGAGACCGAACGCCGTGCGATGATGGTCTCGAGGTCGTTCAGAGTGAAGTCGGACATTGTGCGTAACTCACATTTCGGATCTTCGGACCGGGACGGACGACACGCCGCTGTCGCGGCTCGATTTTCAGGCGTCGAGCCGCATCGGGATGCCGGCGCGGGCCATGTGTTCCTTGGCCTCACGGATGGTGTAGGTGCCGAAGTGGAAGATCGACGCCGCCAGCACGGCGCTCGCCCCGCCCTCGAGGACACCCTCGACCAGATGGTCGAGGGTGCCGACGCCGCCGGAGGCGATCACCGGCACGGGAACCGCATCCGACACCATGCGGGTGAGTTCGAGATCGAAGCCGATCTTGGTGCCGTCGCGGTCCATCGAGGTGAGCAGGATCTCGCCGGCGCCGAGCGCGGTGACCTCGCGGGCGTAGTCGATGGCGTCGATGCCGGTGCGGTGACGGCCGCCGTGGGTGAAGACCTCGAAGCGGGCGGGTTCACCCGGCTCCGACACCCGCTTGGCGTCGATCGCCACCACCACCGACTGGCCGCCGACCTGGCGCACCGCGTCGGCGACGAACCGGCGATCCTTCACGGCGGCCGTGTTGATCGACACCTTGTCGGCGCCGGCCTTCATCAGATCGCGGATGTCGTCCAGCGTCCGGATGCCGCCGCCGACGGTGACCGGCATGAAGCAGACCTCCGCCGTGTGGCGCACCACGTCGAGGATGATGCCGCGATTGTCGGACGACGCGGTGATGTCGAGGAAGCACAATTCGTCGGCGCCGGCGGCGTCATAGGCCGAAGCCGCCTCGACCGGATCGCCGGCGTCGATCAGGTCGACGAAGTTGACGCCCTTGACGACGCGGCCGTCCTTGACGTCGAGACAAGGGATCACACGGGCCTTCAACATGCCTTCACCCTCGTCTTCTCGGCGATCAGCGCGAGCGCCTCTCTGGGATCGAGGCGACCGTCGTAGAGGGCGCGACCGGTGATGGCGCCCTCGAGGATCAGGGCCTCCGGCGCCAGCATCGCCTCGACGTCGGCCAGCGACGCCAGTCCCCCGGAGGCGATCACGGGAATCGACACGGCGCGGGCGAGCTCCAGCGTCGCGGGCATGTTGAGGCCCTCGAGGATGCCGTCGCGGTCGATGTCGGTGTAGACGATCGCCGCGACGCCGGCGTCCTCGAACTTCCTCGCCAGATCGATCGCCGTCAGTTCCGAACCCTCGGCCCAGCCCTCGACCGCCACCCGGCCAGCCCGGGCGTCGATGCCGACGACGATGCGGCCGGGATGGAGGCGGCAGGCTTCCTTCACCAGGGCCGGATCGCGCACCGCGACGGTGCCGAGGATGACGCGGGTGATGCCCTTGCCGAGCCAGGCGTCGATGCCGGCGAGGTCGCGGATGCCGCCGCCGAGCTGCACCTTCATGCGGTCCCCGACGGCGGCGAGGATCTTCTCGACCGCCGCGCCGTTGACCGAGCGGCCGGCGAAGGCGCCGTTGAGGTCGACGACGTGGAGCCAGGGGAAGCCGAGATCGGCGAAGGCGCGCGCCTGCGCCCCCGGATCGTCGTTGTAGACGGTCGCGGAGCCCATGTCGCCGAGCTTCAGGCGGACGCAACTACCGTCCTTCAGGTCGATGGCGGGAAAGAGGATCATCGTTCGTCCGTTCTCGTCTGGAAGGGTCGCCACGCTCAGGGCGCCCACTTCAGGAAGTTGGCGAGGAGCGAGAGGCCGAGCTTCTGGCTCTTCTCCGGATGGAACTGGGTGCCGACGACATTGTCGCGGGCGACGATCGCCGTCACCGCGCCGCCGTAGTCGGCGTGGGCGACGAGATCGCCGTGATGGGCGACGTCGAAGGCGAAGGAATGGAGGAAATAGGCGTGGAGCCCGTCGGGACCGAGGCGGATCCCGTCGAGGACCGGGTGCGGATTGACCAGCGTCATGGTGTTCCAGCCCATGTGCGGCACCTTGAGGTGCTCGGGGCCGGGGTCGATCGCCCGCACCTCGCCGGCGATCCAGCCGAAGCCGGGCGTCGGCTCGTGCTCGAGCCCACGGGTGGCGAGAAGCTGCATGCCGACGCAGATGCCGAGGAAGGGGCGGCCGCGCTTGGTCACGAACTCGTCGAGTGCCTCCTCCATGCCGTCGATGGCGGCGACGCCGCGGCGGCAGAACGGGAAGGCGCCGTCGCCGGGCAGGACGACGCGATCGGCCTTGATCACCACGTCGGGGTCGCGAGTGAGCAGGACCGTCTCGCCGCGGCCGATCTCGCGCGCCACCCGCTCCAGGCCCTTCTCGGCCGAGCGCAGGTTGCCGGCGCCGTAGTCGATGAGCGCGACGGTCATGGTCTGTCTCCGGGAACACCGGCGTAGCCGACGATCGGCGGCAGGTCGCGCGGTGGCGTATAGGGGGTCTCGAAGCGCGGCGCCGGAGCGCGTGGCGGCGGCAGCACGTCGATGCGGGTGCCGGAGGCGGCGAGCTTGACGAAGTAGCGCACCTCCGCCTCGTCGAGGTCGGACCCGGAGGTGAGGCCGATCAGCCGCAGCCCGCGCCGCTCGAGCGTCCAACGCCTGAGGTCGTTGGCGGCGGAGGCGAACCACAGGGCGAAGGCGAGCGACAGGATGGTGCCGGCGGCGGCATCGAACAGCGTGTCGACCGCCTGGATCGCGACGTTGACGCCGAACCAGCCGAGAAGGACCAGCCACAGGCGATGGATCGGCGCCCACAGGAACGGCAGCCACAGCGCCCACCAGGCGAAGCCCTCGCGCACGAAGACCAGCCGATCGGCCGCGATCGCGTCGCCGAGGTCTCCCTCGGGGGCGTGCACCGTCCAGGTCGCCATGGTCTCAGTCTCCGAGCGCGCCCTTGGTCGAGGGCACCGAATGGGCCTGACGCGGGTCGATGGCGACGGCACTCCTCAGGGCGCGCGCCAGCGCCTTGAAGGCCGACTCGATCATGTGATGATTGTTGACGCCGTAGAGGGTCGTCACGTGCAGCGTCAGCCCGGCGTTGAAGGCGAAGGCGCGGAAGAACTCCTCGAAGAGCTCCGTGTCGAAGCCGCCGATCTTGTCGCGGGAAAACGGGATCTGGAACACCAGGAACGGCCGGCCGGAGACGTCGATCGCGCAGCGGGTCAGCGTCTCGTCCATCGGCAGATGGACGTCGGCGTAACGGGTGAGGCCCTTGCAGTCGCCGAGCGCCTTCTTGACCGCGAGGCCGAGGGCGATGCCGACGTCTTCCACCGTGTGGTGCTGATCGATGTGGAGGTCGCCGGTCGCCCTCACGGTGACGTCGATCAGCGAATGGCGAGAGAGCTGCTCCAGCATGTGGTCGAAGAAGCCGATACCGGTCGAGACGTCATAGGTCCCGCTGCCGTCGAGGGCGACGGAGACGGCGATGTCGGTTTCCTTCGTCTTGCGCGTGACGGAGGCGCTGCGCATGGGGATGCCCTTCCTCGTTCGGGTCGCGCCGCTTTTAGCAGGCGAAGGGCGCGCGGGCAAAGGCGAATGCGGGCCTCACTCCACCCCATAGGTATGCAGCGCATGGCCGTGGAGCTTGAGCCAGCGCCGGCCCTCGTCCATGGCCGGGCAGGTCTCGCGCACCAGACGCCAGAAACGGACCGAATGGTTCATCTCGCGCAGATGCGCCACCTCGTGGGCGGCGAGATAGTCGAGGACGTGGGGCGGGGCGAGGATCACCCGCCAGGAAAAGGACAATTCGCCCTCCGCCGTGCACGATCCCCAGCGCGAGCGGGTGTCCTTGATGCGGATCGCCCCGGTCTTCACCCCGAGGCGGGCGGCGTGATGGGCGACGGCGGGGACGAGATCGGCCTGGGCCGACTTGCGCAGGAAGTCGCGCAGGCGGCGGGCGAGGTGCTCGGGCCGGCCGGCGACGCACAGATGCGGGGTCTCGACGTCGCCGGTGGCCGGTTCGACCCAAACCGTGCCGCGCCGTCCCGGGTGAGGGACGACGAGATGGGGGCTGCCACGCAGCGGCACCAGCGCGCCGGCGGCGAAGACGGTGACGGCTGGACGGCGGGCGAGCCGCTCGGCGAGCCAGCCGCGATGCCGATCGAGAAAGTCGAGGGCATCGGCGAAATGGGCGCGATCCGGTACGGTCAGCACCGGATCGCCGGGGCCGGCGGCCATCCGCAGGGTGAAGCGGGTGGCGCGCGCGGAGACCTTGACCGCGACGCGGACGTCGCGGCCGTCGATGTCGAGGACGACGTGATCGGGCGGGGGCCGACGCGTCGTTCGGCGCGGGGCGAGCCCGAACACACCCGCCTCAGACGCGGGTGGGGTCGCCGCCGCGCTGGCGGGCGGCGGCACGCTCGGCCTTGAAGCGGTCGAACTCCTCCTGGTCGCGGGCGCGGCGCAGGTGGGCCATGTAGGCCTCGAACTCGTGGCGCTCCTCCTCGAGCCGGCGGCGCTCGGCCTCGAGCCGTTCGAGCTCGGCGGCGCGATAGGCGTCGAAGGCGGCATTGCCGGTGGAGAAGCCGAAGCCGGTGGTGGCGCCACCGAAGCCGCGACGCATCTCGGCGGAGAAGCGCGAACGCTCATAGCCGTCGCGCAGACCCCGTCCGAAGGCGCGCATGCGATCGCCCCACAGCATGTAGGCGAGCATCGCCAGGCCGAGCGGCCACGCGAAGACGAAGCCGATGACCATCAGTCCGATCGACATCGGATGGAATCCGGGGCGGATCACGGGATTGCAACGCATGGCGAAACCTCTCGGCCACTGTCGACCACCTGACCGATCGGCGAGGAACCGCCGACCTGCGGGTCGATTGCAGTCACGAGGAATGATCTGGTCCCGCGCCCGGCCGGTTTCAAGATCCGCCTCGCCGATCACGGACGGCGGGCCGTGTCGGGCCGGAGAGCGTCTCGCCCCGGTCGCGAGGCGCGGTCGGCCCTTTCGGACCGGCTCCTGGACGAAGCCGCCTCGGCCGCAAGACGATATGAAGATTTTTTTCATATGGCTTGGCGGCGGACCCGCGGAACCGTCGCTCGCCCGCCGACTTCCGCCACGGAAAGGCCGAGATTCCTCGCTCACTCTCGCGCCGCGTCACACCGACCATCGACGCGAGGGGGGGCACACATGGCCGATATGGAAGTAGCGTCGGGCGAGAGCCGCGAGAGCCGCGACAGCTTCAACAACATGATCGCCATCGCGGTGGCGCTGGTTTCCGCCTTCATGGCGGTCTCCAAGATCAAGGACGACAACATCGTCCAGGGCATGGCGAAGGCCCAGGCCGAGACGGTCGACTATTGGAACGAATATCAGGCCCGCCGACAGCGGTGGTTCGGGCTCGAACTGGCGATCGCCCAGACCAAGGCGACGCAGACGATGACGCCCGAGCTCGAACAGAAGCTCGCCGAATGGAAGAAGAACGCCGACACCTACCAGAGCCGGGCCGAGGAATCGGCGACCAAGGCCAAGGCGCGCGCCGCGGAGTTCGCCGCCTCCAACGACCGCGACGACCTCTTCGATCTCTCCGACGCCCTGCTGTCGGTGGCGATCGCCCTCTTCGCCGTCACCGCGCTGGTGCGCGTCCACTGGCTGTTCGGCGTCGCCTCGGTGCTCGGCGCCATCGGCATGGTCTTCGGCGTCGCCGGCTTCAACGGCTGGACCTGGATCAAGCCGGAATTCCTGGTCGCCTTCCTCACCTGAGGGCACGACCGGTCCCCCGCTCATCGTCGCAGGCTTCGGCGCAGCGTCGTCTCGATCCAACCGATCGCGGCGGCGACCGCCGGGTCGGCACGCCGTTCGGGATGGACCAGCAGCCAGACCTCGCGGGACACCACCGGCTCGACGCCGCCGAGACGGACCAGCCTCGCGTCGCTCGCCGCCACCACCGTCGGCAGGACCGCGCGATGACCGGCGGCCACCGCCTCCACCAGCGCGCCGGCGCGATTGGCGTGGAAGCCGATCTCCACCCCGGGCAGATGAGCGGCGAGCCAGCGCCGTTCCGGCAGATGCGCGAGACGGTCGCCATAGGCGGCGAGCGGCAGGTCGCCGCGTCCGTCGTCGCCCGAAGGCCCGTAGAAGGCGAAGTCGAGCAGGGCGACGCGCCGGGTCAACGCCGTGTCGGCGGCCGGACGCGCCAGCCGCAGCGCGATGTCGGCCTCGCGCGCCCCGAGCGAGACGTTGCGCTCCTCGGTGTCGATCTCCAGACGCACGCCGGGATGGGCGGCGCGAAAGCCGCCGATCGCCGGCGCCAGCAGATTGGTCGCCAACAGGTCGACCGCCGAGATCGACACCCGCCCCGACAGGCGCAGGCTCTCGTCGCGTAGTGACCGTACCAGCCGTTCGGCCGCCGCCGCGATCACCTCGAGGTCGCCGCGACGGGCGGCCAGGGCGGCGCGCGGCACCAGGCGGCGATCGACGCGATCGAACAGCGGCGCGCCCGCCGCCCGCTCGATCCGCCCCAGACGCCGCGACGCGGTGGTCTGATCGACGCCGAGGCGGCGAGCGGCGGCGGCGAGCGTGCCCTCGTCGGCGATCGACGCGAGGAGTTGAAGATCGGCCCAGTCGAGAAGCGGCAACGGGTTCATCCCTGCATCATCGCAGGTTCGGATGCGAAAATCGCCGATCAAAATCGATGTTTCGCCGGGTGATACTGCCTCCGCGTTCCAATACCGGAGACCCACCCCATGACCGCCTCCCTGCCCCCGACCCTGCTCGACCTCGCCGGCCGCGAGATCGCGCTGCCGCGCCTCGCCGACGCCGTGTTGGTGCTGATCGACCTCCAGAACGAATACCGCGCCGGGCCGCTGGCGCTGCCCGGCGTCGACGCCGCCGTCGCCGCCGCCACGGCGCTTCTCTCCGGCGTGCGCGCCGCCGGCGGTCGGGTGGTCCACGTCGCCCATGCCGGGCGGCCGGGCGGCGCCTTCGACCGGGCACAGGGGCGCGGCGCCTTCGTCGAGGCGGTGACCCCGCGCGCCGGCGAAGCGGTGGTCGAAAAGGGCGCCGTCTCGGCCTTCCATTGCACCGATCTGGCCACCCATCTGCCGGCGCCGGGCGAGGCCACCCTGATCGTCGCCGGACTGATGACCCACAACTGCGTCTCCTCGACGGTGCGGGTCGCCGGCGATCTCGGACACACGGTGGTCGTCGCCCACGACGCCTGCGCCACCCGCGCCCTGCCGGGGCCGGGCGGCGGGGTGGTCGACGCCGAGACCTCGAACCGCGCGGCGCTCGCCGGGCTCGGCGACCGCTTCGCCCGCCTCGCCTCGGTCGCCGAGATCCTCGCCGCCGGGTGAAGGCGCCGCGAGACGAGGCGGGCGAAAACCGGTGTCGGGGACGGCCGCGATCCGCTCCGCCCCGCCACCGCCGACCGAACCGCGA
>JAFHCF010000185.1:0-16036 GCA_048497495.1 Prosthecomicrobium sp.
CCGGGTCGCGCGCGGTCGTCGGCAGCGGCGTGCTCGGGGCCGAGCGCCAGCGTCGGGCGACGACCGTGCCGCTGGCGTCGGCCTCGGTCTCGGCGGTGGGGGCGAGGGCGGTGGTGACGACCGCGTGCCAACAGGCCTCGTCGGCGCCGCTCGCCGGGGCGTGGCCGCAGACGTAGAGGCGGTCGGCGGCCCGTGTCATGGCGACGTAGAGCAGGCGGTAGTACTCCGAGGTCGCCTCCTCGCGCAGACGGTCGCGACGCGCCGCGACCACCGCCGGCACCGGCTTGCGGTTCCACACCAGGGCCTCCGCCGCGCCGGGCGGGGTGCCGGGGACCGGCAGCGTGATCAGGGTGCGGTCGTGCGAGGCATGGACCGGGGCGGCGCCGGTATCGACCAGGAAGACCACCGGGGCTTCCAGGCCCTTGGCGCCGTGGACGGTCATCACCCGCACCTCGTCGCGGGTCTCGTCGAGCTCGCGCTTGATCTCGGGGGCGGCGGTCGCGACCTCGTCGAGGAAGCGGCCGAGGCCGACCGGGGGCCCGCGGTCGGCGGCGAGCGCCAGCGCCATGAATTCGTCGAGGACGTCGTCGGCCTCCGAGCCGAGGCGGGCGACGAAGCGGCGGCGCCCGCCGCCGGCGGCGAGCACCGCCATGAACAGTTCGTAGGGCGGCACACGGCCGGCGAGGTCGCGCCAGCGCTCGAGCCGGACGAGCGGGTCGGCCCAGCGGGCGTGGCCGGGGGCGCGGCGGCGCAGGGTGTCGGTGAGGCTCTCGCCGTCGCGACGGTCGGCGCGGGCGAGGTCGATCAGGTCGTCGTCGTCGAGGTCGAAGAGCGGGCTCTTGAGCACGGCGGCGAGCGACAGGTCGTCCTCGGGCAATGTCAGGGCGCGACCGAGCGCCAGGAGGTCGGCGACGGCGACGTGATCGGTGAGGCGTAGGCGGTCCTGCCCGGCGACCGGCAGGTGGCGCTCCTTGAGCACCCGGTTCATCGCCTCGACGAAGGGCCCGCGCTTGCGCACCAGGACGATGACGTCACGCGGCCGGACCGGCGCGCCGGTGCCCTCGAGCCTAACGCCCGGCGCGGTCAGCCGCGCGATCTCGTCGGCGATGCGGCGGGCGAGGATCTCCCAGGGGTGGCTCGCCTGCGCCCGATCGATCGGCGCGCTCCAATCCTCCGGCGGCTCCGTCTTCTCCGCCACCACCATCGGCCAGATCTCGACCAGACCGGGCGCATCCCCGCGCGCCGCCGCGTGGTCGACGTAGTCGGCCGGATCGGCGAGCAGGTGGCCGCGCAGGGCCTCGTCGGCGAAGACCCGATCGACGGCGGCGAGCACGTCGCGGGTCGAGCGGAAGGAGAGATCGAGCTTGATGTCGTCGAAGGCGAGCCCGGCGGCGCCGACGCGGCGGGCGAAGTCGCGCCGGGTGCCGGAGAACTGGTCGGGGGCGGCGCCCTGGAACGAGTAGATCGACTGTTTCTCGTCGCCGACGGCGAAGATGGTGCGGTGCTTGGCGCGCGCTCCTTCGCCGGCGAAGAACTCCTCGGTCAGGCCGCGGACGATGCGCCATTGGCGCGGCGAGGTGTCCTGGGCCTCGTCGACGAGGACGTGGTCGATGCCCTTGTCGAGCTTGTATTGGACCCAGGCGGCGGCGTCGGAACGGGAGAGCAGATCGGCGGTGCGGCCGACGAGATCGTCGAAGTCGAGGGCGCCGCGCGCCCGTTTGCGCGCCTCGTAGGCGCCGACGACGGCGTCGCCGAGGGTGAGCAGGGCGCGAGTGGCGCGGAGCGCGGCGAGGGCGGCGCGGGCGTCGGCGAGCCCCATCAGGCGCCGCCCTTCGCGCTCCGCCCGCTCGAAGACGTCGGGCAGACCGCCGGCGACCGCCTTGGAGGCGATGTGGCTCTGCGACTTGCAGGTCCCGGCCTTGGTCAGGAAGGTCGAGGTCCAGGCGGCGAGGCGCTCGGCGTGAGGCGCGTTCGACAGGGCGGTGGCGAGGCGGGCGGCCTGGTCCTGGTCGCGCTTGCCGGCATTGCTCCAGGCCTCGATCAGGCGCCGGGCATAGGCCGGCGGGATTTCCGGCGAGGCGAGAACCTCGGCGTCGAGCGCCGCCTCGCTCTTCGCCGGATCGACGCCGAGGGCGCGCGCCAACTGGTCGAAGGCGCCGTCGAGGGTGCCGGCGTCGCGCAGCCAGTGGCGCCAGAGATCGCGGTCGGCGACCAGCGCGGCGAGCCCTTCGAGCACCGGGAACTCGCCGGCCTCGGCGAGGAGGCCGGCGAGCGCCGCGGCGAGCGGATCGCCGGGGGCCGCGGCGCTGGCGCGCACCAGCACGGCGTCGCGGGCGCTCGCCACCAACTCCGCCTCGAGCGTCGAGTCGAGGATGTCGAAATTGCCGCCGAGGTCGGCCTCCAGCGGGAACTGCTGGAGGATGCGCTCGCAGAAGCCGTGGATGGTCTGGATCTTGAGGCCGCCGGGAGTCTCGATCGCGGCGGCGAAGAGGCGGCGGGCCTCGGCCAGACGCCGGGCGGAGGGGGGCGCGCCCTCGATCGCGGCGATCTCGTCGGCGAGATCGGCGTCGCCGCGCACCGCCCAGCCGCCGAGGATGGCGAAGACCCGGTTGGCCATGGTGGCCGCCGCCGCCTTGGTGAAGGTCAGGCAGAGGATGCGCGAGGCGGGGGTGCCGGCGAGGAGCAGGCGGATGACCCTTCGAGCGAGCACGTAGGTCTTGCCCGACCCGGCATTGGCGGAGACCCAGGCGGAGACACCGGGATCGGCGGCGCGGCGCTGGCGCGCCTCGGTCTCGGCGGGAACGGTGATGCGGGCGCTCACGGCTCACCCCCTTCCGGGCTCTCGCCCGCCGCCCATTCGGCGACCCGGGCGAGGTGATCGTAGGGACCGGAGCGGTCCTTCTCGAAGCGGACGTGGCGGCGCGAGACATAGCCGATGTCGGGGCGGCGGAAGGTCCGGACGTAGCGGATCAACTCGGCCTCGGCCCGTTCGGCGAGGTGGCCGGCATCGCTGCCGTCGGGCCGGGTGCCGCGCCTCTCCCAACTGCCGCCGTCGGCGCCGCCCTTCAGATGGAGATAGGCGATCTCGGCGATCGGCCGGCCGGCGAGATCGGCGCCGAAGGCCCCGGCCCGCGCCATCGCCGCCTCCAGCGCCAATTGCGGGGCGATCAGGCTCTGCACCTCCTTCTCGCTCGGCGGCCGGCCGGTCTTGTAGTCGAGCACGGAGACAGACCCGTCGTGGAGCAGGTCGATGCGATCGGCGCGGCCGGAGAGGGTGAAGGGCACGCCGTCGACGGCGAGCACCCATTTGCCGGCGACTTCGGCGCGGCGTTCGGCGACGAGGGGCGAGCGGGCGGCGTCGGCGGCGAGCCACCAGCGGGCGAGCGACTCGAGCCGCGGCCGCCACAGCGCCACCACCTCGGGGAAGACGTCGTAGGCCGCGAGCCGGCGCTCGGCGATGTCGATCAGGCGTTCGGCCTCCGCCTCGCTCGCGCCGCCGTTCCAGGCGGCGACGAACTCGGCCAGGACCTCGTGGACGAAGCTGCCGCGCTCGGCGGCGCCGATCTCGCCGCCGAGCGGATCGAGCGGGTCGAGGCCGAGCACGTGGCGGGCATGGATGGCGTAGGGGTCGCGGATCCAGGTCTCGATCTCGGTGACCGACAGGCGGGTCGGCCGCCATTCGACCGGCGGACGCGGCTCGGGCCGGGACACGGCGCGCGGCGGGGTGGTCGCCGCGTCGAGGGCGCGGGCCCAGGCGAGCCAGCGGGCGGCGGGGGCGGCGAGACGTCGACGGCCCTCGGCGCCGATCACCGTGGTCAGTCGTTGCAGCCAGCGCGAGGCGACCGTCGGAGCGCCGCCGGAGCGGGTCGAACGGGCGAGGACGACGCGGGGGGCGCTCGCCGCCTGGAGATAGTCGTGGGCGGAGAGACCGATGCGGCGTTCGGGCGCCTCGAGCGCCATGTCGCGGCGCATCGGCCGCGACAGCCACGGGTCGGTGCGGGTGGTGATCGGCCAGATGCCTTCGTCGAGGCCGGCGAGCACCACCAGATCGAAGGCGAGGAGGCGCGCCTCGAGCGGGCCGAAGACGAAGATGCGGGCATCCGGCGCCGTCGGCCGGCGCACCGGCGCGTCGCCGAGGAGGGCGTCGAAGAAGCCCGGCCAGGCACTCGCCGGGAAGGCGAGCGCCGCGCCTTCGGCCGCCGCCGCCCGGTTCAATTCGGCGAGCGCCGTCGCCAGCGCCGCGCCCTCCTCCGCCTCGTAGAGCGCGGCATCGCTGCCGGTGTCGTCACGGGCGATCGCCGAAAGGGCGGCGAGATGGGCCGCGAGCAGGGTCGGCACGGGGATGTCGCCGAGGCCGGCCAGCGCCTCGAGCGGCGCCAGCGCCTCGACCAGCGCGACGAGGAGGCCGCGCGCCGCGGCGATCTCTGTGCCGAGACGGGCGATCGGTCGCGGCTCGCGGTGGGGCGCGGCCGCGATCTCGGCGGCGCGCTCGTCGAAGGCGGCGAGAAGCCCCGCGCCGAAGCCACGCGCCCGGGGGCCGCGCAGCGCCACCATCTCGACGACCCGGGCGAGGCGGCGCGCCGGACCGGGCGCCAGGCCGAAGCGGGCCGAGGGATGGGCGAGGAGGGCGGAGACCGCCGTCGGCTCGTAGCCCCCGAGCGCCACCTCCGCCACCAGCCGGGCGAGGAGCGCGGAGCGGGTATGGCCGAAGGGTTGGCCGGCGGAATCGTCGATCTCGAGGCCCCAACGGCCGAGTTCGGCGGCGACGCGGCGGGCGAGCACCCGGTCGGGGGTGATCAGCGCCGCCGTCCGGGCCGGATCCTCGACCGCCTCGCGCAGCGCCAGCGCCACGGCGAGGGCCTCCTCCGCCTCGCTCTTGGCCTCGATCAGGGCGAGGCCTTCGAGGGCCGAGGCGAGATCGAAGTCGCCGCGATCGATCGCCTTCGCGAAGTCGGCCCAGGTGTCGGAACTCTCCGCCGGGCGCAGGCTCTCGGCGAGGAGCCGGGCCCGGGCGTTCGCGGCGGCGTCGCGGGCGGGGCCGAGACGGCGGACGGCGGCGCGCTCCACCCGAAGCGTGCGCAGGAGCAGGCACAGGCCGTATTGCGGATGACCGGGCACCGGCTCGCCCTCGTCGCCGGGCTCCAGCGTCGCCCAGGCTTCGTCGTCGAGATCGAAGTCGAGGCCGGGCAGGACGACGGCGCCGTTCTCGAGCCGGCTCACAACCGCGATCAGCTCGGCGGTGGAGGCGACCGAACCGGTGGAGCCGGCGGCGATCACCGGGCCTTTCGGCGGGTTCGAGGCGAGACGTTCGGCCTCGCGGCGGACGGCGTCGTGGCGGCGCACCGCCGGATCGGCGAGGCCGCGCTCGGCGAGATGGGCCGGCCAGGCCTCGGCGACGATCGCCAGGAAGGCGCGGGTCATCTGCCAATAGGCGGCGTAGTCGTCGGGGACCAGGGTCTCGAGCCGACCCCAGTCGACCCGCTGGGCGACGACCTGGTCCATCAGGGTGAGCAGCGCCGTCGACAGGCGGACGGCTTCCGCCGGGCTCGCCGGCAGGGTCGGCGGGGCGCCGGTCGCCGGGTTGAGCAGGGTGCCGGCCAGGGCCTTCGACCAGCCGAGCACGAGGCGCGCCATGGCGAGACGCCGCTCCAGCGGGGTCGCCACCGGTTCGTCGTCGGCCTCGCCGGAAAGGAGATCCTCGTCCTCGTCGACGTCGCCGAAGGGACGGATGGCGGGCAGCAGCACCATCGTCGCGGGCCCGCGCCGACCGATCTCGGCGAGGAATTCGGCCTCGAGGGCGCGGGCGGCGCGGCGCGTCGGCACCAGGATCGCGGCATCGGCGAGCACCAGCGGATCGCGGCCGTCCCAGCGGAAGGAGGGCACCAGTTCGCCGTCGAGGAAGGCGCCGACGAGCGTCGAAAGGAAGGGCCGGCCGGCGTCGATCGAGGTGACGTTGGGCGCCCGGCCGATGTCGGCTCGATCGGCGCCGGGCGAGCGCCCGGGGGATGGGGGTGTCGGGGAACCGTCGGCCGTCGGGGTCATCCGGTTCCTCCCTCGATCCTCAATCGGCGCTCTCGGCGATCGCCCGTTCGGCGTCCCCGATCGATTTCGGGGTGCCGACGTGGAGCCAGACGCCTTCCATGCGCTGCCCCCAGAGGCGGCCCTCCTCCAGCGCCCGATCGAACAGGCGGTTGAGCGAGAAGGCGCCTTGCGGCGCGTCGCGGAAGAGGCGCGGGTGGAAGATCGCCGCGCCGGCATAGGCGAAGGGCGCCACCTTGTTCTCGGAGCGCCGGGTGAGCAGGCCGGTCTCGTCCATGAAGAAGTCGCCGAGGCCGGAATAGCCGACCGAACCGACGACCGGGGAGAGCAGCAGCAGCCCGTCCATGGTCGCGTCGTCCCAGCGGGCGGCGAGGAGATCGAGATTGGCGCGGATGCCCTCGATCCAGAAACTGTCGGAATTGTAGACGTAGAAGGGCTCGGTCCCCAGGTGCGGCAGCGCCTTGACGATGCCGCCGCCGGTCTCCAGCAGGGTCTCGCGTTCGTCGGAGATGACGATCCGTGGGGTCTGGTGCTTGCGGACGTGGACCTCGACCAGATCGGCGAGATAGTGGACGTTGACGACGCAGACCTCGACGCCGGCGGCCGACAGCTTGACCATGGCGTGATCGATCAGCGAGCGGCCGCCGACCTCGACCAGCGGCTTGGGCGTCGTCGCGGTGATCGGGCGCATGCGCTTGCCGAGGCCGGCGGCGAGCACCATCGCATGGGTCGGGCGACGCGGAGGAGAAACGGACATTCGGTCTTCTCGGGGGCGATGTGGGCGGACGAAGGGTCCGTCTCGGTCGGCGAAGTGAGCGGACCAAGGGTCCGTCTCGGTCGGGGCGATGCGAGCGGACGAGGGGTCCGTCTCGGTCGGGGCGAAGTGAGCGGACGAGGGGTCCGTCTCAGGCGGTGGCGACGCCGCCGCGCCGGTCGGCCGGCACGGCCTTCTCATACCAGAGCTTCAGCGGACGCAACACCGGTTCGTCGACGACGCGGTCGAGGTATTCCCAGAGCCGTGGCAGATGGGCGAGATAGTGGGGCTTGCCGTCGCGCGCCTTCAGCCGGGCGAAGACGCCGAGGATGCGGGTGTTGCGCTGGGCGGCGAGGATGCCATAGGCGCGGCGGAAGCCGGCTTCGTCGAAATCCGGGTTCCGACGCCGACGCGCCGCGAGATAGGCGGCGACCGTCGCGGCCTCGAGCTCGACCGAGACGTCGACGCGGGCGTCCTGGGCGAGGCTCGCCACGTCATAGGCGGGATGGCCGAGGATGGTGTCCTGGAAATCGAGGACGCCGACGCGGGCGAGCCCGGCGCGATCGGCCAGCCACAGCAGGTTGGGGGAGTGAAAGTCGCGCAGGCACCAGGTCCTCGGTCCGGCGACGATCTCGTCGAAGAGCGGGCGCCACAGCGCGAGGAAGGCGCCGCGCTCCTCGCCCGTCGCCGGGCGGCCGAGGAGATGGGGCATGCCCCAATCGAGGAAGACCGAGACCTCGGCCTCGAGGTTGGCGCGGTCGTAGACCGGGATCTCCAGGACCCCGCCGTCGCCGTCGGGCAGGCTCGTCGGCAGGGCCCGATCGTGGAGATCGGCGAGCAGTTCGACCGCCGCGATCCAACGTTCCGGGACCGGCCGCGGCGGCGTGCCGGCGACGCAGAACTCGGACCCGAGATCCTCCAGCAACATGTATCCCTCACGCAGATCGAAGCCGAGGACGCGCGGCACCGAAACACCGACGGCGGCGAGGCCGAGAGCGAAGGCGAGGAAGGGGCGCGGGCCCTCGGCGAGCCTGGCGAGCGCGCGCGCCGCCACCCGGGCGCGGCCGCTCGCATCGTCGGGCTCGGGCGGATGGTTCATCAGCACCGCCGTCGCGCCGGCGCGCCGGACCCGCTCGTAGGAGCGCGACGAGGCGTCGCCCTGGAGATGGCGACGCTCGGCGCCGGCCCAGCCGAATCGCGTCAGGAAGGCCCGGATCGCCAGCGTGCGGCGCAGGCGATCGGCCCAGACGGCGGCCGGACCGAGGAGGCCGACGCGGCGGGCGGCGGGGTTCTCGCCGGCCTCGAGCGTGACGATCAGCGCATCGTCGGGCAGCCGTTCGGCGGCGCGATCGGGCCATTCGACCAGGATCGCCCGTTCGCGCGCCATCTCGTCGAAGCCGATCTCGTCGAGCTCGTCGGGACCGGCGAGGCGGTAGAGATCGAAATGGGCGAGCGCCAGACGCAGATCGTAGGTCTGGACCAGGGTGAAGGTCGGGCTCGGCACCTCGAGGTCGCCGTCGTCGGCGATCGCGCGCAGGAGGGCGCGGGCCAGCGTCGACTTTCCGGCGCCGAGATCGCCGACCAGGGCCAGCGTGTCGCCGACCCGCAGGATCGCGGCGAGATCCTCGGCGAGCGCCACGGTCGCGGCTTCGTCCGCGAGCTCGAGGGTGATTTCGACGTCGGCGGGTGCGGCGGGCGCGGCGGCCATGGCGTCACTCGCCGGCGACGGCGGTGGCGACATCGGCGGGGGGGATCGCGACGTCGGTGGCGGAGAGCGGCATGCGGCAGGTGACGACGGTGCCGCGACCCTCGCGGCTGACGATGTCGACGGTGCCGCCGTGCAACTCGACGAAGCTCTTGACGATCGACAGGCCGAGGCCGGCGCCGCCGCGATGGGGACCTTGGCGGCGGGTGTAGAAGCGATCGAAGACCGAGCGCAGTTGTTCCTCGGGGATGCCGACGCCCTCGTCGGCGACCGACAGGATCAGCGCCTCGTCGGCGTCGCGGCGCGCCGCGACCGTCACCGTGCCGCCCTCCATCGAGAAGGAGACGGCGTTCGACAGGAGATTGAACAGCACCTGGCGAATGCGCTTCTCGTCGGCCGCGACGTGGCCGACTTCCGGCCGGATGTCGGTGACGAGGGTGAGGTGATGGGCGGCGAGGCGGTCCTTGACCCCCTCGATCGCGGCGGCGACCGTGGCGGCGACGTCGACCTCGCCGACCTGCAGGCGCATGATGCCGGCGTCGATGGTGGCGAGGTCGAGAATGTCGTCGACGATCGCCATCAGCGCCTGGCTCGACGACATGATGTGGCCGGTGTAGTCGCGCTGCTTCTCGGTCAGGGGGCCGGTGCGCGGATCGGCGAGGAGGTGGGCGAAGCCGACGATGTTGGTCAGCGGCGAGCGCAACTCGTAGGAGACGAGGCCGACGAAGTCGGTCTTGATGTGGTCGGCCTCCTCCAGCGCCTCGTTCTTCTCGACCAGGGCGCGTTCGACGTTGACCGTGTCGGTGACGTTGACGAAGGTGACCAGCGTCGCGCCGTCCGGCAGCGGCACGGCGGAATATTCGAGCACCACGCCGTCGCGCCGCTCCATCGAGCCGGCGAGCCGGTCGCGGTTCTCGGCGAGCCCGGTGACGGCGAGTTTCAGGCGGTTCCAGCCGGCGCGATCGTCGTGGATGACCGCGAGATTCTCGATCACGTCGGTGATGTGCGGTTTGGTCGCCAGCGCCTTCTCGTCGAGGCGCCACAGGGCGACGAAGGCCGGATTCCACAGCCGCAGCCGGCCGTCGGAACCGAACACCACGACGCCCTCGGAGAGGTGGTCGAGGGTCTCGCCCTGGACCCGGACGAGAGCGTTGTGGCGCTTCTCGAGCTCGAGCTTCTCGGTGACGTTCTCATAGACGTAGGTGACGCCGCCCTGCGGATGCGGGTTGGCGATGACGCGCAGCGTCTGGCCGTCGGGCAGATGCCACCAGTGCTCGCGCGCCTCGAGCGCCTGATAGGCGGCATGGAGATCACGCTTGAAGGAGCGCCAGTCGGCCTGCTCCGGCAATTTGCGCGCCGCGCGCAACTGGTCGAGCATGGTGCCGTCGTCGGGCGAGGATTCCAGGAAACCCGCGTCGAGGCCGAAGAGGCCGCGGAAGGCGGCGTTGTAGAACTGCAGATGCTTGTCGGCGCCGAAGATCGCCACGGCCGTCGCCAACTGGTCGAGGGTGCGGGCATGGAAGTCGATGGTGCGGCGCAGTTCCGCCTGGATCTGCTCGAGGTCGGTGACGTCGATGGCGATGCCGGCCTCGCCGTGCGACGAGGCGACGTCGACGACGTCGTAGGTGCGGCGTCGACCGGAGACCACCACCGGCAGGCGGAGGTCGACGGCGGGCGTGGTTGCGCGGGCCTGACGGATCGCCTTGCGGCCGGCGGTGTCGAGCAGTTCCAGAACCTCGTCGCGAACCTGCGAGAGGTCGCGGGCGTCGACCGCCTGCGCGTAGGCGTGGTTGACCCAGGTCAGGCGACCGTCGAGGCCGCGCAGCCAGACCGGCATGGGGATCGCCTCGAACAGGGCGCGGGTCGCCTCGATGTCGCCGATCAGGCGGCGGTGGCGCTCCGACAGTTCGGCATAGCGCTGGCGTTCGCCGGTCAGATCGGCGAAGCGGACGAAGGGGCGCCCGCCGGCGATGCGGCCGGTGGCGGAGACATAGGTGCCCGAGCGGGTGGCGAGTTCGAGTTCGAAGGGGGTGCCGCGCTCGCGCAGGGATACGAGGTCGCGGTCGAGATCGGCGGCGCAGGTGGGGTCCAACCAGGCGCCGAAGGCGAGAAATTCGGCACGCGACTTGGGCGCGGCGGCGGCGGCGCCCAGCGCCCCGAGGAGCAGCGGCGGCTCGCCCGGCGCGCTCCAGGCGAGGATCAGTTGATCCTCGCCGTCGAGCAGCGCCTCGGCGCGGTCGGCCTGGGCCTTGAGGTCGGCATTGTCGGCGGAGAGCCGCTGGATGGTCGCCTCGGCGCGGGCCCGCTGGCGCATCATGCCGACGGCGGAAGCGGCGGCGACGCAGACGACGCCGATCATCGACGAGGTCAGGACGATCTGCTGGGTGGCGAGCGCCTCGTCCGCCCCGGCCACGGCCGGCCAGGCCGATGCGAAATAGCCGAGCACGGTCGACGACATCAATCGGAGCGACGTCGGAATCCGTCCTCCCCTCCGCCCCCACATGTCGAAGGTCCCTTCCCGCTCGGGTCTCGTGATGGTCGTCCCGACCCGGCAAGAACGCACTCGGATGGACGAATCACCTCGAAGATAACCCCTCGCGGACTCGCTGAGGAGAGTCGGAAGAACACAAATGGAGCGGGCGCCCCGAGGTTTCGGAGCGCCCACTACATCTAGTGTATCGATGTCGATATATCAGTAGCGATAGTGGTCCGGCTTGAACGGACCCGCGGTCGGGACGCCGATGTAGTCGGCCTGATCCTTCGACAGGATGGTCAGTTCGACGCCGAGCTTGGCGAGATGGAAGGCGGCGACCTTCTCGTCGAGACGCTTGGGCAGCGTGTAGACGCGGTTCTCGTAGGCCGTGCCGTTGGTCCACAGCTCGATCTGGGCCAGCGTCTGGTTGGTGAAGGACGCCGACATGACGAAGCTCGGGTGTCCCGTGGCGTTGCCGAGGTTGACCAGGCGACCCTCGGACAGGACGATGATGCGCTTGCCGTCGGGGAAAACCACGTGATCGACCTGGGGCTTGATGTTCTCCCAGGTGTAGTTCTTCAGCGCGCCGATCTGAATCTCGGCATCGAAGTGGCCGATGTTGCAGACGATGGCGTTGTCCTTCATCGCGCGCATGTGCTCGATGGTGATGACGTCCTTGTTGCCGGTGGCGGTGACGAAGATGTCGCCCTTGGCGGCGGCATTGTTCATGGTCACCACCTCGTAGCCTTCCATCGCCGCCTGCAGGGCGCAGATCGGATCGATCTCGGTGACGAGGACACGGGCGCCGCCGGAGCGCAGGGACGCGGCCGAGCCCTTGCCGACGTCGCCGAAGCCGGCGACGACCGCGACCTTGCCGGCGAGCATGACGTCGGTGGCGCGACGGATGCCGTCGACGAGGCTCTCACGGCAGCCGTAGAGGTTGTCGAACTTCGACTTGGTGACCGAGTCGTTGACGTTGATCGCCGGGAACGGCAGGCGGCCCTGCTCGGTCAGCATGTAGAGGCGATGGACGCCGGTGGTGGTCTCCTCGGAGACGCCCTTGATCGCGTCGCGCACCTTGGTGAACCAGCCGGGCTGGGTCTTCAGGCGCTTCCAGATGGTGGCGAAGAAGGCCACCTCCTCCTCGTTGCCGGGCTTGTCGAGGATCGAGGCATCCTTCTCGGCCTCGGCGCCGAGGATGACGTACATGGTGGCGTCGCCGCCGTCGTCGAGGATCATGTTGGGCACGTCGCCGTCATGCCAGTCGAAGGTGCGGGCGACGAAGTCCCAGTACTCTTCCAGGCTCTCGCCCTTGTGGGCGAAGACCGGGGTGCCGGCGGCGGCGATCGCCGCGGCGGCATGGTCCTGGGTGGAGAAGATGTTGCAGGACGACCAGCGCACCTCGGCGCCGAGCGCCTGGAGGGTCTCGATCAGCACCGCGGTCTGGATGGTCATGTGCAGGCAGCCGGCGATGCGGGCGCCCTTCAGCGGCTGGGCGGCGCCGTACTCGGCGCGCGTGCCCATCAGGCCCGGCATCTCGGTCTCGGCGATCTCGATTTCCTTGCGACCCCAGGGGGCGAGGCTGAGGTCCTTGACGGCGTAGTCGTGAATCTGGGTCATGTCGGTCTCCGGAAGGCCGGCGGTCGAGCCGGCGGGCCCGCGCGCCATCCCGCGCGGATCGGCGGGCCGGGTCGGGCCGAAAAGCGTTTCGCCCCGATTGCGAGGCGAGGTCGGCACTGTCGGACCGGCTTATAGACGAAGCCGTCCACGGCTGCAATAAGGATATAAAGATTTCTTTATATGAACTCATCGAAGCGCGCGTCGAATTGCTCTGGGAGCCGCCGACCTCCACCCCGGAAAGGACGCGAATTGTCGCCCGATCTCGCGTCGTGTCAGACGACTTGCCGACGCGGGGGGGGGGGCAGGCGCAACACCTTCGGGCGTCGCGGCCCCGACCCGATCCCGATCCCGATCCCGATTCGTGCGGATTTTCCGAGATGAGAGCCGCGAGCCCGCTCGAGCCCTTGGGCGCGGCGGCGAACCCGACGCCCCGCCGGGCGCCTCAGCCGATGCCGAAACGGCCGCCGGCCAGGCGGGAATCGAGCTTGGCCTTCTTGGCGAAGCGCTTGGTGATGCGCTCGCGCTTCAGCCGCGACAGGTGGTCGACGAAGACGATGCCGTCGAGGTGGTCGATCTCGTGCTGGAGGCAGGTGGCGAGCAGGCCGTCGGCCTCGATCTCCCGGGGTTTGCCGTCGCGGTCGAGATAGGTCACCCGGCAACGGGCGGGCCGCTCGACGTCGTCGTAGTGCTCGGGCACCGACAGACAGCCTTCCTGGTAGACGTTGGTCTCTTCCGACACCCAGGTGATCTCTGGGTTGGCCAGGCACATCGGCGCCTTCTCCTCGCCCTCGCGGGCGATGTCGAGGGTGACGAGACGCTTGGCCACGCCGACCTGGATCGCCGCCAGCCCGATGCCGGGGGCGTCGTACATGGTCTCCAGCATGTCGTCGAAGATGCGCCGGATCTCCGCGTCGACGGTGGCGACCGGCTCGGAGACGAGTTTCAGGCGGGGATCGGGAAGGGTGATGATGTCGAGCTTGGCCATGGATCGTCAGATAGGAGAGGCTTTCGCGCCGGTCAATCGGGAACCGCCGCGAACATGCGAGAACAAAGCATGATCTCTTAAGAGAATCGGGCTAGCTTGGCGCCATGCAGGATGCGCTTCGCCAATTCGTCGCCCAGATGGCCACGCTTCGCCAGTCCGCCGAGACGGTCGGGCTGATCTCGGCGCTCGGCCTCGCTCTCGTCGTCCTTCTGGCGCTACTGGCGGCGCGGCGGCGGGGGCGGCGCGAGACGCTGATCGAGGAGCGCGGGCGCGAACTCGACGAACGGCTCGGCGAGGTGGCGCGCCTCCAGGCGGAGATGACCGGCCGCATGCAGACCATGACCGAGGTCTTCGCCTCACGGCAGTCGGAACTGGCGCGAGGCCTCGGCGAGCGGATGGAAGGGCTCTCCCATCGCATCGGCTCGACGCTCGCCGACCAGGGCCGCGCCACCCACGACAACCTGTCGAAGCTCGCCGAGCGCCTCGCCGTCATCGACCGGGCGCAGCGCGGCATGGCCGATCTCACCGGCGAGGTGGTGCAGCTGCAATCGATCCTCTCCAACAAGCAGGCGCGCGGCGCCTTCGGCCAGGGGCGGATGGAGGCGATCGTCGCCGACGCGCTGCCGCCCGACGCCTATGCCTTCCAGGCGACGCTGTCGACCGGCGTGCGTCCGGATTGCCTCGTCCGCATGGGAGCGGAGGCGCCGCCGCTCGCCATCGACGCCAAGTTTCCGCTGGAGGCCTGGACGCTGTTCCAGGAGGCGCCGTCCGACGAGGGGCGCGACCGGGCGGCGCAGGCGCTGCGTCGCGACGTCCTGCGCCATGTCGCCGACATCGCCGGCAAATATCTCGTGCCGGCCGAGACCCAGGACATCGCCTTCCTGTTCGTGCCGTCGGAATCGCTCTTCGCGGGCTTGCACGAGCATTTCGACGACGTGGTGCAGAAGGCGCATCGCGCGCGGGTGGTGATCGTCTCGCCGTCGCTCCTGACGCTGGCGATCCAGGTGGTGCGGTCGATCTCGCGCGACGTGCGGATGCGCGAACAGGCCCACGTCATCCAGGCCGAGGTCGCTCATCTCCTCGACGACGTCGAGCGGCTCGGCGAACGGGTGGAAAAACTGCAGGCGCATTTCGGCCAAGCGGCGCGGGACCTGGACCAGATCGCGATTTCGACCGACAAGGTGAAGCGCCGGGGAACACGGATCGAGAGCCTCGATCTCGGGTCGCCGGCGCCGCCCGTCCCCCCCGACGCCGAACCGGTGCTCCAGTTCGCGCCGCCTCGCCTCGCCGGAGAATGACCCCATGTCGCTGCTCGTCGCCATCCGAGGCTGGACCCCCGACGTCTGGCTCGAACGCTTCCGCCGTCTCGCGCCGGAACGCGCCGTCCTCGACGCGCGCCGGCCCTTCGACCCGGCGGCGGTCCACTACGCCGCCGTGTGGAAACCCGAGCCGGGGTTGCTGGCGGGCCTGCCCAACCTGAGGGCCGTGTTCAATCTCGGCGCCGGGGTCGACGCGCTCCTGTCCGACCCGACGCTGCCCGACGTGCCGGTGGTGCGCATCGTCGATCCCGACCTGACGTCGCGGATGACCGAATGGGTGGTGATGAACGTGCTGATGCATCACCGCCTGGTGGTGCCGCACGCCCGCCATCAGGCGGAGGGCGCCTGGGTGAGCCTGCCGCAGCCGGCGGCGCGTGGGGTCTGCGTCGGCGTCATGGGGCTCGGTGTCCTCGGACGCGACGCGGCGGAGGTGCTGCTGCGTCTCGGCTTCCGCGTCGTCGGCTGGAGCCGCAGCCCGCGCGACATCGAGGGCGTCGAGTGCTTCGCCGGCGAATTCGGTCTCGGCCCCTTCCTCGAGCGGGCCGACATCCTCGTCGTGCTGCTGCCGTTGACGGCGGACACCAAGGGCATCCTCGCCCGCGATCTCTTCGCCCGGCTCGCCAAGGACACCCACATGGGCGGCGCGGTGTTGATCAACGCCGGGCGCGGCGGGTTGCAGGTCGAGGCCGACATCCTCGAGAGCCTCGACGACGGCACGCTCGCCGCCGCCTCGCTCGACGTCTTCGAGACCGAACCGCTGCCGGCGACCTCGCCGCTGTGGAGACATCCCAAGGTGATCCTCACCCCGCACTGCGCCGCCGATTCCGACGCCGACGCGCTCGGCGCGGCGATCGTCACCGGCATCCGCCGCCACGAGGCCGGCGGCGGCATCGCGCCGGAGACCCTGGTCGATCGCCGGGCGGGGTATTGACGGGGGCCAGGAAGGCCGGTGACCGAGGAGGCTCGGAGACCCGTCTCCGGGTGACCGACTCTCACCCCGGCAAGACCACCCGCCTGACCGTCCGCAAGCTCGATCCGCTCGCCTCGATCCGGGCCAACCCTTCGTCGATGCGCTCGATGCCGACCGCCATCATCCAGGCGTTGGCGTGAAGGAACGTCTCGGCGTCGCGCACCAGCGCGA
>JAFHCF010000186.1:0-3874 GCA_048497495.1 Prosthecomicrobium sp.
CGCCGAGGGCGGTGGAGCCGCCCTCGCCCGACACCATGCCGGACATCGCCACGACGGCGGCGTCGATGTGGCCGACGGTGGCGCCGGCGAAGTCGATGACGCCCATCGCCCCGAGAAAGCCGCCGCCCCACACCCGATGGGCGGAGGGCGGGTAGACGACGAAGAGCCACGGCACCGAGAAGATCGGGAAGGCCGCGAAGCTCATGTGGTCGGCGACCGAACCGCCCTCCAGCGAGGAGATCACAGCGCGGCTTCACCCGATTCGGCGGTGCGGATGCGGACCGCCTGTTCGATCGACGTGACGAAGATCTTGCCGTCGCCGATCTGGCCGGTGTGGGCGGCGCCGCGGATCGCCTCGAGCGCGGCGTCGACCAGACCGTCCGGAATGGCGATCTCGACCCGGACCTTGGGGATGAAGCTCACGACGTATTCGGCGCCGCGATAGATCTCGGCATGCCCCTTCTGGCGGCCGTAACCCTTCACCTCGGTGATGGTCATGCCGTGAATTTCGAGACGGGTGAGCGCATCGCGCACCTCGTCGAGTTTGAACGGCTTGATGATGGCGACGACGAGCTTCATTCGGACCCCCCGGGACTGCGATGAGCATGAGCGATTTGGTGAATTCGTCAGAAACTCATACCGACGGTCGGGGATGCCGACGCAGCCGACCGTCGAAGACATGCGAATTTCTCATAGGCATCAGCGGCATGAGAAATTCGCACAGGGAATACCATAGGTCATTTTCAATGCCCTTTGGTCTCACGTGCCAATGTTGCTCATGGATCGATCGGTCGGCAAGTCTTTTGCGCAATCGCGATGGGTCGGGCGCCGATGCGCCGAGGCGCGCATGAATGGACCGGACATCGGATAGCCAAACAGGCGGATGCGGCCAGATGCCTCATGGCGATGCTCACGTCGCCGGCGTCGGCCGGGGGCGAAATCGCCGGTCGAGCAGGACGGCGGCGATCGCCGCGGCGAGGGCCGGCACGGCGAGGATCACCAGCGCCAGGGGGGCGCCGCCGTGGTCGAGGGCGAGGGCGACGACGAAGGGGGCGAGCGCGGAGAACCAGAACGTCGGCGCGCCGATGCGCCCGGTGATCGCGCCGTAGGAGCGGTGATCGAACAGCACCAGCGGCACGGCGCCGCGCGCGATGGTGAGAAGACCGTTGCCGACGCCGCCGCCGATCGAGAAGACCCAGGCGGCGATCGGGGCGAGGCCGGCGAAGGGCGCGAAGGCGAGCGACAGCGGCAGGAGGGCGCAGGCGAGGACGGC
This sequence comes from Prosthecomicrobium sp., assembly GCA_048497495.1. Lineage (GTDB taxonomy): Bacteria > Pseudomonadota > Alphaproteobacteria > Rhizobiales > Ancalomicrobiaceae > JAFHCF01. The sequence goes on from JAFHCF010000186.1 coordinate 1,274, forward strand.
GAGCGCCAAGGGGTGCATGCGGCTGCCCGAAAGGAACTCGACGAGGCGGGCGCCGGACTGACCGACCCCGCGCAGGCTCGACACCGCCACGGCGACCGGCAGGGCGAGGCCGAGGGCGACGAGCAGCGGGATCATGTGGGCGGCGAGCGCCGAGGCGAGGACGCTCGACGCCACCGCGACGACGCCGAAGAGGATCGCCGCGGCGCGGCGTTCGGCCGGGGTCACGGCGAGCGGCGGGGCGAGGGCGCGCGGCGCGGCGCTTCCGGAAGCCGGCGGCGCGTCGGGCGGACCCGAGGCGACGCGCGGGATCGCCAGATGCAGCGGCAGGGTGGCGAGGGCGAATCCGGCGAAGACCAGGGTGGCGCCGCGCCAGCCGAGATGGGCGGCGAGCGCCTCGCCGACGAACCAGAACACCGTCGAGGCGAGGCCGCCGGCGAGCGTCACCGTGGTGATGGCGCGGCGCGCCCCGACCGGATCGATGCGCACCAGGGCGGCGAAACAGGCGTCGTAGAGCATCATCCGCATGGCGATGCCGAGGACGGCCCAGGCGGCGAACCAGACGGCGAGATGGTGGGCGAACGCCAGAAGCACCAGGCCGAGAGCGGCGGCGAGCGAGCCCGCCGCCATCACCCGCCGGCCGCCGGCGCGATCGATGGCGCGGCCGATCGCCGGCGAGACGAAGCCCATCACCAGGAGGGCGAGCGAGAAGCCGCCGTGGACGATACCGCGCGACCAGCCGGTGTCGGCGACCATGCGTTCGCCGAAGACGCCGACGGTGTAGAAGGTGACGCCCCATCCGACCAGTTGGGAGAGCGACAGCGCGGCGACGGTGCGGCGGGTGATCATCCGCGGTCGCCGGGCGCGGTGGCGTCGCCGGGGCCGAGCGGGCGTTGCATCAGGACGCTGTCGAGCCAGCGGCCGTGCTTCCAGCCGACCGAGCGCAGGACACCGGCGGGCTCGAAGCCGAGGGCGGCGTGGAGGCCGATCGAGGCCGAATTGGCGCTGTCGCCGATCACCGCGATCATCTGGCGGCAGCCGAGCGCCGTCGTCGCCTCGATCAGGGCGGCGAGAAGCGCCCGACCGATGCCGCAGCCCTTGGCGGCGGGGTCGACGTAGACCGAGTTCTCGACGGTGTGGCGATAGGCCGGGCGCGGCCGATAGGGGCCGGCATAGGCATAGCCGAGGATGCGGCCGTCGGCCTCGGCGACCAGCCAGGGGAAGCCGGCCTCGACGATCTTGGCGTGGCGCGCCGCCATCTCGGCCTCGTCGGGCGGGTCGACCTCGAAGGAGGCGCAGCCGCCGAGCACCGCGTCGGCGTAGATGGCGCGGACGGCGGCAAGGTCGGCGGGCACGGCGGGGCGGATCCGGTGGGCGGTGGTCGATGGCATCTCGGCGGGTCTTGTCGGTTCCGGGCGGGAGGGGGTTCTTGTTGCGCCGTTCCTCGCCATCGATCAAGCTCATGGATGTTCTACGGAGCAGAAGGAAAACTCATCGATGGTCGAACCCGATCTCGACCGGCTCTTCGCCTTCGCCGACGTCGCGGAACTCGCCAGTTTCTCGCGGGCGGCGGAGCGCCGGGGCGTCAGCCAGTCGGCGATGAGCCTCAAGGTGAAGCTGCTCGAGCGCGGGCTCGGGGTGCGGCTGCTCGAGCGGGTCGGGCGGCGGGTCGGCCCGACGGCGGCGGGGCGGGAACTGCTCGGCCACATACCCGGCCTTCGGGCGGCCCATGCGGCGGCGATCGCCTCGGTCCGGCCGCACCGCGACGACGGCGTCGGGCGGGTGGTGATCGGCACCGGCGCCACCGCCTGCCTGCATTTCCTGCCCGGCCCGCTGCGCCGGCTGCGCGCCGCCATGCCGGGGCTCGAGATCATCGTGCGCACCGGCGACAGTCGCGACATCCTCGTCGAACTCGAGGCCAACACCATCGACATCGCCCTGGTGACGCTGCCGGCGCCGGGCCGCGCCTTCGCCGTCGAGGAACTGATGGTCGACGAGATGCTGGCGGTGCTGCCGGCGAGCGAGGCGGCCGGCGCCGGGGCGATCGACGCGGCGAGCCTCGCCCGCCATCCGCTGATCCTCTACGAATCGCACGGGCAAACCCGCCGCATCATCGACGGTTGGTTCGCCGCCGCGGGCGTGGTGGTGAGGCCGGTGATGGAACTGTCCTCGGTCGAGACCATCCGCGAGTTGGTCGGCGCCGGGCTCGGCGCGGCGATCCTGCCGGGTTTGGCGCTCGGGGCGAAGGACAGCGGCGGCAACGTGGTGGCGCGACCGCTGACGCCGCGTCTCGACCGGCGCCTCGCCCTGGTGCTGCGCCGCGACAAGTCGCTCGATCCGGCGCTCAGGGCGACGATCGCGGCGATGCGGGCGCGCGTTTGACGCCGTCGCCTGCCCGTCGATCGGCGAGAAACGAGAAGCGACCGAGGGTCTTTCGACCCCGGTCGCCTCGCGTCGGCGTTTCGAGGGAGAGACCCGGCGGGCGGACCCGCCGGTCGTGCCGTCTCACGCCTCGACGGGTTTTTTGACCAGTCGCAGGGCGAGGGCTGTGACGAGGGTTCCGGCGAGGATTGCGACGAGGTAGCCGAGGAGGTGGTCGACGGC
>JAFHCF010000187.1:0-42069 GCA_048497495.1 Prosthecomicrobium sp.
CGTCCCGACGGGCGGCCTCGCCGCGATCAGCGGAAGAGCCCGGGCAGCCACAGCGACACCGACGGGACGTAGGTGACGAGCATCAGCACCAGGAAGGCGGCGAAGTAGAAGGGCCAGATCGACCGAACCGACTGCATGATCGGGATCTTCGCCACGGCGCAGGTGACGAACAGGACGGAGCCCACCGGCGGCGTGCACAGGCCGATACCGAGGTTGAGGATGAGGATGGCGCCGAACTGCACCGGATCCATGCCGAAGGCCACCACCACCGGCAGGAAGATCGGCGTGGTGATGATGATCAGCGGCGCCATGTCCATGAAGCAGCCGAGCAGCAGCAGGATCAGGTTGAGCAGCAGGAAGATGACGATCGGATCGTCCGAGATCGACCGCATCCCCGCGACCATCGCCGCCGGAACCTGGAGGACGGCCAGAAGCCAGGCGAAGGACGCCGCCGAGCCGATCACCAGAAGCACCATCGCGGTGGTGCGCACCGCTCCGAGTGTCGCCTCGACGAAGTCGGTCCACGACATCTGGCGATAGACCACCAGGGTCACCAGGAGCGCGTAGATCAGCGCGATGCAGGAGCTTTCGGTGGCGGTGAAGATGCCCGAGCGGACACCGCCGAAGATGATGCCGATCAACAGGATGCCCGGCACCGCGTTGATCAGGATCGGCCCCATGGCCCTCAACCCGGGGAAGACTTCCGAGGGATAGCCGCGCCTCACGGCGACGGACCAGGCGGCGAACATCAGGGCGCCGGCGAGGAGGAGACCCGGGATGATGCCGGCGGTGAAGAGATCGGCGATCGAGATCGTGCCGCCCGCCGAGATCGAATAGATGATCATGTTGTGGGACGGCGGGATCAGCAAGGCGATGATGGCGCCGACCGCCGTGAGGTTGACGGCGTAGTCGACGTCGTAGCCGCGCGCCTTCATCTGCGGGATCATCAGGCCGCCGACGGCGGAGGCATCGGCGACCGCCGAGCCGGAGACGCCGCCGAACAGGGTCGAGGCGACGATGTTGACTTGGCCCAGGCCGCCGCGCAGATGGCCGACCATGGAGGCGGCGAGCCTCACCAGCTTCTCGGCGATGCCGCCGCGCACCATGACGTCGCCGGCGTAGATGAAGAAGGGGATGGCGAGGAGCGCGAAGGCGCTGACGCCGGAGTTCATGCGCTGCACGACGATGACCGGCGGCAGCCCCATGTAGAGGATGGTCGCCAGCGACGAGATCGCCAGGCAGAAGGCGATGGGGGTGCCGAGCACGAGCAGGCCCACGAAGGAGCCGAAGAGGACCCAGAGTTCCATCACGCGATCTCCTTGCCCGTCACCGCCTCGACCTCGGCTTCCAGGGCCGTGGTCTGATGAATTCCGTTCACCTCACCGAGACGCAGGAGGCGTTCGATCGCGAAGATCGTGAACAGCACGCCGCTGACGACCAGGGGCATGAAGTCCCAGGCGCCGGAGATGCCGAGACCCGGGATCGTGGTGTCCCAGGTGCGGATCGCCAATTGAATCGCGTACCAGGTGACGACGAGGCCGAAGATGGCGATGACGGTCATCGACACGGCATCCATCATCCGGTTCACCCGCGCCGGCGCGATGTAGCGCAGGAGATCGAGACCGAGATGGAAGTTCTCGCGCACGCCGACCGCCGCGCCGAGGAAGATGAACCAGCCCATCAGCTGGATCGCCAGCGGCTCTGCCCAGGTGAGCGAGAAGTTCAGAACGTAGCGGCTGAAGACCTGAGCCCCGACGATGACCGTCATGGCCACCAGCGCGACTCCTGCCGCCCATAGGGCGGTTCGAGCCAGACGGTCGAGACCGGCGCTCAAGACGGGATGGATATGGGGCATGTTCAGGGCTCCCTCCCCGAAGAACCGGATCAAATCCCCCCGACCGGGACCGGCCGGGGGGATCGTCGTCGTCCGAGCGTCACTTCACGGCCTGGATCCGGGCCACCAGATCCTTGAGCTTGGCGTCGGTGATGAACCGATCATAGACCGGCTTCATCGCCGCGATGAACTCGGCCTTGTCGACGGTGGTGATGACGGAACCAGCGGCGCGGACCTTGGCCTCCGACGCCTTCTCGCGAGCCGACCACAGTTCACGCATCTTGGCGACGCTTTCCTTGGCCGCCTGGCGAATGAGCTTCTGATCCTCGGGAGCCAGCTTGTCGTAGCTCTTCTTCGACATGACGAGCACTTCCGGCTGCAGGGAGTGTTCGGTCAGGGTGTAGTTCTTGGCGACTTCGAAGTGCCGGGTCGACTCGTAGGACGGCCAGTTGTTCTCGGCACCGTCGACGACGCCGGTCTGGATCGCCGAATAGACCTCACCGAAGGCCATCGGGGTCGGGTTGGCGCCCATCGCCTGCATCAGGGCGACCCACATGTCGGACTGTTGCACGCGGATCTTGAGGCCCTTGACGTCGGCCATGTTCTTGATCGGCTTCTTGGTGTAGAGCGAGCGCGCGCCGGAATCGTAATAGGCGAGGCCGATCAGGCCCTTGGGCTCGAAGGCGGCGAGGATCTCGTCGCCGATCGGGCCGTCGACGACCTTGTGCATGTGCTCGACCGAGCGGAACAGGAAGGGCAGGCCGTAGACCTGGGTTTCCGGCACGACGTTGTTGAACTGGGCGGTCGACACGCGGTTGAAGTCGATGACGCCGAACTGGGTCTGTTCGACCGTGTCCTTCTCGCCGCCGAGAACGGCGTTGTTGAACTCCTGGATCTTGATCCGGCCCTTGGTCCGCTCATCGACCAGCTTACCCATGTAGATCACCGCCTCGACGGTCGGGTAGCCGTTGGGATGGATGTCGGCGGCCTTGAGGACCGTCTGGGCGCTGGCGGTCGCGGCGAAGCTCGTCGAGAGCAACAGACCGAATACGAAGGCGAGTTTGGTCTTCATCTCTGTGTTCTCCTCCAGTGGGTGCCTTGGACCTCTTCGGGATCTCCGGCACCGACCCGCATTCCGACGTCGGCGGGTTCGACGTAGCTCAGATTCCCGTGGACGGCTCCACGGGCATCGTCGCCGCCGGGGTCGCCGCGACATGAATATCGCAGGGAGCGGCGCCGAAGAACTCAATTCGTCCGGTCGATCCCGGGCGCACGGCATGGACCCCGGTGGTCATGCCGGTCGAGACCAGGTCGCCGGCGCGAAGGTGGCGCCCGCGGCCGGCGAGATGCTCGGCGAGCCAGGTGATGGCGCCGATCGGTCCGCCGGGGACGGATGCCGCGGTGCCTTCGCCGACGGTCACGCCGTCGATCGACATGCGTGAGGTCAGGGTCGCGTCCGGTAGATTGCGCCAGCCGTCGATCTCGGGACCGACGATCACGGCGGCGTTGTTGCCGCGGTCGCAGACGACGGCGAGCGGACCGATGTCGTTGAGGGTGGCGAGCGGGCTCGACGCGACCTCGACCCCGGCGTGGATCGAGCGCAGGGCGCGGCGGATGATCGCGTCGGTGAAGCCGTCGGGCCCGGGCAGCAGCGCCGTGGCGAGGACCGCGACGAACTCGGCCTCGAGGGCGGCGAAGCCGCCGTCGAAGACCGTGACCTCGGCGCTGCCGCCGGACGGCAGGCGGATGACCGTACGGCCGTCGACCGGCCCGGCGAGGCGTTCGGCCCCGAGCGTGGCGCGCAAGGGGCCGGGAACCATCGCGACCTTCCAACCGGCGACCGCTTCGCCGGTCAGGTCCAGCGCGAATTCCTGAACGGCGTAGGATTCGGAGAGGCGCGTGGGTAGCCGGCCGGGGAATGCGGCGAGCGGCCGGGCGGCGGCGCGGGCGTCGACGAAGGCGCGAGCGATCGCTTCGAGTTTCTCTTCGCCGAGCCTCATTTCGAACCCCCCGTCGCGTCGGCAATTTTTTCGCCGTACCATTCACATATGCCATACCAGTGTGGTATGGCAGTTGTCGAGAGCAATTGGAATCCATGCGGTGCTCTCCTGATCCGATCGATCGGGAAAGCGACCGACGGGGGCCGGGCGGGAGGCGATCATGTTCGTGCCCAAGACGGAAACGGCCACCCAACGGATCGTGCGGGAAATCCGCAAGGCGATCGTCACGCTCGAATTCCTGCCGGGAATGCCGCTTTCCGAGAAGGAATTGGCCGAGCGCTTCGGCGTCTCGCGGCAGCCGATTCGCGAGGCGCTGATCACGCTCGCCCATGCCGAGCTGGTCGAGATTCGGCCGCATCGCGGCACCCGGGTCGTGCGCATCGACGCCGATCGCCTGCGTCAGGCGCGTTTCGTGCGCGAGTCCCTCGAGATCGCCGTGGTCCGCCGCGCCTGCCTGGACTTCGACCCGGACGTGCGGCGGCGTATCGACGCGATCCTGGAGGCGCAGGCGATCCATGCCGCGTCCCAGGCCCACTACCTGTTCCAGCGCGAGGACCAGGCCTTCCACGCCGCTCTGGCGGAAGGGGCGGGGTGCCCCGCCGCCTGGGAGGTGATCGACGACATCAAGGCCCACATCGACCGGGTCTGCCATCTCACTCTGCCGCTGCCGGAGACGCTGCCCAATCTGGTGCGCCAACATCGCGCCGTCATGGCGGCGATCGACGCGCGCGATCCCGATGCCGCCGAAGCGGCGATGCGCGGCCACCTGTCGGAAATCCTGCAAGCCATGCCGGAGGTCGAGAAGATCTACGGCTATCTCTTCACGAACCCCGCGCTCGACCGTTAGTCGGCGGCGCCGACCGGAGAAAGGACACCACCGTGGACGTCCGCCATGCCATCCACCACACCCAGGCAGAGACCTTCGGCACCGAGGAACTCCGGCGCAATTTTCTGGTCACCGATCTCTTTCGCCCCGGCGAGGTGACGGCGACGCTCACCCACTACGAGCGGATGATGGTCCTCGGCATCACGCCCGGCGGCGGGCCGTTGGCGCTCGGGCCCGAACTCGGCGCGCCGGTCGGCACGTCCCATCTCCTGGAACGGCGCGAGTTCGGCGCCATCTCGATCGGCGGTCCGGTGCGAGTCGTCGCCGACGGCGAGGTCTACGATCTCGACTTCCAAGAGGCGGTCTATCTCGGCATGGGTACCAAAGAGGTGACCTTCGAGAGCCTCGATCCGGCCAATCCCGCCAAGCTCTTCGCCTCGTCCTGCCCCGCCCACACGCGCCATCCCTCGCGCAAGATCGCCATCGCCGAGGCGGCGCCGGCGCCGATGGGCTCGATGGAGAGCGCCAACCAGCGGGTGATCTACAAGTACATCCATCCCGGCCTGCTGCCGACCTGCCAGCTGGTGATGGGGCTGACGCGGCTTTCGCCCGGCAGCGTGTGGAACACCATGCCCTGCCACACCCACGATCGGCGGATGGAGGCCTATTTCTACATGGAGGTGCCGTCCGACGGCATGGTCCTACACCTGATGGGCCGGCCGCAGGCGACGCGCCACATCGTGGTGCGCAACGAGGAGGCGGTGGTCTCGCCGCCGTGGTCGATCCATTCCGGCGTCGCCACCTCGGCCTATGCCTTCATCTGGGCGATGGCGGGCGAGAACCAGGTGTTCTCCGACATGGACCACGTCGCCATGGGAGATTTCGCATGAGCACGTCGAACCTGTTCGATCTCTCCGGGCGGGTGGCGCTGGTCACCGGCGCGCGCGCCGGGCTCGGCCTCGGCTGCGCTCGGGCGCTCGCCGCGGCGGGGTGCGACGTGATCGGGCTCGGGTCGAAGCCGATGCCGGAGGCCCGCGCCGTGGTCGAGGGGCTGGGGCGGCGCTTCCATCAAGTCGTCGCCGACCTGTCCGAGCACCACGACTTCGTCGGGTTGATCGGGGCGATCGAGGCCGAGTTCGGCGCCATCGACATCCTGGTCAACAACGCCGGGATCATCCGCCGCGCCGACGTCCTCGACTTCTCGGAAGAGGACTGGGACGCGGTGATGACCGTGAACCTCAAGAGCCTGTTCTTCCTCACCCAGGCGGTGGCGAAGTCGATGGTGGCGCGCGGTTGCCGCGGCCGGATCGTGTCGATCGCCTCGCTGCTGTCGTTCCAGGGCGGCATCCGGGTGCCGTCCTATACCGCCTCCAAGCACGGCGTCGCCGGCCTGACCAAGCTCCTCGCCAACGAATTGGCGCCGAAGGGCATCACGGTCAACGCCATCGCCCCCGGCTACATGGTCACCGACAACACCACGGCGCTCAGGGGCGATGCCGACCGGTCGCGCCAGATCCTCGAACGCATACCCCTGGCGCGCTGGGGCGAGCCGGACGACCTCGCCTCGGCCGTCGTCTTCCTCGCCTCGCCGGCCTCCTCCTACGTCACCGGCGTCGTGCTGCCGGTCGACGGTGGCTGGCTGGCGCGCTGAATCCCGTCTTCCCGTCGCGAGGAGATCGACCGAAGCAGGCTCCACGAGACCCAGGAGTTTTCCGCGTTGTCGCGACGCCGGTTCACACCGGCGCAACGCGGGCTCCGTCGAGGGTCCATCGCCCGCAAGGGTGTAACGAGGCGTCGCAGCGACGCCCAGATGAACGAGGGTAGGATGAAGACGCTCGCATTCTTCGCCATGATGATGCTCGGCTCGACGATCGCGGCCAACGCGGTCGACCTCAAGCTCGGGCACTTCGCCGCCGACGGCCACCCGTGTGACGTGGCCGCCAAGCAGTTCAAGGACAACGTCGAGAAGCGCTCCAATGGCGCGGTCAAGATCGTGCTCTACGGCAACAACGCCCTCGGCTCGCCGCCGGAGGTTCTCGAACAGGTGCTGCTCGGCGCCGTCGACATGAGCCTGTCGGGTCAGGACCAGATCGCCAAGCACCTGCCGTTCTACGACACCATCTCGACGCCCTTCGCCTTCAAGGACTACGCCACCGCCGACAAGATCATCGACGGTCCGTTCAAGGCCTGGGCCGACCCGGAACTCGCCAAGAAGAACCTTGTGCACCTCGCCGATTGGGAATGGGGCTTCCGCCAGCTGACCAATTCCAAGAAGCCGGTGATGACGCCCGCCGACATGAAGGGCATGAAGATCCGCACCCCGCCGGCCTTCGCCTATCAGGCCTTCGTCGAGGCGGCCGGTGGCAATGCGGTCACCATCGCCTTCGCCGAACTGGTGATGGCGATGAAGCAGGGCGTGGTCGACGGTCAGGAGAACCCGATCGGCACGATCTATTCGCTGAAGCTCTATGAGACCCAGAAATACATGACCATCGTCAACTACACCTATTCGTCGATGGTCCATCTGGTGAACAAGAAGAGCTGGGACAAGCTGACCCCCGAACAGCAGAAGATCGTCGCCGAGGAATCGTCCAACTCAGCCAAGCTGGCCCGCAAGCTGCTGCGCGACGCCGAGGACAGCCAACTCGCGGATCTTCAGGCGACCAAGGGCATGGTGGTGGCCAAGCCCGACCTGAAGCCGTGGAAGGACGCGATGGGTCCGGCCTGGGACAAGGTCAAGACGCGCGTCGGCGCCGCGAACTTCGATCGCTTCATGGCGATGGTCGACGCCGCCAAGTGAGCGGCGGCGCCGGAGGCGATAGGGACTCCTGGCGGCGAAGGCGAGACGTCGGAGACCCGAAGGCGCTCTCATCCGGTTCTCTCCCCCCTCGAGGGGGAGAGACAGAGAGGGGGGGCTGAACCTCTCCTTACACTCCGCCCGCCGAGGACGCGCCGCCCCCCCCCTCCCTGTCCCTCCCCCTCCAGGGGGGAGGGGACGCTGGGGGCGGTGGCGGCCGGGACCGCTCGGGCCTCGAATGTGTCGATGTCGGATATTCACGTGGTCGGTTCGGCGCCGTGGGCGATTGCGGGTCCCACGTGTTCGGAGCGGCCGAGTGAAGAGACCGCCGCCCCTTCTCCCCTCCCACGGAGGTCTCCGCCGTGCTCACTCTGGCGATCTTCGGCGTCCTTCTGGCGATGTTGGTGCTCGACGTTCCGATCGCCGTGGCGATCGGGCTGACGGCGGTGATCTTCTTCGTCGGGCAGGGCCAGGCCGATTTCCTGGCGCTGCTGCCGCAGCGCATGTATTTCGGCACCACCGGGTTCACCCTGCTCGCGATTCCCTTCTTCATCCTCGCCGGCAATCTGATGAACACCGGCGGGATCACCCAGCGGATCTTCCGCTTCGCCCGGGCCCTGGTCGGCCACATCTCCGGCGGCCTCGGCCAGGTGGCGGTGGTCTCCTCGATGATCTTCTCGGGCATGTCGGGCTCGGCGGTGGCGGACGCCGCAGGCCTCGGGCAGATCCAGCACAAGGCGATGGTCGACGCCGGCTATCGGCCGACCATCTCGGCGGCGATCGTCGCCTCCGCCTCGACCATCGGGCCGGTGATCCCGCCGTCGATCCCCTTCGTGCTCTATGGCGCCATCACCTCGATCTCGGTGGCGCGGCTGTTCCTGGCCGGCGCCATCCCGGGCGTCGCCATGGGTCTGGCGATGATGATCGCCATCGGTTTGATGGCCGGTCCGCGCGGCCTGCCGAAGGATGAGAAGTCGAGCTGGCGCGAGATCGGCGACAGCTTCCTGGCGGCCTTCTGGCCCTTGATGACGCCGGTGTTCATCATCGGCGGCATCACGACCGGCTTCTTCACCGCGACCGAGGCTTCGGTGATCGCCTCGCTCTACGCGGCGGCGCTGGGCTTCGCCTATCGCGACCTGAAGCTGCGCGATCTGCCGCCGATCCTCTTCGTCTCCTTGAAACAGACCTGCGGCCTGATGTTCATCATGGCGACCGCCAATTTCTTCGGCTGGTTCACCATCTTCCAGCGCATTCCCGACGAGTTGATCATCCAACTGACGGCGATGGGCACCTCGCAGGCGGATTTCCTGTGGATCGTCATCGGCGTCGTGCTGGTGCTCGGCTGCTTCCTCGACGGCAATGCCATCTTCCTGATCACCCTGCCGATCTTCATGAAGATCTGCCCGCTGTTCGGCGTCGACATGGTCAACTTCGGCGTGGTGATGACGCTCTTGATCATGGTCGGCAACCTGACGCCGCCGGTCGGCATGTGCCTCTTCGCGGTGGAGAGTTTCGCCAAGGTGGGGATCTGGAATCTGGCGTTCGAAAGCATGCCCTATCTGGTCGCCATTCTGATCGTGACCGTCGTCTGCGCCTTCGTGCCCGGCATCGCCCTGTGGCTGCCGAACCTGATGATGGGAGCCGTCCCATGACCGCGATGCTCACCCTCCTCGCCCGCTTCGATCGCTGGCTGCTCGTCGTGCTCGAGGTGATCTGCATCGGCCTCTTCGCCGCGATCACCGCGATCCTGGCCCTCAACATCGTCGTGCGCTTCGCGCCGTTCATGTCGATGCACTGGTTCGACGAGATCCTCGAGATGCTCTACGGCGCCCTGATCTTCTACGGCGCGGCGGCGGTGTGGGTCGGCCACGGCCATTTCAGCGTCGGCGACTGGCTGTCGAAATACCTGCCGGGCAAGCGCTCGCGCTTCGTCTACCGCTTCCTGGTCGAGGCGTGCTCGCTGGTCTTCATCGCGGTGTTCTTCAAATTCTCGCTCGATCTGACCCTGCAGACCACCGAACACACCACCTCCTTCGCCATCTCGAAAGCCTGGCTCTATGCCTGCATGCCGATCACCGGCGCCATCATGCTGGTCTATTCGGTGAAGAACATGGTGCTGGAGTTGCGCGCCATCCTGTGGCCGGACGCCGTCGGGTCGGACCCGCTCGAAGGGTCGGGTGGGGCGGCCGCTCGCTAGAGCAGTTTCCGGCCGGACGGCGTGCCCGCCACTGCAACGGTTGAACATGCGCAACCTCACCATCTTTCGACTTCGCGGCGCGCGGGTTAGAAAGAGAGGTTCGAATTCGCCTTCGTGCCGGATCACTCGGCTCGGAGAGGTGTTCGTGTGGCCTCGTCGCCACGATGAGAAAGACGTCGCATGCAATTGAACGCCTGCACCCATGGTGCGCTGCGCATTCTGATGTCCTGCGCCGAAGCCGGCGACGATCCCGTCACCATGCTGGGGATGGCCCAGTCGTTGGGTCTGACGGAGGCGTTGGTGGTCAAGGCCTGCCATCGCCTGATGCGGGCCGGCTATCTGAAGGGCATGCGCGGGCGCGGCGGGGGGTATCTCATCGGCCGGCCGGCGGCCGACATCACCCTGCTCGAGGTGGTGCGGCTGTTCGAGGACGAGGACGACCTCTTCCCCTGTCGCCTCAAACCCGACGGCGATTGCTGCATCGCCTCGATCTGCCGGCTGCGCCTGGCCTGCGAGGAGGCGCACCGCGCCTTCTCGAGCGTGCTGCGCGACACCACGATCGGTGATCTGGCGCAAGGCGCCGCGCCGCGCCTGGTGGCGGTGAGCGCCTGAATTCTCGGGCATTCGCGGAGGTTGGTCGAGAGGCTCGCCTCAGGCGGCGCGCTCGCCCTCGGGGCGGAGCAGTTCTGCCAATTCCTGGCGGTTGGCGGTGATGTCGGCGATGGTGTAGCGCTCGAGCACCGCCAGGAAGGCCGCCTGGGCCTGTTGGACGGTGTCGATCAGCCGCAGGACGGCGGTGTCGGCGTCGCCGCCGCGGGTGGCCGCGAAGCCTTCCTCGGTGTGGCGGACGATCTCGCCGACGGTGATCGTCTCGGGCGGTCGGGCGAGGCGGAAGCCGCCGTTGCGGCCGCGCTGGTTGATCAGATAGCCCCAGATGCCGAGATGATGGACGCATTTGACCAAGTGGGTCTTGGAGATGCCGTAGGCGTCGGCGACGTCCTGCACCCGCACCAATTTGGGATGGGCGAGGGTGGCGTACATCAGGGTCCGCAGGGCGTAGTTCGTGTAGCTGGTGAGACGCATGCGACGACCGTCCGGCTCGCAGCGCGCATCGCTGCACCACCACCATACACCAGCCGCGCCGATCGCCGAACTCCGCAGTAACCCGCGCCGGCCGAAATCCGACGGGGGGCGGCGAAAGCGAACCCGTCGGGTGAAGATGGTCTCCCGGAAGGGATTCGAACCCCTGACCTACGGTTTAGGAAACCGTTGCTCTATCCTGCTGAGCTACCGGGAGAGCCGGGCTTCGCGGGAAGCGAAGCGCGCGGCGACGGGGGATCGGGAGACCCGAGCCACACATCGGCGGACGAGGTCCGCATAGCATGGATTCGTCGCTCGTGCAGCAGGAAGGTCGGAGGGAATCGGTGCCGAAGTCCGTCACTCTCTTCTCACCCGAGAACCCGGGCGCGACGCCGGTCGGAGGACGGTGGTGGGTCGCCGCGGCGATCGTGCTGGCGGCGGGGCCGGGGTGGGCGGCGGAGACTTGCGTCGAGGCGCCGGGCGAGCCGGTGTGGGCGGCGCGGGTCGTCGCCGGCGACGAGATCGAGCTCGTCGACGGTCGGCGCATCCGTCTCGCCGCGGTGGAGAGCCCGCGAGCGCCGTTGATCGCCCGGGACGCGGTTCGGCGCGAGGCGGCGGCGGTCGCGGCGGCGGCGCGCGACGCGCTCGGGGCGGCGGTGGAGGGACGGGAGATCGTCCTCCATCAGATCGGGACCGATCGTCACGGGCGCGCCATCGGCCATCTTTACGACATCGAAACCGGGCAGTGGATCGAGGCGAACCTGGTGCGGGCGGGCCATCTCAGGGTGGTGCCTTCCGCCGAGGGGCGGTCTTGCGTCGCGGCGTTGCTGCCGATCGAGGACGCGGCGCGCGCGGCGCGGCGTGGTCTATGGGCAACCACGGCCTTCGCCGTGTCGGGCACCGACCGGGAGAGGCTCGTGGCGCGGGTCGGCCAATGGGTGGTGGTGGAAGGACGGGTGCGCTCGGTCGGGCATTCCGGCGGTCGCACATGGTTGAACTTCGGTGACGACTTCCGGCGTGACTTCGCCGTGGTCATGAAGGATAACGACCTCGACCGGTTCCGCGCGGCGGGCCTGGATGCCGGGCGAATGCGTGGGTGGACCCTGCGGGTTCGTGGGGTATTGTTTCTCCGTGATGGGCCGAGGATCACGGTCGAGGGACCCGAGGACATCGAGCGGGTGAAGAGGTAGACGTGGACGGGCGGACGGTCGCAGCATCGATCGGGACGTGTGGCGTGGCGTGGCGGCGGCGTTTCGGCGCGATGGCGCTCGTCGTCGCGTCGATGTCCGTCGCCGGCTGTTCCTCGGTCGGCACCGTCGATCCGATGGTCTCGCAGGCCGGATCGACGTCGTCGGCGGTGCTCGCCGGCGCGGCGAGCGCCGGCGCCGACCCCGAGCACGAGCGGATCGTGGCGAGTTACGGGGGCGTCTACGACGATCCGGCGGCGGCGCGCGCCGTGGCGCGGGCGGTCGGGCGCATCGTCGCGGCCTCCGACGATCCCTCGCAGAGCTACCGCATCACCATTCTCAATTCGCCGGTGGTCAACGCCTTCGCCCTGCCGAGCGGCAATCTCTATGTCAGCCGTGGCCTGATCGGGCTCGCCGACGACACCTCGGAAATGGCGGCGGTGATCGCTCACGAGATGGCCCACGTCACGGCGCGGCATGCGATCGCGCGGGCGCGGCGGGCCGAGGTGGCCTCCGAGGTCACCAAGATGGCCAACGTCATGCAGGACCAGGGCGCCCAGCGTCTGGCGCTGACGTCGACGCAGCTGTCGCTCGCCCGATTCTCCCAGGTGCAGGAATTGGAAGCCGACGCCATCGGCGTGCGCACGCTGGCGCGGGCCGGCTTCGATCCCTTCGCCGCCTCGCGGTTCCTCACCTCGATGGCGCGTTACGCCGAGTTCCGCGCCTCGCGCGGCAACGGCAAGAACCTCGATTTCCTCTCCTCGCATCCCTCCACCCCGGAGCGGATCTCCTTCGCGGTGCGCGCCGCGCGCGAGATCGGGGCGCCGGGGATCGGGCAGCAGGAGCGCGAACAGTATCTGCAGGGCCTCGACGGCATGGTCTTCGGCGACGACCCCTCGGAAGGCTACGTGCGCGGCCGTTCGTTCCTGCACAAGGGGCTCGGCATCCAGTTCACCGTGCCGACCGGCTATACGCTCGAGAACACCACCAAGGCGGTGTTGGCGACCGACGCGTCGGGCATGGCGATGCGCTTCGACGGGGTGGCGCTTCCCGCCGACACCAGCCTGACCACCTATCTCGGCTCGGGGTGGATCAACGGCCTGATCCCCGATTCGATCCACACCACCACCATCGGCGACCTGCCGGCGGCCACGGCGGCGGCGAAGGCCGACGGCTGGACCTTCCAGATCGGCGTGGTGCGCAAGAACAAGACGGTGTTCCGCTTCATCTTCGCCGCCCAGGAGCAGGGCGAGGTCATCGACGACGCGCTCGCCGAGACGATGCGCAGCTTCCGCCGTCTGACGCCGGAAGAATCGACGCGGCTGCGGCCGTTGCGCTTGAAGATCGTGCGGGTGAAGCCGGGCGACACGGTCGATCGTCTCGCCGAGCAGATGTCCGGGATCGAGCGCAAGGCCGATCTCTTCCGGGTCCTCAACGGGCTCTCCTCCGGCGAGGCGCCGGAGCCGGGGCGTCTGGTGAAGCTCGTCACCGACGGCTGAGGCCTCGGCGGGCCGGATGCGTGGGCATCCCCGGTCGATGGCGTCAGACGAAGGCGGTGCGGTCGGGCTGGCGGGCGAGCAGCGCGGTCTGGAGCTTCTCGAGGGCACGGGCCTCGATCTGGCGGACGCGCTCCTTGGAGATGCCGAGCCGGGTGCCCAGCGCCTCGAGCGTCTCACCGTTCTCGGAGAGCCGGCGCTCCTCGACGATCTTCAATTCGCGCTCGTTGAGCACCCCGAGGGCCTCGCGCAGCCAGGCGTGACGGCGTTCGCCGTCGATGCGGCCGCCGACGGTCTCGTCGGTGGTCGGCTCGTCGTCGACGAGGAAGTCCTGCCGTTCGGCCCCGGTGTCGCCCTCGGCGTCGACCAGAGGCGCGTTGAGCGAGGTATCGGGGCCGGAAAGGCGGGCGTTCATCGTTTCGACGTCGGCGATCGAGACGCCGAGCGTGTCGGCGATCGCGGCGAAGATCTCCGGTTCGGCGGCGCCCTCGAGGTCGCGGGCGAGTTGGGCGCGCAGGCGGCGCAGGTTGAAGAACAGCGCCTTCTGGGCGGAGGAGGTTCCTCCCCGCACGATCGACCAGTTGCGCAGCACATAGTCCTGGATGGCGGCGCGGATCCACCACGAGGCGTAGGTGGAGAAGCGCACCTCGCGTTCGGGCTCGAAACGGGCGGCGGCCTCGAGCAGGCCGACGTGGCCCTCCTGGATGAGATCGGCGGGAGAGAGACCGAAACGGCGGAAGCGGGCGGCCATGGCGATGACCAGACGCATGTGGGCGGCGGTGAGGCGATGCAGCGCCGCTTCGTCGCCCTGTTCGCGCCAGCGCGTCGCCAACGCGCGCTCTTCCTCGCGTTCCAGGTAGGGCGCCGACATCGCGGCCCGCACCAGGCGCCGATGATCGCTCGTCGGAAGGGTCATGGTCGCACCTCTCGGAGGTCTCCGGACGATCCGCCGGTCCTCGCTCGGTCTACGCAGCCCGGGGCGCGTCGGATCAATCGGCCCCGGGAAAACACCTAAGGGAAAGCTCTTATTCGAAACCTCGGGCCGGGTCGAGTGGGCCTGCTATCTATTCGCATGTGCATATCGTCGCGGCGCGGCGCGGAACCCCCGCCACCGACCGGGACGGACGGAGCGCGGGCAGGAGGGGGGTGCGAAAGAGAGCAGGGCCCGGATCGCTCCGGGCCCCGAACCGTGTCGGCACCGCGCCGGTGCCCGAATCCGCGCCGTTTCCGGCTCAGGCGGCCTCTTCCTGCTCGTCCTCGACGAAGTCCGGATCGGCGACGGCTTCGACCTCGCCCTCGGGCTCCTTGCCGGAGCGGCGGGGGTTCTTGAGCAGGTTCTGCTCGATCAAGCGGATCGCCTCGGTCTCGGAAACGTGATCGACGGCGGCGACCTCACGCGCCATGCGGTCGAGGGCGGCCTCGTAGAGCTGGCGCTCGGAATAGGACTGCTCGGGCTGGCTGTCGGCGCGATAGAGGTCGCGGACCACCTCGGCGATGGCGATGAGATCGCCGGAGTTGATCTTGGCCTCGTATTCCTGGGCGCGGCGCGACCACATGGTCCGCTTGACGCGCGCGCGCCCCTTGACGGTCTCCAGCGCCTTCTTCACCACCGTGGCGTCCGCCAGTTTGCGCATGCCGACCGTCACGATCTTGGTGACGGGGACGCGCAGGGTCATCTTGTCCTTCTCGAAGGAGATGACGAAGAGCTCGAGCTTGTAGCCGGCGATTTCCTGATCCTCGATGCCGGTGATCTGACCGACGCCGTGGGCGGGATAGACGATGTATTCGCCGGCCTTGAAGCCGTTGCGGGACTGGGACGGCTTCTTGATGGGGGTAGTGGCCATACGCCGGATACTCCTGTTCGATCGGTCCTGAGCGAGGACCTCGAAGAAACGACGCCCCTTCCCGCCATCGAGCCGACGGCAGAGCGGCGACGGACACGCCCGACCGCCCCGACGAAGTCGGCGCGGGCCGTGCGTGCTCACTGACCTATTCAGCCGGTCCGGAAGGGCCTTCCCCACCGTGTCTTCGGTTGCGTCGCAATAGAGCGCTTCGTCTCGGAGGGGGTCGACGGGAGGATCGACACGAACCGAGAGGCTGCGACGAGCAGACCGATCATCAGGGAACTCCGCTTGGGAGAGAGCCGGGGGGGAAACGACTGTGGGATAATGCATACCACAAAATACGGCACTGCGAAAGCGCCGAAGGGCCAGCATCGGTGTCGAACTCGCGACGCTTTCGTGACGAATTGTGGCGATGGTGAAGAAACGCGGGGATTTCCAGGACAAAAACGAAGACGGCGACCAGAGGGTCGCCGTCGAGATCATCCCGAAACGCAGGTCGGCGCGACAAACCGCCTCGAGGGCTTGTCCCGCAAGTCATTCGCCGTCATCGGGCGAGTTCCCGACCCCGCTCGCCCTCACCGGGCCGGTCGACGGCCAGTCGCCCTCACCGGGCCGACCGATGATCAGTCGCCCTCACCGGGCTCCGGCGAGAACAACTTCTCGAGTTTGCCGGTCATGCCGTCGAAGTCCTTGGCATCGGCTGGGTGATCGCGCTTCGAGGTCAGGTTCGGCCACTTCTGCGAATATTCGGTGTTGAGCAACAGCCACTTCTCGAGGCCGTCCTCGGTGTCGGGCTTGATCGCCTCGGCCGGGCACTCGGGCTCGCAGACGCCACAGTCGATGCATTCGTCGGGATGGATGACGAGCATGTTCTCGCCTTCGTAGAAGCAGTCGACCGGGCAGACCTCGACGCAGTCGGTGTACTTGCACTTGATGCAGTTGTCGGTGACCAGATAGGTCATGTCGCGTTCCTCTCGGCTTTCGGCCCGGGCGTCGGACGCCGCTCCCCGGTGGGCGTGGGGCGCGCGGCAGGTTCCAGGCGCTTCGGTTAGCCGAGAGCGGCACGTTGCGCAAGCGGTGAGGCGGGAGGATCTTTGCGGACTCGACCCCGATCGGCCGAGGTGCGGCAATAAGTTCTATTCATCATCAAAGAAATGATCGCCGTGATCGTCGGCGCCGGAGAGCCGATCGACGGCGCGGCGATCGCGTTTGGTCGGGCGGCCGGATCCGGGCGCGCGGGTGGCGAGCGTCACCGTCTCGGGGCGCGCGGCGCGCGGCTCGGGCGGCGGGCTCAGATCCTCGTAGAGGGTGGCGGCGACCTCGGCCGAGCCTCGGCGCTCGACGAAGCCGGTGATCCTCAGCACCCGGACGCGCGACGGCAGGGTGATGGTCAGGGTCTGGCCGTGCCTGACCGGGCCTCCCGCCTTGGTCTCGCGCTCGCGGTCGACCCGGACGTGGCCGCCCTCGACCAACGCCTTGGCGAGCTCGCGGGTCTTGACCACGCGGGCGTGCCAGAGCCAGCGGTCGATGCGTTGGCGGTCCTCGGCCATCGTCGGAGCGTCCGTGGGAGTGGCGGGGCGTCCCCGCCGCCGTCACTTGTCGTCGCCGCCCTTCTTGCCCTTGCCCTTCGACTCGAGCTCGGCCTTCAGCGCCAGGAGCGCGGCGAAGGGCGAGTTCGGATCGATCGGCTTCTCCGGCCGCTTGTCGCGGTTGTCGAAGCGGGGACGGTCGTTGCGGTCGTCGCGGCGCGGCGGGCGGTCGCCGCCGCGGTTTTCGGGACGACCGCGAGGGCCCTCGTCGCGACGCGGCGGACGGGGCGCCTCGCCCTCGCCGCGCGCCGGAACGGCGACGTCGCGTGCCCGTCGGGCGGCGGCATTGTCCGGGCGATGGCCTTCGCGGCGCTCGCCGCGCTCGCCACCACCACCGGCACCCTCGCGCCGCTCGCCGCCACGGGGGCCGTGGCGGTCGCGATGGCCCTGATGACCGCGGTCGAAGCGGCCGGGCCGCCAGACGTCGATCTCCAAGGTGTCGGGCTCGGTCGGGGCGACCGGCTCGACCGCCTCGGCGACGGCGTCCGTGGCGCCATCCGCCTCGGCGACGGTTTCCACCTCGGCGGCGGCTTCCGCGACGGGAGCGGTTTCCGCCTCGACGACGGCTTTCTCGACGGAGGTCTCGACGGGCGCGGGCTCGGCCGGGATCGCCTCGGCCGGCGCGGTCTCGGCGATCACTTCGGGTTCGGCGGCGGCGGGCTCCTCGACGACGGGCGTCTCGACCGATTCCTCGACGGTGGGCGTCTCGATCGGCGCCTCGGCGATGGTCTCGACGACCGGTTCGGCGGCGACTTCGGCCGGAGCGACTTCGGCCGGCGCATCGGTCTCGACGACCGGAGCGGCTTCGACCGGCGCATCGGTCTCGACGATCGGGGTGGCTTCGGCCGGCGCGGCGGTCTCGGCGACCGGAGTGGGCTCGACCGGCGCGGCGGTCTCGCCGGGCTCGAGGGCGGCGACCATCACCGCCGGGTGGACGATGCGCGGGGCGGGCTTGGCCACCTTGCGCTTCTCGACCCGATAGCCGAGCGACTTCAGCACCGAGGCGAAGTCCTCGCCCGAGCAGCCGAGCAGTGAGGTCATGGCGACCGTCACCGTGAAGGCGCCTCCACCGGCGACCGCGCCCTCGGGCGGCATGGCGGAGGGATCGAGCGGTTTCCAGGCGATCAGCGGGCGGATGATGTCGGCGAGGCGCTCGAGGATGTCGATGCGCACGGCGCGCTCACCGCAGACGCGGAAGCCGGCGATGCGCCACAGCTGCTTCGGCACGGTCTTGTCGACCGGGATCGAGGTGCGGCCGGAGGCGGAGAGGTGGTTGAGATCGGCGGTGGCGTGGGTGTCGACGTCGGCGTGGGCGAGCGACCACAGGCGGGCGATCAGGGCGGAGGGCGCCGGCTTCAAGAGCGCCGGCACGAAGACGTGGTAGGCGCCGAAGCGGACGCCGTATTTGCGCAGGGAGGCGCGCATCGTCTGGTCGAGCGCCTTGACCTCCTCGGCGATCTGGGATCGCTCCAGCACGCCGAGACCCTCGACGATCTGGAAGGCGACGCCCTTGCCGATGCCGTCGATGTCGGCGGCGTCGCGCAGGTCGATCAGCGGCTTCAGGAGGTTGCCGATCTGCGCGGCGATCCAGAGGTCGAGGCGACCTTGCACCTTTTCCAGGGCGGGGCCGGTCAATTGCTCGTCGGCGAGCAGGATGACGGTCGGGCGCAGCACGTCCTGGCCGGTGGCGAGCTTGCCGATCGCCTCGCCGAGCCAACGCAACGTACCGTCGGCGGCGAGGACGATGTCGCCGTCGGGGGCGCGCGAGAGGCGATCGGCGCGTGCCTCGATCTCTCCGGCGAGCGCCTTGGCCGCGGCGTTTCGAACCGCCTTGGCGTCCTCGCCCTCGGCTGTCGGATCGGCGACGAACCGGAACCCCTGGAGGTGGCCGACCCGATGACCTTCGACGTTGACGTCGCCGCCGGGTGTGATCTCCGCTTCGATCATTGCGTTCTCTCTCAGACGTCTCATCAGGACGGATGTTCGCCGATCCACGAAACGCCGTGTCAGGCTTTCGTGCAAGGCATCGGACAGACGATCCTCGATCGCGCGTGTCTTGTCGCGCCAATGGACGGGGTCCGTCAACCAGTCGGGCCGATTGGCGACGAATGTCCAGGTGCGGACATGGGCGATGCGAGCAGACAACGTGTCGATATCGCCGTCGATTCTGTCGGCCTCTCCGACCCGTTTGGCGATCCAGTCGTCGGGGATGGTGCCCTTTTCGGCGAGGAAGCGGAAGAGGGTGGCGACGAGATCGGCGTGATTGGCCGGAGCGATCTTGCGATAATCGGGCACCTGGGCGACGTCCCAGAGCAGCGAAACCCGCGTTTCACCTTTGGCGAGACGAGAGATTTCCTCGTCGCGGGCGGCGTGCTCGAGCGCGCTCTGGTCGTCGGCGAGGGGTGCGCGGGTCAGTCCCTCCTCGCGCGGGGCGGCGTCGAGTGAGTGCTGCAGGGCGGCGATCGAACTGTAGTCGAGCGCCGGATTGCGCCATTGCAGGCGAGCCAGGGGCTGGAAGTGGTGGGTCTCGAGCTGTTCGACGAGCTCGTCGGGGAAGGGGTCGACCCGGCCGGTGACGCCGAAGGTGCCGTCGCGCATGTGGCGGCCGGCGCGACCGGCGATCTGGCCGAGCTCGGCGGCGTTGAGATTGCGGTATTGATAGCCGTCGAATTTTCGGCTGCCGGCGAAGGCGACGTGGTCGACGTCGAGGTTGAGCCCCATGCCGACGGCGTCGGTGGCGACCAGGATGTCGACGTCGCCCGACTGGAACAATTCGACCTGGGCGTTGCGGGTGCGGGGCGAGAGCGCCCCCATGACCACCGCCGCGCCGCCACGCTGGCGGCGGATCAGCTCGGCGATGCCGTAGACCTCCTCGGCCGAGAAGGCGACGATGGCGGTGCGGGAGGGCAGCCGCAGGAGTTTCTTCGATCCGGCCCAGGTGAGTTGCGACATGCGCGGCCGGGTGACGACGTTGATCCCGGGCAGCAGCTTCTCGAGCAGGTCACGGGCGGTGAGCGCGCCGAGCAGCAGGGTCTCGTGGCGGCCGCGAAGATTGAGAATGCGGTCGGTGAAGACGTGGCCGCGCTCGAGATCGCCGGCGAGCTGGACCTCGTCGATGGCGACGAAGTCGACTTCCGTGCGGCGCGGCATGGCCTCCACCGTCGACACCCAGTAGCGCGGGGCATCGGGGACGATCTTCTCCTCGCCGGTGATCAGGGCGACGGCGTCCTTGCCCGCCCGCTCGACGACGCGGCCGTAGACCTCGCGGGCGAGGAGGCGCAGCGGCAGGCCGATCAGCCCGCTCGGCTGGGCCAGCATGCGCTCGATGGCGAGATGGGTCTTGCCGGTGTTGGTCGGCCCGAGCACGGCCGTGACCGTCCGCGCCCGGATCGACGGCGGCAGGACGGGCAGGAGAGCGGCGGCGGAGGGGCGGGACGTCTGGCGGGTCGGCACTCGAACGAGCCTGGGCGGAGCCGAGGACCTGCCTCGACGAAGGAGATGCGACCTCTAGCACAGGGATGTGGCGTTTGCGCGATCTTTCGAAAGGGTGAAGCCGCCGGGAGGACGGCGAGGGGTCGCGCTTCGGAAATGCCCGACAACCGGAACGAGTCTGGAACGAACCGCGCCCGAATCGCTGCTCGCCCGAGATTCGGCTTTCGTTCCCCTCGAGATGCGGTGGTCGCGGACCGGCGCGACACGAAATCTCGAATCGGGGCCGGAGGTTGAATCGGTCGATGCTCGTGGCGAGGTAAGCGGATCGTGCCGAAACGGGGCGGGTCGAAGTAGGATTCTCGCCTACAACCAGGGCCTGTGTCGCGCGTGACGCGTCGAGACTTCGAAGAGGACGGGAACAGAGGCACGACGAATCGGCGACACGGCGATATTCTCGGTTTGTTCCAACCAAATCTGGTGTCGGCGGCGGGCGCGTTCTCGAGATCTGGGCGGCGGTTCGAGGGGATGGGTCCGCCGACGGCCCCGATCGCAACCACTTCGCGTCGAATCGGGACGGTGGCAGCCGGCCCGGCTCGCCGGCGGGCGCGAGGCTCTGATCCGCGGCGCCGTTCAGACTTCGAGCAAAACGCGAACGGAACGGCGACGAATCGCCCGTGATCCAGATATTCCCGGTCTGTTCCAGGAAGATCTCGTGGCTCGACCGAGCATGGTCTCGAGATGTGGGCCGAGTGTGGAGAGCGGATCGGGGCGCGACGTGGCCGGGGTAAACCCGCACGTCTCGAAACGGCACGCCGGAGTGAGCGATCGCGGCGCCACGCGTGGCGGAGGGCGACAGCGCGGGGCGCGAGCCGGAGCGTGCCGTTCACACGGTGAAGACAGGGCGAACGGATCGGCGACGAATCGGGGGTCGTCGTGGATTCCGGGTTCGTTCTCTCGAGATGTCGTGGCCCACCGCGCGGCCGCCACGAGATGTGGCCGGACGCACTGCGTCGCGTCGGCCTCGGCGCGGGGTTCCGTTCATCGCTTCGTGCCAGGGCGGGACGGGGCTCCGCGCCGGTGCGCGGCGGCCCGATCAGGGGGCGGAGACGGTCGCGGCCTTGTCGAAGCCGGCGGTGACGATCGACTCGATCTCGACCTCGGCGGTGCCGATCATGGTGCGCACCGAGACCTTGAGCGGCACCCAGACGTCGGCCTTCTCCAGGTGGCCGAAGGCGACGGAGAGGTCCTGATTGTCGGTCATGAAGCGCGTCACCTTGTGGTCGGCGCGGTGACCGGCGACGGGCACGTAGCGGGCGGCGCAGACGACCAGCGGACCGGTGATGCCCGGTCGCCGGTTGGGGACGGTTCCCTTGGGCGAGAGGCGGATGTCGTAGCGGGTCCAGCCGTCGAAGATCGCCAGCGAGCGCCGGCACAGGTCGCCGCCGTCCGAGCCCTCGCCCTTGGCGAGGACCAGGGTGGCGCTCAGCGGGTCGAGGACGTCGATGCGATGGCGCGGCGCGATCGGCACCAGGTCGGGGGTGTGGCGCGACGGCGGCAGCACCTCCGACGCCCGGACGGCGCCCCCGACCATGGCGAGCATCACCTTGACCGCCTTGCGGCCCTCGCCGGAGGCGAGCGTATAGGTCGCCGGCACGGGACTGCGGGGGGCGAGACGGCCGGAGGCGGAGACGTCGCCCCGAGTGGCGGCGAGGAGATCGACGAGGCCGGAGGTGCGCCAGGTGAGGTGGGAGGCGTAGTGGTCGGCGGCGGTCGCCAGCGTCATGTCGGCGCGCGCCACCGGCAGGCCGGCGAGCGACACGGCGTAGCGGATGCGTGTCTCCGGCGTCGGCGGCGGCGCGGCGCGGGCCGCGGCGGCGGTCGCGGCGACCGGGTGGGTGAGGCCGAGGCAGAGGAGAGCGGCGGCGGTTGCGATGCGATGGGACAACGGTCTCTCCCGCGAGTTCTCACGCCGTCCCGCGCAGCGCGGAGGACGGCGTGACGCGAAGCTCGTCGCCGATCCCGGCGAATCTGCGGCGGGAATGGCGTGTCGAAGCACGCGCGACTTGACGCACACCAACCCTGTCACTATAGGAGGGCGACTTTTCCGACACCTCGTGAGACGTGGAAACCCGGGGTCCTCGCGTGACCCGGACTTAAGAAGGATGTGAACCCATGGCTCGGCGCTGCGAACTGACCGGTAAGGCGGTCCTGACCGGTAACAACGTCAGCCACGCCAACAATCGGACCCGCCGTCGCTTCCTGCCCAATCTCGTCGCCGTGACGCTGATCTCGGATGCTCTGAAGCAGAACGTGCGCCTGCGCATCTCCGCCCACGCTCTGCGTTCGGTGGAGCATCGCGGTGGTCTCGATGCGTTCCTGGCGAAGGCTGCCGACCTCGAACTGTCGCCGCGTGCCCGTCTGCTCAAGCGCCAGATCGCGCAAGCGCAGGTCGCGGCCGCGCTCGCGGCCTGATCGGAACGGCGATGAACGCCGGTCCCGACACTTCGGCTCGACGTTACGGCACCACTTCCGAGACCCTCGGGGGTGGTGTTCCGCGTTCGGCCTGGATTTCCGCCGTCGGCGCCATGGTGGCGGTGGTGGTGGCGTCCAACGTGCTCGTCCAGTATCCGGTGGCGGCGACGATCGGCGGGCTCGATCTCGCCGACCTCCTGACCTGGGGCGCCTTCACCTATCCGGCGGCCTTCCTGGTCACCGACCTCACCAACCGCCGCTTCGGCGTCACGGTGGCGCGGCGGGTGATCTATGTCGGCTTCCTGATGGCGGTGGTGCTGTCGATGGCCTTCGCCACGCCGCGCATCGCGCTGGCCTCGGCCTCGGCCTTCCTCGTCGGCCAGCTTCTCGACGTGACGGTGTTCGACCGGTTGCGGCGGGCGCCGCGCTGGTGGAAGGCGCCGTTCGTCGGCTCGCTCCTCGGCTCGGCCACCGACACCACGGTGTTCTTCTCCCTCGCCTTCGCCGGTGCCTTCGTCTTCCTCGGGGTCGGCGACGCCTTCCCGGCGGAGACCGCGCCGCTCTTCGGCCTTCTGCCGATCGAAGCGCCGCGCTGGATCAGCTGGGCGATCGCCGACTTCACCGTGAAGCTCGGCTTCGCGGCGCTGTTCCTGGTGCCCTACCGGCTCCTGATGAACGTGCTGTGGCCGCTGCCGGCGCCGCGCGCCGCCTGAAGGGCACGAGACGAAACGCCGGGGCTCCTCGCGAGTCCCTGATTCGAAACGGACGAAAGCCGCGAGGGAAACCCCGCGGCTTTCGTCGTTTTCGGTCTCGAGCGGTTCAGGCCGCGCGCCCGGCGCGTCTTCTACTGTGTCCGCGCTTCGTCGCGCAGGGCGGCGCGGCGCTTCTTGCGCAAGGTTCCGGTGGTGGCCGGCTCGCTCGTCGCCTCGGCGGTGCGGGTGCCCTTGACCTCGAAGCGGTGGGCATAGACCTGGAGCAGGCCGACGGGCGTGCCGATCACCACCTTGTAGGGAATCATCACGCCGGCCTCGGCGACCGGCACGAACCAGATCGAGAATTCGAGATTGCGCTCGAACTTCTCCTCCTCCGGCGACAGCGGCCGGAAGCCGGCGATCGGCTTGTAGTTGACGGCGCAGACCAGGGCCGGGCCGTTGTAGCCCTCGCGGCCCTGCACCTCCATGCGCGAGCCGTAGACCATGCGCAGGTCGTAGCGGACGCGGCCGTCGAAGACCTTGGCGGTGTGGTTGCACACCGACGGGTTCATCGGATCCTTGCCCGGCGGCACGGCGATGAGAAAGGCGGCGAGCGGATCGATGACGCCGCGCTTGTGCTCGGGCTTCAGCGGCACGCGGCGGTCCCAGCCGGGGAAGCGCAGCTCGGTGGCGGAGACCTCGGTGACGGTGCCGCCGGAGAAGCCGACGGCGACGTGGTTGGGCATCGAGCCGCCGTCGATGGCGAGGCTGTAGTCGCGCGAGGAGACCGAGGCGGCGGCGGCGCGGCCGCTGGCGGAGGCGGTGGCGGAGCGGTTGGCGACGATCGTGGCGAGGCCGCGAACCTCGGCCTCGAGCGCGGCGCGCCAGTCGCCGTTCTCGCCGACCCCGAAGTTCAGGGTGCCGGCGCCGATCGGGAAGCCGGCGAGCGTCGCGGCGTAACTCGCCCGGATGGTCGCCTCGGCCGCCGTGGCGATCGTCGGGGCCGCCGCGACGAATTGCGCGGTGAGGCCGACGACGGCCAAGCCGGCGCCGAAGGTCGTGCGTTTCGCCGTCATCGGCAGGTTCTCCGCTTCGTCGTCCGCGTGTTTCGCGCCCGCCCGAGGAGGTCGAGGGAGGCGCGAGGATGTTCCATCCTTTGTGGATCCGTCAACCTTAACGAAGAGTTGACCTGCCGTCGAATTCGGCGTCGCCGGGGCGTCTCGCGGACGGCTCTCATCCGGCGGGATCGATGAGGCGGAAGCGCAGCAGGACGGTGCGCTGGAACCAGTTGCCGTTGTCGTCGGAGACGAGGGTCAGAATGGTCGAACCGTCGGGGGCGCGGTCGACCGCGAGGCCTTCCATGTTGTCGATCTCCCAACTCCAGTCGGCGGTCAGGAGCTCGCGGCCGGTGACGGTGCGACCGGGGGCGATGTCGCGGGCGGCGACGCGCAGGAGGCGCATGCCGAGGCCGATCCGCAAGCCGAAACGGCGTTGCAGCACGATGAGATCGCCGTCGGGCAGGAAGGCCGCGTCGGTGACGGCGAAATGGTCGCGACGGGCGAGGTGGAGGAGCCCCGGCTTCGGCCCGCCGACGATCCAGATCGGCTGGTCGGCCTCGCCCGGGCGCGGCTCCTCGCCGAAGAGCAGGAGCGCGCCGGCGAGCGGGGTTCCCGGCGGAGCGACGGCCAATCCCTCGAGGCCGCGATTGTTGCGCAGCGAGGCGATGTCGCGGGGGATGCCGGGAACCGCGCGGGCGGCGGCGCCGAGCACGTCGCGGGGCTCGCCGTCGAAGCGATAGGAGAGGACGCGGTGAAGGCCTTCGTAACCGACGAGGAATTCCTCGCCGCCGCTCGCCAGAGGCCGGACCGCCAGGCTCTCGGAATCGCGTTCCCACTTGTGGCCGAAGGGCCTGTCGGCGATGCTGCGGAGGGGCGCGATGCGCACGTCCTCGATCGCCTCGGGCCGGCCGGCGTCGTCGGTCTTCAGGCGAATCCAGATCCAGTTGCCCTCGTCGCCGACCGACATCAGCTCGCGGCCGGAGTCGCGGCTGACCAGGGCGGAGAGGGATTGGAACTCGCGGGCCGTGCTCGACAACACCAGGCCGCCGATGAATTCGAGATCGCCGAAACGGGTTCGTTTCGGTTCGGCCGGGCGCAGCACGGTGATCGGGCGAGCCTTGACCGCCGCCGGTCCGGCGGAGGCGGGCCCGGATTCGGCGAAGGCGTCGGCGCCGAGCGGCAACAGCAGCAACACGGCCGCGAGATGGCGCAGGACGCGGCGCATCCGGCCGCCTTCGGTGGTCACGCGCTCGCCCGGCGCCGGGCGCCGCGTCTCGACCCTCTGGTCTCGGTCGCCGCCTTCTCGTCGAAGAGCGAGGCGAGCTGGTCGGTCATGGCGCCGGCCAGTTCCTCGGCGTCGACGATGGTGACGGCGCGGCGGTAGTAGCGGGTGACGTCGTGGCCGATGCCGATGGCGATCAGCTCGACCGGCGAGCGGGTCTCGATCTCCTCGATCACCCGGCGCAGGTGGCGCTCGAGGTAGTTGCCGGGATTGACCGACAGGGTCGAGTCGTCGACCGGGGCGCCGTCGGAGATCATCATCAGGATGCGCCGGCTCTCGGGGCGGCCGAGCAGGCGCTGATGCGCCCAATCGAGCGCCTCGCCGTCGATGTTCTCCTTCAGGAGCCCCTCGCGCATCATCAGGCCGAGGTTGCGCCGCGACCGCCGCCACGGTGCGTCCGCCGCCTTGTAGACGATGTGGCGCAGGTCGTTGAGGCGGCCGGGGGTGACCGGCTTGCCGGCCTGCATCCAGGCCTCGCGCGACTGGCCGCCCTTCCAGGCGCGGGTGGTGAAGCCGAGGATCTCGACCTTGACGCCGCAGCGCTCGAGGGTGCGGGCGAGAATGTCGACGCAGGTCGCGGCCACGGTGATCGGGCGGCCGCGCATCGAGCCGGAATTGTCGATCAGCAGCGTGACGATGGTGTCGCGGAAGTCGGTGTCCTTCTCGCGCTTGAACGACAGCGGCGACATCGGATCGATGACGACGCGGGTGAGACGGGCGGTGTCGAGCACGCCCTCCTCCAGGTCGAACATCCAGGAGCGGTTCTGCTGGGCCATCAGCTTGCGCTGCAGGCGGTTGGCCAGCCGCGCCACGGCGCCCTGGAGCGGCGACAGTTGCTTGTCGAGGTAGGCGCGCAGGCGCTCCAGCTCGGGGCCGTCGCAGAGCTCCTCGGCCAGCACCACCTCGTCGAAGCGGGTGGTGAAGATCTTGTAGTCGTCGATCGGCGGACGGTTGGAGAAGGGCTGCTCGGGGCGGCTCGCGTCCGAGGAGGTCTCGGTCTCGGTGACGTCCTCGTCCGAGGTCTCGTCGGTGTAGCCGTCGTGAGCCTCGGTCTCGCCCTCGTCCGGCTCCTCGCCGGAGCTCTCGGTGGCGGAGGTGTCGGACTGGTCGGAGCCGTCCTCGCTCTCCGGCTCGCCGGCCGTGTCCTGATCCTGGCCCTGTTCCTCGTCGCCGCCTTCGGCCTCCTCGGTCTCGTCGGGGTCGTCGCCGAGTTCGTCGGCCATGTCGAGGGCGGCGAGGAGATCGCGGATCGACTGGGAGAAGCCGCGCTGGTCGCCGATGGTCTGCTCGAGCTTCTCCAGGCGTCCAGCCGCCTTGAGCTCGATCCAGTCGCGCCACAGGGTGACGAGGGGGCGAGCGGCGGGCGGCGGCGGGGCGCCGGTCAGGCGCTCGCGCACCATCAGGGCGAGGGCGTCGGCGAGCGGCGCCTCGGCCTTGTCGGAGATGTCGGCGGCGTGCGCCTTGACGTAGCGCTCCTCCAGCATGGCGGCGAGGTTCGACTTGACCCCGTCCATGCGGCGGGCGCCGATCGCCTCGCAGCGCGCCTGCTCGACCGCCTCGTAGATGGCGCGGGCCTCCGGCCCCTCCGGCATGTAGTGGCGATGGACGCCGGCGTCGTGGACGGCGAGGCGCAGCGCCAGACTGTCGGCCTGGCCGCGCAGGATGGCGGCCTCGGCGCGGGAGAGCTTGCGGGTCGGTTCGGGCAGACGGGCGGTCGATCCGGTGACGACGGCGCGGTCGGCGCCAAAGGCGACCTCGAGGTCGGGCACCCGCGCGATCGCCCGCATGCAGGCGGTCAACGCCTGCTTGAAGGGCTCGTTGGGCTGGGACTTGTCCTTGGTCGCCATGTCAATTCAATTCGATGTTCGAGAACTTGAGCGCCGGGTTCAGACGGATGTATCCTTCGTCTAAAGCTTCAAAACTCCAATTATCATATCCCCTTTTGATGGTTAATAGTTTCACTAAGAAGAAGCCATCCACAATATATTCACCATTGTGCCAGCGATAACGTTTATCGATGTTATAGTAACTTCCACATGACGTGCTATCGCACGTGTTGTTTATGCTTATCGAGAGTCCGGTCCGCTCTGCTTTTGCTTCGATGCGGCCGGGCTCGCTTGATGGATCGATAGAAATTTTGAGTCCAACAATTTTGTCTTCGTTCGAGAATATCGCTTTGGAAAAGGATCCGCTGCTCGAGAGACGAACTGGTCCCCGTATGATCTGAATCCGCGTTTGCGCGGCACTGGCTAAAGCGGGTTGAAATCCGGCGAGGTAAGTTGTCGCGCCGGTCATGATTTCCAGTGCCCGACGCCGACTTACCCTCAGCATATAGCTCACCGTTTCTCGCTTCCTCAACTCAGAACCACGTTGAGCGCGCTTTCCGGCAGATCCTTGCCGAAGCAGCGCTGGTAGAACTCGGCGACCTTGGGACGCTCGGTCTCGTCGCACTTGTTGAGGAAGGTGACGCGCAGGGCGAAGCCGACGTCGCCGAAGATCTCGGCGTTCTCGGCCCAGGTGATCACCGTGCGCGGGCTCATCACCGTCGACAACTCGCCGGAGACGAAGGCGTTGCGGGTCATGTCGGCGACGCGGACCATCTTGGAGACGATGTCGCGACCGGCGTCGTTCTGGTAGTGCTTGGCCTTCGACAGGACGATGCCGACCTCCTCGTCGTGCGGCAGGTAGTTCAGCGAGGTGACGATCGACCAACGGTCCATCTGCGCCTGGTTGATCTGCTGGGTGCCGTGATAGAGGCCGGAGGTGTCGCCGAGGCCGATGGTGTTGGCGGTGGCGAAGAGGCGGAAGGCCGGGTGCGGGCGGATGACCCGGTTCTGGTCGAGCAGCGTCAGGCGGCCGGAGCTCTCCAGCACGCGCTGGATCACGAACATCACGTCCGGGCGGCCGGCGTCGTATTCGTCGAACACCAGGGCGACGTTGTTCTGGTAGGCCCAGGGCAGGATGCCGTCGCGGAATTCGGTCACCTGCATGCCGTCGCGCACGACGATGGCGTCCTTGCCGATCAGGTCGATGCGGGAGATGTGGCTGTCGAGGTTGACGCGGACGCAGGGCCAGTTGAGGCGGGCGGCGACCTGTTCGATATGGGTCGACTTGCCGGTGCCGTGGAAGCCGGTGACCATGACGCGACGGTTGCGGGCGAAGCCGGCGAGGATGGCGAGGGTGGTATCGCGGTCGAAGAGATAGTCGGGGTCGAGCTCGGGGACGTGTTCCAATGCCTTCGAATAGGCCGGCACCATCAGATCGCTCTCGAATCCGAAAGTCTCCTGGACGGAAACCATCGTATCCGGCAGGCCCGTGACGCTCTTCTCGGTCTCGCTCATCATCCCTCCGTCCCGACCGGAATCCGGCGGCGCCGAGGCCTCACCGGCGACGACCGGTCGGGGTCATCGTTTCGAACCGGCGCACACTAGCCGAGGGAAAGCCGGCGCACCAGCCGTGGCAGGCGTGGCGATGGGGCGATGCGCGGCCGCCATGGCGAAATCGCATGGGTCGCGGCGGCGGGTCAGCACAGCCCGGCGGCGCGCAGCAGCTTATAGGCCTGGATGATCTCCTGGAGACGGCCCTCCGACGAACGGTCGCCGCCGTTGGCGTCGGGGTGGTGCCGCTTGACGAGGTCCTTGTAGCGCGTCCGGATGGCGTCGCTCTCGGCCGTCTCGGGCAGGCCCAGGGTGTCGAGCGCCTTCTTCTCCAGAGGTTTGCGGCGCACCGGGGGAGCGCGATACTCGGCGCGGAAGCGCGCGGCGCGGCCGAACTGGATGCGCGGGTCGCCGGAGCGGCGGGTCCAGGTCCTGGGGATCTCGAAGTCCCCGCCGCCGGCGGGCTTCTCGGCGGCGTCGGGGTTCGAGCCCATCGTCCAGGTCGGGCGATGGCCGGTGGCGGCGGACTTCTGCCAATTGGCGACGGCGTCGTCGGGCAGGCCGGAGAAATAGTTGTAGGACTTGTTGTAGAGGCGGACGTGGTCGATGCAGAAGTGGTGATACTGGCCCTCGTGGCCACGACCCTTCGGCGCCGGATGCGTGCCCGCGGCCTCGCATCCGGCCCAGTCGCAGGGCGGGAAGCGGCGCTTGGCCACCGCGTCCGGGTCCGGGCGGACGCGGATGCGCTCGAAGAGGTCGGGTTCGTGCTTCATCGACGAATTATGGTGTCTCGGTGCCGCGGTCACAAGCCGGTCGGCGAGGGCGGCTTCCTCGCGGGCAGCGCCCAGAATGGTTCCGATTCGCCGAGCGGAGGGTTAACATGAATGAAGATCGCGACGAAACCGGGGACAGATGCCGCCGATGACCTACCGCCAGCGCATGATCGACAAGCTCACCGCCGCCTTTCAGCCGACCTATCTCGAGGTGATCGACGAATCGGAACGCCATCACGGCCATGGCGGGACCCATGCCGAGGGCGAGACCCATTTCGTCGTGCAGATCGCCTCGGCGGCCTTCCGCGACACCAGCCGCCTGCAACGCCACCGGATGATCAACGATGTCCTGAAGACGGAACTCACCGAACGCGTCCATGCCCTGACCATCGAAGCGGACCCCGCCTGACCGGCGCGGGTTTCGCCGATCGGCGGGGTGGCGGCCGCGATCGTATCTGGGATTTAACCTATCATTTGGTGTTCCTGGGGCATGTTGGCCATTCGGTGCGACAGTCCTGGCCTTCGGTCGGACGCATCGGCCGATGGATTTCTCCGATTGGGCCCGCGATGCCGACGATCGATCTGCCGACCCTCTTCCTGGTGTCGACCGCTCTGTTCGCCCTGATGGCGATGAGTTTTCTCGTCACCTGGTATCAGGATCGGCGAAACAACGCGGCGATGCTCTATTGGGCCTTCGGCCACGCCCTGGGCGTCCCGGCCTGCGTGTTGCTGGCCTCGCGCGGCGTGAGCCCGGCCTGGGTATCGATCGGCTTGGGCAACTTCACGGTACTGCTCGGCTTCGGGCTGATGGTCGCCGGGGTCCTCGCCTTCGAGGGACGGCGGGTTCGCCCGGTCGTGTTCCTGGCCGGACCGGTGATCTGGATCGCCTCCACTCAAGTGCCGCTGATCTGGGACCACTTCGCGGCCCGCGTCATTCTGATATCGCTGATGATCTTCGCCCATGCGGTCGCGGCGGCGGTGCTGATCTGGCGTGGACGGGTGAGAGAGCCGCTGCAGACCCGCGGCTTCGCGGCGGGGCTTCTGGGTCTGGTCGCCGTCACCCACCTCGTGCGGCTGGCCCTGATATTCGGCGCCCCGTTGGGCGAGAGCTTCGCGACGCTGGGGCGCGGTTGGACCGCCTTCATCGGCCTGCAGATCCTGCTGCAGACCGTGATGGTCGCCTATGCCTTCCTGTCGCTGGTCAAGGAACGCGCCGAATTCGCTCAGAGACGGGCGGCGGAAGTCGATTCGCTGACCGGCGCCTTCACACGCCGCGCCTTCCTCGATCGTGCCTCGCGGTGCCTGGCGGCGGATCCGTCGCGCGGCAGCGTGCTGGCCTTCGATCTCGATCGCTTCAAGGCGATCAACGACACCCACGGTCATCGCGCCGGAGACCGGGTGCTCGCCGTCTTCGCCGAGACCGTGTCGTCGCGGATTTCCGCCGGCGACATCTTCGGCCGGCTCGGGGGCGAAGAGTTCGCGGTCTTCCTGGCGGAGGCGGACTTCATCGCCGCCTGGCGATTGGCCGACGAGATTCGCCGGGACTTCGCGGATCTCGACATACGGCTCGACGATCGCTCGATCTCGGCGACGGTGAGCGTCGGCGTGGCGGCGGTCCCGCTGATCGAGCCCGACCTCGATCAGTTGATGGCTTCCGCCGACGCCGGCCTCTATGCCGCCAAGCAGGGGGGGCGCGATCGGGTGGAGACGGCGGCCCCGGAACCCGCTCTGGTGGCATCGACGGGTGGTCGGCGTTTGCCATGAGCGCGGCCGGCGTGGTAACGGAACGCCCTCCGCCCCCGGATTCCGAGCCACGATGACCCTCGACGACGCCCTCCTTTCCGCTCTCACCGAGACGGCGCTGCGTGCCGGCCGAGCCGTCATGGCGGTCTATGCCGGCGAGATCGACGTCTCCCTCAAGGACGACGCCAGCCCGGTGACGCTCGCCGACGCCCGCGCCGAGGCCTCTATTCTCGCCGATCTCGCCCGCGTGCTGCCGGGCGTGCCGGTCGTCGCCGAGGAGCAGGTCTGCGAGGGCCACGTGCCGGTGGCGCTCGGCGGTCGCTTCGTGCTGGTCGATCCGCTCGACGGCACCAAGGAATTCATTTCGCGCAACGGCGAGTTCACGGTGAACATCGCGGTGATCGAGAACGGCCGCCCGGTGGTGGGGGTGGTCCTGGCGCCGGCGCTCGGCGAGATCTACCTCGGCCTCGTCGGGCAGGGCGCCCGCTTCGGCCGCGTCGACGCCGAGGGTGGCGTCGCGTGGCGCGACATCTCGGTGCGCGCCGCGCCGCGGGAGGGCTGGGTGGTGCTCGCCAGCCGGTCCCATGCCGGACCCGAGACCGAGGCCCTGCTCGAACGATTGACGGTGACGCGACGGGTGTCGGCCGGCTCCTCGCTCAAATTCTGCCGGGTGGCGGCGGGCGAGGCGGATCTCTATCCCCGCCTCGGGCGCACCATGGAATGGGACACGGCGGCGGGCGACGCGGTGCTTTCGGCCGCCGGCGGCCGGGTCGTCACCCTCGACGGCGCGCCCTTCGTCTACGGCAAGCGCGACCAGGCCGACGACGTCGATTTCGCCAATCCGTGGTTTCTGGCGGGCGGGGATCCCGCCGTCGTCGCGGCGGCGGTCGCCGCGGCATGATCTCGACGCGGCGCGTCGGCGGATCGGCCGACGCCGAAATGAGCAAAGCGTTCCCCGAGACGCGCGGCGGGGCGAATTCGATGCCCGGTCCGGCGATCGGGAGGAAACGGCGACGCGGTCTCGGCCGGCTTCCTCGCCATTTCGAACCGTGGCGATATGGCTTTCCGGTCTCCTACCGGCTTGCCGGACGGACGATGGACCACTAAACCCGGCGGCTGCTCCTCACTTCCCCGAGGGTCGTCTTTCCCGAGAAGACATACGGTGGAACGCGACAGGGACTTTTCATGACGATTGCCCGACATTCCCATCTCAAACGGCTCGAGGCGGAATCGATCCGCATCATCCGCGAAGTCGCCGCCGAATTTCGCAATCCGGTGATGCTCTATTCGATCGGCAAGGATTCGTCGGTGATGCTCCACCTGGCGATGAAGGCCTTCTATCCGTCGAAGCCGCCGTTCCCCCTGATGCACGTGAACACCACCTGGAAGTTCCGGGAGATGATCACCTTCCGCGACGCGACGGTGAAGCGCCTCGGGCTCGACTTCATCGAGCACGTCAACGAGGACGGGGTGGCGGCCGGGGTCACCCCCTTCGCCCACGGCTCGTCGACCTACACCCACGTGATGAAGACGGAAGGGTTGAAGCAGGCGTTGACCAAGTACGGTTTCGACGCCGCCTTCGGCGGGGCGCGCCGCGACGAGGAGAAGTCCCGCGCCAAGGAGCGCATCTTCTCGTTCCGCACCGCGACCCATGCCTGGGACCCGAAGAACCAGCGTCCCGAGCTCTGGCAGCTCTACAACGCACGGGTGGCGCCGGGTGAATCGATCCGCGCCTTTCCGCTGTCGAACTGGACCGAGCTCGACATCTGGCAATATATCCTCGCCGAGGACATTCCGATCGTGCCGCTCTACTACGCGGCGATGCGGCCGGTGGTCGATCGCGGCGGCATGCTGATCATGGTCGACGACGAGCGGCTGCCGCTCGAGGCCGGCGAGACGCCGGAGATGCGGCTCGTCCGCTTCCGCACGCTGGGCTGCTATCCGCTCACCGGGGCGATCGAGAGTTCCGCCACCACGCTTCCCGAGATCGTCCGCGAGATGTTGATCGCCAAGACCTCCGAACGTCAGGGGCGCCTGATCGATCACGACGAATCGGGCTCGATGGAAAAGAAGAAGCGCGAGGGCTATTTCTGATGACCACCGCCGTTCCTCTCGCCCACGATCCCGTCGCCTTCGCCGAATATCTCGCCGAACAGGAGCGCAAGAGCCTGCTGCGCTTCCTCACCTGCGGCTCGGTCGACGACGGCAAGTCGACCCTGATCGGACGTCTCCTCTACGACACCAAGCTGGTCTTCGAGGACCACCTGATGTCGCTCGCCAAGGACAGCCGCAAGTTCGGCACCACCGGCGAGGAGATCGATCTGGCGCTGCTGCTCGACGGCCTGGAGGCCGAGCGCGAGCAGGGCATCACCATCGACGTCGCCTATCGGTTCTTCACCACCGAGCGGCGCAAGTTCATCGTCGCCGACACTCCCGGCCACGAGCAGTACACCCGCAACATGGCGACCGGGGCCTCGACCTCGGACCTCGCGGTGCTCCTGGTCGACGCCCGCCACGGCATCGTCACCCAGACGCGCCGCCATGCCTTCATCGTCTCGCTGCTCGGCATTCGCCACGTGGTGCTGGCGGTCAACAAGATCGATCTGGTCGACTACTCCGCCGACGTCTACGGCCGCATTCGCGACGCGTTCGAGACCTTCGCCCGCGACATGGGCTTCGAGACGATCGTCGCGGTGCCGATGTCGGCGCGCTACGGCGACAACGTCTCGGTGCGTTCGCAGAACATGCCCTGGTACACCGGGCAGACGCTACTCGAGCATCTGGAGACGGTCGACGTCGAGGAACGCGCCGTCGCCAAGCCGTTCCGCATGGCCGTCCAGTGGGTCAATCGGCCGAACCTCGACTTCCGCGGCTTCTCCGGCACCATCGCCTCCGGCGTCGTCAAGCCCGGCGACAAGCTGGTGGTGGCGAAGTCCGGCAAGATCGGCACCGTCTCGCGCATCGTCACCTACGACGGGGATCTCGCCGAGGCTCAGGCCGGCGAGGCCGTCACCATCGTGCTCGACGAGGAGATCGACATCTCCCGGGGCGACGTGCTCGCCGCCGTCGACGCGCGGCCGGAGGTCGCCGACCAGTTCGCCGCCCATCTGGTGTGGATGGCCGAGGACCATCTGCTGCCGGGCCGGCCCTACCTGCTGAAGTGCGGGACGCGGACGGTGTCGGCGAGCGTCACCGAGATCAAGCACGAGATCGACGTCAATTCCTTCGAGCATCTCGCCGCCAAGGAATTGAAGCTCAACCAGGTGGCGTTCCTCAACATCTCGCTGACCGAGCCGATCGCCTTCGATTCCTACAAGGACAATCGCGAGACCGGCGCCTTCGTGCTGATCGACCGCTTCTCCAATGCGACCGTCGCCTGCGGCATGATCGACTTCGGCCTGCGCCGGGCGACCAACGTCCATTGGCAGGCGATCGACGTGAACCGCGAGACCCATGCCGCCCAGAAGAACCAGAAGCCGCGAGTCCTGTGGTTCACCGGTCTGTCGGGCTCGGGCAAGTCGACGATCGCCAACATCGTCGAGCGCAAGCTGCACGCGCTCGGCATGCACACGTTCCTGCTCGACGGCGACAACGTCCGCCACGGGTTGAACCGCGATCTCGGCTTCACCGATGCCGACCGGGTGGAGAACATCCGCCGGGTGGGTGAAGTGGCCAAGCTGATGACCGACGCCGGGCTGATAGTGCTCGTGTCCTTCATCTCGCCGTTCCGCGCCGATCGGCGGATGGTGCGCGAGTTGATGCATGCGGGCGAGTTCGTCGAGGTCTTCGTCGACACGCCGATCGAGGAATGCGAGCGGCGCGACGTCAAGGGGCTCTACGCCAAGGCGCGGGCCGGCAACCTCAAGAACTTCACCGGCATCGACAGCCCCTACGAGCCGCCGCTCGACGCCGAGATCCGGATCGACACGACCGAGGCGACGGCTGAGGAGGCCGCGGACCACATCGTCCGCCACCTGCTCGAGGCGGCGGCGGACTTCGCGATCTGAAGGAGAGATCCGAACTCGTGAGGTTCCGACGCGTTCGGGACCTCACGAGCGGTGATCGATCCGGCGTCCGCGGCGCGATTCCGTCTCTCCGCCCCACCTCAGCCGGCGAGCTTTTCCGCCAGGAAGTCGCGCACCGAGTCGGGCACCACGTCGTCGGCGATGAAGGCTTCGCCGATGCCGCGGGTCAGGATGAAGGTCAGGCGGCCGCGCTTGACCTTCTTGTCCTGGAAGATCGCCCGCATCAGGTCGTCGGCGGTGCCGAGATCGCCGGGGATCTCGGAAAGCGACGTCGGCAGGCCGACCGCGGCGAGATGGGCCTTCACCCGGACGGTGTCGTCGGGCGAGGCGAGGTTCTGCCGGGCCGAGAATTCATGCGCCAACACCATGCCGATCGCCACCGCCTCGCCGTGGACGAGCCGCTCGGCGTCGTAGTCGCAGGCGGTTTCGAGCGCGTGGCCGAAGGTGTGGCCGAGGTTGAGGAGGGCGCGTGGGCCCTGCTCGGTCTCGTCGATCTTCACCACATGGGCCTTGGCGCGGCACGAGGCGGCGATGGCGCCGATGCGGGCGGGGCCGCCGGCGAAGATCTCGGCGTGGTTGCCCTCGAGCCAGCGGAAGAACTCGGCGTCGTCGATCAGGCCGTATTTCGCCACTTCGGCATAGCCGGCGCGCAGGTGGCGCAAGGGGAGTGTGTCGAGGGCGCCGGTGTCGGCGACGACCAGCGCCGGCTGGTGGAAGAGACCGACGAGGTTCTTGCCGTGGCGGGTGTTGATGCCGGTCTTGCCGCCGACCGAGCTGTCGACCTGGGCGAGCAGCGTCGTGGGGACCTGGACGAAGCGCATGCCGCGACGGACGACGCCGGCGGCGAAGCCGACGAGATCGCCGATGACGCCGCCGCCCAGCGCGATCAGCAGATCGCCGCGCTCGAGCCGGGCGGAGAGCACGCCGTCGACGAGGCTCTCCAGCGTCTCGAAGCTCTTGGAGGCCTCGCCGGGGGTGACGACGATCGAGGAGAAGGCGAGGTCGGCATCGGTCATCGAGCGGGCGACCGTCTCCAGATGGTGTTCGGCGACGGTCTCGTCGGTGATCACCGCGTAGCGGGCGCCGGGGAAGCGGCGCGCCAGTTCGTCGCCGAGGGCCGCCAGCAGGCCGGGGCCGACGAGGATGTCGTAGGCGCGGCCGGCGAGGTCCACGGGCACCACGGTGGGAGCGGTCATGTCGGTTCTCCGGGGCTGGGTTCGGCGGCGGCCTTCGGGTCGGCGGTGAAGAAGGCGTCGAGGGTGGCGAGGATCTCCTCGGCCATCACGTCCTTGGTGACGTCGCGGGTGTTCACCTTCAGGTCGGCGTGGGCATAGACCGGGTAACGCTCGGCGACGAGGCGGCGCAGCGTCCCTTCCGGGTCGGGTGTCGACAGCAGCGGCCGGGTCGGCTTGGTGCGGACACGCGCCCAAAGCACGTCGGCGTCGGCTGAGATCCACACCGAGACGGCGCGGCGGGCGATGGCGGCGCGGGTCTCGGCGTTCATGAAGGCGCCGCCGCCGGTCGCCAGCACCTGAGGCCCGTCGCCGAGCAGGCGGGCGATGACGCGGCGCTCGCCGTCGCGGAAATAGGCCTCGCCGTGTTCGGCGAAGATCTCGGGGATGGTCTGGGCCGCCGCCTTCTCGATCTCGATGTCGACGTCGGCGAAGGGCAGGTCGAGGCGGTGGGCGACGCGCCGGCCGATGGTGGTCTTGCCGGCCCCCATCATGCCGACGAAGACGATCGAGCGATCACCCAGCGCGGAGAGGATCCGCCGGCCGCGCGCGACATCGCCACGTTTCGCCTCGCTCACCATGGTGGTGTTTCCGTCCTCGCTCGAGGGCCCCGTCGGTTCCGACCGCACTCGTCTCATCCACCTTCGGCCGGGACCGGCCCCGGCATCGTCTCGCGGCGCGAGCTTTGGCCCGATGACGCCGTCTTCGTCAAGCTTTCCTTCGATTCGGGTGGGGTGGAGGCCGCCGCCGTCGTCCTCGTTCGGCGCCTCGCGTCGGGAGCGTCGCCCGGTGGGCGCACGCCTCTCGGAGGTCTCCCAGCCCGCGCGCGAAGACCTTCTCGTGAACGGTGGCGCCCGCGCGCCAGTCCTTTTCGAAAGCGGTCGCGCTTGCGCGACCGGGCGGTTCGAGGAAATGTCGAGGACATCGGCCGTGATCGGCGAAGCGATTCGCCGTTCCGGTGGCGATGGCGTGGATCAGGGGCCGCGAGGCGGATCCTCGTCGACCGTCGGCCCGATCCGGAGACGACCGCCCTTCGCGGTCGTGGAGGAACAGCCTGAGATGCCGAGCCTGATCCGCTTCCTGTTCGGTGTCGCCGTCGTCGCGGCGCTGGGATTCGCCGCCATGTTCGCGCTCGCCAATTTCGTCGATCCGCACCCGCGCGAGATGACCATTCGCGTTCCGCAGGATCGACTCGATCCGAGGTGAGCGCATGGGCGGCGGCGTCGTCCTCGAGACCTTCCTGGAGATGATGGCGGCCGAGCGCGGCGCGGCGCGGGCGACGCTCGACGCCTATGCCCGCGACCTCGGCGACTTCGCCGCCTTTCTCGGCGCCCGCGGCAAGGCCGCCGGGGCGGCGGAGGCCGTCGACGTCGCCGATCACATGGCGGAACTGGCGGGGCGCGGGCTCGCCGCCTCGACCCAGGCACGCCATCTCTCGGCGATCCGTCAGTTCCACCGCTTCCTCTATGGCGAGGGGTTCCGGGCGGACGACCCGACCGGCACGATCGACGCGCCGAGGAAAGGGCGGCCGTTGCCCAAGGTCTTGAGCGAGGCCCAGGTCGAGACCCTGATCGAAACGGCCAAACGCGACGCCGAGGCGGTCGACGACGACGGCGAGGCGATCTCGCCGGCGACGCGCGGCCGGCGCCTGCGACTCCATTGTCTGCTCGAGACGGTCTATGCGACGGGCCTGCGCGTCTCCGAGCTGGTGTCGTTGCCGGCGAGCGCGATGCGTGGCGAGGCGCCGTTCCTCACCGTGCGCGGCAAGGGCTCGAAGGACCGGCTGGTGCCGCTGTCGAGCCGGGCGCGGGCCGCGATGGCGGCCCATGTCGCCCATCTCAGGGCCGAGGGGCGATGGAAGGCGGGGGAGCGCTGGCTCTTTCCCTCGTGGAGCGCCAGCGGCCACACCACGCGGCAGGCCTTCGGCCGCGATCTCAAGGATCTCGCCGTCCGCCTCGGCATCGCCCCGGCGCTGGTCAGCCCGCACGTGCTGCGCCACGCCTTCGCCAGCCACATCCTGGCCCACGGCGCCGATCTCAGGGTGGTCCAGCAACTTCTCGGCCACGCGGACATCTCGACGACACAGATCTATACGCATGTGCTCGACGAGCGGCTCCGGGACTTGGTGGAGAACCATCACCCGCTGGCCGGCGAGACCTCTTGAATGGGGCGCCGGGACAGCACTCCGGCGTCGACGAAAGGGCCATCGCTTGACATTCGGGGTCGGGCGTGGCGATTTGCGCGCGACGAAGCCGGTCGTGTTCCGGCGTTCCGCCGGGCCGCGTGTCCAGGTGGCGCCTTCGCCCGGGTGCTGCGACGCAAACCCGGGTGCTGCGACGCAAAGCGGAGCGCGACGGAGCGAAACCATCCCCGTCGCGGCGGAGCGCAAGCCTCCGTCGGTCGATCTTCTCCCCCGGGGGACAGCCTGAAACATGCACAGCTATCTCGAATTCGAAAAGCCGGTCGCCGATCTCGAAGGCCAGATCCAGGAACTCCGCGCGCTGGCGGAGAAGGGGGCCGCGGTCGACGTCAAGGACGAGATCGAGAAGCTCGAGGCCAAGTCCGTCCAGGCGCTCACCGACCTCTATCTCAAGCTGACGCCCTGGCAGAAGACGCAAGTCGCGCGCCATCCCGACCGGCCGCATTTCGTCGACTACGTCGCCGGCCTGATCGAGGACTTCACGCCGCTCGCCGGTGATCGCGCCTTCGGCGAGGACGCGGCGATCGTCGGCGGCTTCGGCCGCATCGAGGGCCAGCCGGTGGCGGTGATCGGCCACGAGAAGGGCTCCGACACCGCGTCGCGGCTGGTGCACAATTTCGGCATGGCCAAGCCCGAGGGCTACCGCAAGGCGGTCAGGATCATGGAACTGGCGGAGCGTTTCGCCATTCCGGTGATCAGCCTGGTCGACACGGCCGGCGCCTATCCCGGCATCGGCGCCGAGGAACGCGGTCAGGCGGAGGCGATCGCGCGCTCCACCGATGCCTGCCTCGGGCTCGGCGTGCCCAACGTCGCGCTGATCATCGGCGAGGGCGGCTCGGGCGGCGCCATCGCCATCGCCGCGACCAACCGGGTCTACATGCTGGAGCATGCGATCTATTCGGTGATCTCGCCGGAGGGCGCCGCCTCGATCCTGTGGCGCGACAGCGCGCGAGCCCAGGACGCGGCCACGGGGATGAAGATCACCGCGCAGGATCTCCTGAAGTTCAAGGTGATCGACGGCATCGTGTCGGAACCGCTGGGCGGCGCCCACCGCGCTCCGGAAAAAGTGATCGAGGCGGCCGGGGCGGTGATCGTCCAGGCGCTCGGCGAACTCGGCGGCCTTTCGCCCGACGAACTGCGGAACGCCCGTGGCGACAAGTTCCTGGCAATCGGCCGTTCTCTCTGATCTTTCGGTCGGCGCGAGCGAGCCGGTCGGACCATGGCCCGGGTGGCGTGTCCCGATTCGGGACGCCCATTCACCGATTCTTCACCATGAGGAATGAGACGGAGAGTCGCGGACGCGGTTTTGCCGTAAAATTTGTTTTCAGCTAGACTGTTCGACGGATCCTCCGTCACTCGCCTCGCCCGACGGTCGCGTTTCGGTAACCATCGGGCAAGGTGCTGAGGAGTACCATCGTCGAACAGACCAAGGGGCGAGGCGGCGCGGCCGCCGGTCCGGGGGTGCTCGGTCGCTCTTCCGCTTTTGGTGTCCGGGCTTTCAGTCGGGTGGGTAGATGGCGTTGAAGACGATGATGCGAGCCGCGATGGTCGCTTCGCTCGGCCTCTTCCTGGCATCGTGCCAGGACGAGATGCAGTCGAGCTTCGGCTCCGGCAAGGCCATTCGGCCGCTGAAGGCCGACACGCTCGCCCTGATGGAGAGCAAGGGCATGCGCAAGGAGGACCCGATCCTCGTGCGCGCCTTCAAGCAGGAATCCTCGCTGGAGATCTGGAAGCGCGACAAGTCGGGCCGCTACGCCCTGCTGAAGAGCTATCCGATGTGCGCCTGGGGCGGAAAGCTCGGGCCGAAGATCCGCGAAGGCGACAAGCAGTCGCCGGAGGGCTTCTACACGGTGACGCCGGGGCGGATGAATCCGAACTCGCAGTTCCATCTCGCCTATGACGTCGGCTATCCCAACGCCTTCGACCGCGCCTTCGGGCGGACCGGGGCGGCGGTGATGGTGCACGGCAGCTGCACCGGCTCGGCCGGCTGTTTCGTCATGACCGACGAGCAGGTCGAGGAAATCTACGCGCTGGCCCGCGAGGCTTTCGCCGGTGGTCAGAAGTCGTTCCAGGTCCAGGCCTTCCCCTTCCACATGACGGCGGAAAACCTGGCGAAGAATCGTCGCAACCCGAACATGGCGTTCTGGAAGAACATCAAGAAGGGCTACGACCATTTCGAGGTGACCAAGCTCGAACCGAAGGTCGACGTCTGCGACAGGCAATACGTCTTCGACGCGCGCACGAACGATCCCAATTCCTCCACCTTCAATCCCGGTGGCGCCTGCCCCGCCTACGAAGTGCCGACGGAGATCGCCACCCGCGTCGCCGAGAAGGAACGCGAGGACGATCAGGCCTTCAAGGTGGTGGTCGCCGCGCTGGACGACGCCGACCGCAAGGCGACCGAACGCCTCGTCGCCGAGCGGCTGGAG
Organism: Prosthecomicrobium sp.; assembly: GCA_048497495.1. Lineage (GTDB taxonomy): Bacteria > Pseudomonadota > Alphaproteobacteria > Rhizobiales > Ancalomicrobiaceae > JAFHCF01. The sequence continues at coordinate 41,566 of JAFHCF010000187.1, forward strand.
AAGTCGAAGCCGCCGGTCAAGCCCGCCGGAACGGCGATCGCCGCCTGGTTCGGCGCTCCGAGCGAGGAGGGGGGCGTCGCGATGACGCCGGCGCCGATCGACGTGCCGGTGCCGCGCGTCTCGCCGATGATGACGCCGACCCGCGTCGCGCTCGCCACCGAGCCGGTGACACCGGCCGAGACGAGCTTCGCCGATCGTCTGTTCTCCTTCGGCGCGCGTTCGACGCCGGCGGCCGATACCGCCTCGCAAGTGATCGCGGCGCGGACGATCACGACGCCGACGGCGCAGGCGATCTCCGTGCCGGTTCCGGCGGCGCGTCCCCAGCCGGGACGGGTGGCCGAGACGGCGACGATGACGACGGCGAGCACGCCGACGAGCGTCCCGGAAGCCGCGCCGGCCGAAGCCAAGCCCTTGTGGAAGAAACTCAATCCCTTCGGCGGCTGATCGGTCGCGAGACGGAGGGTTTCGACACGACAGAGGCCGCCACGGGGAACCCTGGCGGCC
>JAFHCF010000188.1:0-4750 GCA_048497495.1 Prosthecomicrobium sp.
ATCGCCGAGCACGCTCTCGAACGCGTGTGTCGTCAGACGGTTGCTGCAGTCGACGACGGCCTGAACCGGACAGCAGTGGGTTATGACCCGGGGCTGTCCTGTTCGCCCCCGCGCGAATGCGCGCCTCCCTTCTCCCCCTGCGGGGCCTTTGCAAAATTCGACCGAAGCCCTTTTCGACGTCCTCGCGTGATGGTTCGAGATGGGCCTACGGCCCTCCTCACCATGAGGCGTTCTTGGGCTTTTCGAAGCAAATTCAATAGCCTCATGGTGAGTAGGCGTGCGACGCACGCCGTCTCGAACCATCGCGCACCATCATTGCCAAGAGGATCAGACGAATTACGCAAAGGTCCCGCGAAGGGAGAAGGGAGTGCGCCGTGCCGAACCACCGCCTCTGGAAAACACCATGACCGTCTTTCTGATCAGAGATCGGGGCGCGATCGCCGGGCGGCGAACCGGACAGCCGTGGGTCCGCAGCCCGGTAATGACGGGGGGACAGGCCGAGGGTTCGCCACGAGCGCCGGACCGGCGGGAGTGGTCATCGGCACCGCGATCGGCTAGGAAACGCGACACCAATTCTCGGGATCTCGGGACGGACACGATGGGCGCGGACACACGGCAGGGCATCCTGGCGGTTCAGGACATTCGGGCGCTCGCGCAAGCCGGGGCGATCCGCACCGAGCGGCCCTTCGACGCCGACCAGATCCAGCCGGCGAGCCTCGATCTGAGGCTCGGCGCCGTCGCCCACCGGGTGCGGGCGTCGTTCCTGCCGGGGCCGGATCTGTCGGTCGACGCCAAGATCCGGGCGCTGACGCTGCACACCATCGACCTCTCCCAGGGCGCGGTGCTGGAGACCGGCTGCGTCTATCTGGTGCCGCTGATGGAGAGCCTCCGGCTTCCCGACGACATCGCCGCCGGGGCCAATCCGAAGTCGTCGACCGGGCGGCTCGACGTCTTCACCCGGGTGATCGCCGACCAGACCCGCGCCTTCGACACGATTCCCGCCGGCTACCACGGGCCGCTCTATCTCGAGATCTCACCCCGCACCTTCCCGGTGCTGGTGCGGTCGGGGTCGCGGTTGTCGCAGATCCGTTTCCGCCGTGGCGAGGCCCGGCTGTCGGACCCCGAACTGGCCGAGGTCCATGCCCGCGAGACCATCGTCTCGGGCGGCGATCAGGTGTTCCAGGGCGGGTTGACGCTGTCGATCGATCTCGACGGCGGCGCCTGGAGCGAGACGGCGGGGGCGCTCGCCCATCACGGCGCCGGCGGCCGGCTCGTCGGTTGGCGGGCACGGCGCCACACCGGCGTCATCGACGTCGACGAGAAGGCGGCGCTCGAGGTCCTCGACTTCTGGGAGCCGATCGTGCGGCGCGGCGCCCAGCGCTCGCTGATCCTCGACCCGGACGAATTCTACATCCTGGTCTCCCGCGAGGCGGTGCACGTACCGGGCGACTATGCCGCCGAGATGGTGCCCTTCGATCCGCTGGTCGGCGAATTCCGCGTCCACTACGCCGGCTTCTTCGACCCCGGCTTCGGCGCGGCGACGGCCGGCGGCACCGGCTCCCGGGCCGTGCTCGAGGTGCGCTCCCACGAGGTGCCCTTCATCCTCGATCACGGCCAGACCATCGGGCGCCTCGTCTACGAGCGCATGGGCGAGCGCCCCGAAAGCCTCTACGGCCAGGGCATCGGCTCGAATTATCAGGCCCAGGGCCTCAAGCTCTCCAAGCATTTCAAGGGCTGACGCGCCGCCGCCGCGCTTCCGCCCTCACGATGTCGCCATCGGCTCTTCTCATCGGGGGATCGATTTCCCATCTGTGGCAGGTCGCCGCCCGAGAGGGAAAGCCACATCGGCACGAGGAGAGACCCATGACGCCGCAGGAAGCCCAGATCATCAGGGACGTCTTCGCCAAGATCCGGATGATGGGGTCGGGATCGGAGGACCGCGAGGCGATCCGCGCGGTCGAGGCCGAGCTCGCCGCCAATCCGGCCGCCGCCCTCGGCCTGGTCAAGGTCGTGGTCGGCCTCGAGCGGGAGCGTGACGCCCTGGAGCAGCAGGCGCGGGAGCTCGCGGCCGAGGTCGAGGATCTCCAGGCCCGCGCCCACCCGCAGAGCGGCGGGCTCTTCGGCGGGCCGGCCCCGCGGAGCGGCGGCCTCTTCGGCGGATCGGCGCAGCCGGCGCAATCCGGGCCCTGGGGCACGCCTCAGGCGTCCGGCCCGTGGGGCGCCCCGACGCAGCCGCAGAGCGGTGGCTTCTGGGGGAGCGCGCTGAGGACCGGGGCCGGCGTCGCCGGTGGCCTCTTCGCCTTCGAGGCCTTGAAGGGCCTGTTCGGCGGCGGAACCGGTGGATCCGGCCATGAGACGGCCTCCGGCCTGTTCGATGGCGGTGCGACGGCCGCCGAGAACGCCACCCACTTCGAGGGTGACCGTAGCGCCGGCAACGCGAGCGGCGGCGGCTTCGGCGGCGAGGCGCCGTCGCGCGAGGCGTTCGTCGCCGACGACATCGACTTCACCGGCGGCTTCGACGACGACGGGTTCGCCTGATCGTCCCGGTGTGAGACCGCGCTCGGCGGATCAGCCGCCGAGCTTCGCCGCCCAATCGGCCTTCATCACCGCCTCGCCCTCCGCCTTGGCCGGATCCAGCGTGCGGTAGAGGCAGACGGTGTGGGTGTCGCGCCAGCCGAGCGCCTCGTAGAAGGCGACGACGCCGGCGTTCTCCCGGCGCACCAGGAGATTGATCTTCGGCACGCCTCGGGCCCGGCACCACACCTCGGCCGCCTCGACCAGGCGCCGACCGATGCCGAGGCGGCGGGCGTCGGGGTCGACGCCGAGATAATAGACCGCGCCGCGATGGCCGTCGTGACCGACCATGACGGCGCCGGCCAGACGTTCGCCATGGTAGGCGGTGAGAACGGCGCCGTGGCCGGTGTCGTGGGCGATGCGGATGTCGTCGACCGGATCGTTCCACGGCCGGGTCAGCCCGCAACGCTCCCACAGGCGCACCACCGCGGGGATGTCGAGATCCTCGGGTTCGGCGACGACGACGACGGCGGATTGCATGAGACTTCTCCGATAGGCGGGACGAAAACGCGCATCCTGGTCCAGGGCGTGTGACGCGCGCATGACCGAGGCGCGGGATCTTCGCCGAAGCCCGCGACCGAGAAAAGGGGCGGCGCCACGGTGCGTCGCCGCCATCGCGACCGGCGCGCCGCGATCGGTGATTTCATCGCGCCACCGTTCCACCCCCGGGTTGTCTGCGCTCTTTCGACACATTCGGTGCCGTGCTTATATTTGACGGATGTCAGGGCGGGCGCCTTCACGAGCGCCCACATCCATGACCGGGCGCTGGACGGCTCGGCGGCGGACTCCCATGGCGGTGTTCCGTGAGGGCGAGCCGGACGTATCGCGACCCAGGGCTCGGCAGGTCGCCATGGTCGATGAAATCGTCAAGGTCGGCATCGACATCATCGACACCGAGCACGCGCGACTGATCGAGATCCTCGGCCAGATCGAGGCCGCCCACGCGCGCGGCCATCGCCGGGCGTCGGCGCGCCTGCTGCGCAGCTTCCTCTCCGCCTTCGATCGCCATTTCGAGACCGAGAGCCGGTTGTTGCGCGACCTCGGCTGCCATGACCTGGGGCGACGGCATTCGGAGTTCATCACCTCGCGGTCGATGATGGTGGCCCATCCGATGGACGCCCGCGACGCCGAACAGGCCGCCCGCATCGTCGAATTCGCCCGCGCCTGGCTCTACGATCACATCATGCGCCAGGACGGGGCGATCGGCGCCGATCTGGCGTCTCGCGCGGCCCGCTCTCCCCTCGCCGGACCCAGGCTCCTCGACCGCATCCCCCTGCGCTGGCGCATGGCCATCCTCGGCGTCGTGCCGCTCGTCATCATGCTCGGCCTCGCCGCCCTGTCCTTCGGCTCGCTCGTCGACAGCCTCCATTCCGCCGGCCTGATGCGCAACGTCGTCGATCTCGACGCCCGCGTCGCCGATCTGGTCTACGAGCTCCAGGAGGAGAGCAATCAGGCGATCATGGTGGTGGGCTCGCCGCGCCGCGACCGCGTCCACTTCAAGGCGCGGATCGCCGAGAGCGACACGGCGATCGACGCCTTCCGCCGCGCCGTCGAGGCGATGCGCGCCGAGAAGCCCGACAAGGCAGTGCTCGACGGTCTCGACGACGCCGAATCCTCGCTCTCGCTCATCTCGCGTTCGCGGTCGGATGTTCAAGCCGGCAGCTACGACGTCTACAGCACGATCGAGTATTACGAGACCGCGATCGCCGACCTGATGGAGATCGTGCCGGCCGTGACGCGCAAGCTCGATCCTTCCGAGATCGCCCGCAAGGTCGACGCCTATGTCTTCCTGGTGGGCGCGCGGGAGCGCAGCGGCGCCGAGCGATCGCTCGGCACGTCGCTGCTGTCGGGGGTGACGGTCAACGTCCTGTCGCGCGATCCCAAGCGCATCGTTCAACTGGCCACCGAGGAGGATTCCCTCGGGCGGACCTTCCAGTCGCTGTCGCCGCGGCCGTTCTCCGACACGTTCGCCGTCGCCTCGGCGATCTCGCCGATGCTCGGCAACATGCGCCGCGCCATCGCCGAGGCCGACACCGACCAACCGACGGCGCTCGACTGGTCGGACACCTCGGGGCTGCGCATCGACCGCATCCGAGCCGTCGAACGCAATCTCATCGCCGCGATCGAGGACGAGGTCGCCGCCTTCTCGGCGCAGGCGGGGGGGCCCGCCGCGCGC
>JAFHCF010000189.1:0-3106 GCA_048497495.1 Prosthecomicrobium sp.
GGCCGAGGAACACCGGGAACGCGGCGCCGATCAGGCGAAGTAGGTCTGCAGCGTCTCGCTCGAATGGACGATGGCGAATTCGATGGCGACGCCTTCGTCGAAGCGGCGCACGACGCGGCCGCGCATCATGCCGAGCGACACCGGGGTGCCGACGGCGGGCTTGGGATCGACCTGGATGGCGGCGCCGGAGGGCGAGACGTCGAGGATGCGGCAACGCATCTCGCTGCCGTCGGGCAGGACGAGCTTGGAGAAGGGGTTGCGCGGCACGAAGCGCTCGTGGCGGCGATCCTCGGGCAGGTTGAGGATGTGGCGGTTGGCGAGCCAGGTCAGCTGGGCGGCGAGCTTGTCGCGCTTGCGCGCCGACATCGCCATGGACATGGCGAATCCGCCGTCGATCTGGCGCACCAGGCGACCCTCGATGCGGCCGATGTGGTCGATGTAGGCGACGACGCGCTCGCCGATGCGGCCGACCACCGGCACGATCAGGGCGGCGCCGCCGGGGGACATGTCGACGACCTGGCAGGTGAATTCGCGTCGATCCTCGAGCATGCAGCGGCCGAGCAGGTTCACCTTCACCCGCTGATGGATGCGCCGATCGGCCGCCTTCGTCGGGGCTGGGGCGATCGGTTTGCGCGCTAGTGCCATTTCGGAACCCCGGGGCCGGAATCTCAACTCGTCCCCGAGACTAACCGTGGTTGGTTAATCGGACGTTTCGGTCACCGCTACGAGAGGCTGTGTCCGTCCGACTTTCCGCCGTCGAGGACGACGAGATGCCCGACGCGGCGGTTGGGATGGCCGCTCCAGGGGCTGAGAGGCGACGTGCGGACGGGGACGCCGGGGCGTGGGGGCATTTCGCCATGGCGGGGCGACGCCTCGCCGCCGGCGGGAGCCCCGACGTCCTCGAGGTCGAGATCGTCGCCGCGCCGCAGGAAGCTCGGGCGCTCATCGGGCCAGATCAGGCGCAGGCTGGTGACGGTCTGGGACATGATCGGATGAATGCCGATCCAATAGGGGTCCTGCATCGGCACCAGGGACCCGATGATGCGGTTGAAACCGCCGTCCCTCTGGCGGATCGGCAGGAGCAGGATCTCGCAGGGCAGATCGCGATCATGGGCGGAGCGGCCGGCCGCGCCGAAGACCGCGGCGGCGGCGTCCTGGGAGACGGCGGCGAGCAGGGTGGCGATCGCCTCGCGGTCCTTGCCCTTCCAGAAGGCGAGAAAGTCCTTGCCCTTCAGTTCGCGGCCGTAGAGGGCGCAGACCCGGGTGCCGGCGAGCCGGAAGCGATATTCGTTCCGCGAGACGACCTCGAGAATGAAGGTGTCGCCGAGGATCCGCCGGATGTCGGACGGCTCGATCTCACCGCGGTCGGGAGCCGGCCTGGAGCCGCGCAACCGTTGCCAATATTCGTAGAGTTCGCGCGTCGAAGAATGTTTCATGACCCCATGCCCCGTCTCGTCTTTCCACCGAGCGCCCCGTTTCGGCACTGACGGCCGTTGGCGGGACACCCGCGCCCCTGTCGGGCGCTCCGAAATGCCGTGTTCCCATGCCGTCTCGTCCCCGTCGGCACCGACAGGTGTGCCGTTTCGGGACCGGTTCGGCATGAGCGTCTTCACACTTCCTCGAGGATGCCAGTTTCGTGCCGGAGGATTCCGCTCCGAAACGAGACGTGGACATCGCCGGGGGGCCGGGGCACCTTGCCGCCACGCGCGGACGAGCGCGATGCCGCTCGTCGCCGAGCGCATGTGGAAAGAGGGGACGAAGGTGGAAGAACGTGCTGGAGATGGTCGGGGCGAACCGATGTTCGATCTGCCGAAACCACTGGTGGCGATCGTCGTGGTGCTGGTCGCCATCCACCTCCTACGCGGCTTCCTGACACCCGGCGAGGACGACATGGTCCTGGCGCTGTTCGCCTTCATTCCCGATCGCTATGTCCTGGAGGCGGGGGTGCCGGCCTATCCGGGCGGCTGGGGCGGTCTGGTGTGGAGCTTCCTCACCTATGCCGGGCTGCACGGCAGTTGGATGCATCTCGTCCTGAACGCGGTGATGCTGGCGGCGGTCGGCCGCGCGGTGGTGCAGCGGCTCGGGACGTTGCGATTCCTGGCGCTGGTGATCGTCTCGGCGGCGGCGGGGGCGGCGACCCATCTCGTCGTCGATTGGGGATCGGGCGCGCCGATGATCGGCGCCTCGGGCGTCGTCTTCGGCGTGATGGGCGCGGTGTTGCGCTTCGTCTTCGCGTCGCCGTGGCTGCCGCTGCCCTCGGCGTTCGGGGCGCTGGCGCTGCCGCGGGTGCGCGGTTTCATCGTCGCCCTGGTGGTGATGAACGTCATCCTGGTGGTGCTGGGATCGGCGCCCTTCGGCGGCGACGGCGGCGCGGTGGCGTGGGCCGCTCATCTCGGCGGCTTTCTCGCCGGTTTCCTGGGATTTCGTCTGTTCGATCGGCCGTGGCGCGATTGAGGCGGCCGGCGGCACATTCGCGGCTTGGTCCGATAGGACTGCTTGCGCGGGGCGCCCGGTGGAAGCATCATGACCAGGAGCCGTGCGGCAGAATGACACGTATCCGACCCTCGAGGTCGGCGCCGCACATGTCGACGTCGTCGATTTCGGACACGAATCTCGGGAGGATTCAGCCATGACCGTTGCAGCCATTCTGTCTCAGAAGGGGCGCCAGGTCGTCACCATGGGGCCCAAGCAGCCCTTGCGCGAGGTCTGCGAGACGCTCGCCACCCACAAGATCGGCGCCGTGGTGCTGATCGACGCGCACGGCCGCATCGCCGGCATCCTTTCGGAACGCGACATCGTGCGGGCCTTGGCGGGAGAGGGCGCGGCGGCGCTCGACCGGCCGGCGGAGGCCTTCATGTCGACCAAGGTCGTCACCTGCACCGAGGCGGAGACCACCGATCAACTGCTCGGCCGCATGACCCAGGGGCGCTTCCGCCACATGCCGGTGGTGCGCGACGAGCGTCTGATCGGCGTCGTCTCGATCGGCGACGTGGTGGCGCGGCGGATCGAACTGGCCGAGCGCGAGGCGGCGGAGATGAGGGCCTACATCGCCACCGCCTGAGCGCGCGGCGGTCTTCGGCGGACGAGAACGAGAAGGCGCGCGCGA
>JAFHCF010000190.1:0-13465 GCA_048497495.1 Prosthecomicrobium sp.
CCCCCCCGACGTTCCTGCCGCAACCGCCGAAATCGATCGATTCGTCACGGAGCCCGACGATGAGCGAAACTCCTCAGCCGGCGAGCGCGCTCGACACGTTCGAGCACGGTTTCCCGAGCGGCTTCGGCAAGGGACGAATGGCCGTGGTGGCCTTCGTCATCGCGCTGGTCTTCTCCGCCTTTCAGCTGTTCATCTCGGCCTGGCCGATCCTGCCGTCGCTGGCGGTCAGGGGCATCCACGTCGGCTTCCTCCTGTTGCTCTCCTTCGGGCTGATCGCCAACTTTCGGTCGCGCTCGCAATTCGAACTGGTCGCCGGCTGGGGCCTCGGGCTCCTCGGCTTCGCCATCGGGCTCTACCAGTGGATCGAGCACGACGCGCTGATCCTGCGTTCCGGCGATCTCGACACCCGCGACGTCGCCGTCGGCGTCGTGTTGATCGTGTTGGTGTTCGAGGCCTGTCGGCGGATCATGGGGCCGGCGCTGCCGATCATGTGCGGCATCTGTCTGGTCTATGCCTTCGGCGGCCAGTGGTTCCCCGGACCGCTCGCCACTCGCGGTTACGGCTTCGATCAGGTGATCGACCAGATGGCCTTCGGCACCGAGGGCATCTACGGCGTGCCGATCAACGTCTCGGCGACCTACATCTTCCTGTTCATCCTGTTCGGCTCGTTCCTCGAGAAGGCCGGGATGATCCATCTCTTCACCGACGTGTCGCTCGGCCTGTTCGGGCGGGCGCGCGGCGGACCGGCGAAGGTGGCGGTGTTCTCCTCGGGGCTGATGGGGACGATCTCCGGCTCCGGCGTCGCCAACGTCGTCACCGTCGGCCAGTTCACCATTCCGCTGATGATCCGCTTCGGCTACCGCCGGGCCTTCGCGGCGGGCGTCGAGGCGACGGCGTCGATGGGCGGGCAGATCATGCCGCCGGTGATGGGGGCGGTCGCCTTCATCATGGCGGAGACGCTCGACGTGCCCTATTCGGCGGTGGTCACCGCCGCGACCCTGCCGGCGGTGCTCTATTTCGCCTCGGCCTATTGGATGGTTCATCTCGAGGCCGGCAAGCACGGGCTCGCCGGCATGACCGAGGTGCCGAGCGCGCTCGCCGCCTTGAAGGCGCGGTGGTATCTCGCGCTGCCGCTCGCCGCCCTGATCTTCATGTTGTTCCACGGCTTCACCCCGCTCTTCGCCGGCACGCTCGGGTTGGCGCTGACGGTGGTGCTGATCCTCGGCGCCGGAACGGCGGCGGGGATGACGGTCGGCTGGCAACGGACGGTGTTCTGGATCGGGCTCGGGCTCGTCGCCTCGAGCTTCCTGAAGTTCGGCATGCCGGCGATCGCCGGGCTGGTGGCGGTGCTGGCCGTCGTCTCGCTCCTCACCCGGGGCGGGCGGGAGACGCTTCTTCTGTGCCGCGACAGTCTCGCCGACAGCGCCAAGACGGCGATCTCGGTCGGCGTCGCCTGCGCCATCGTCGGCACCATCATCGGCACCTTCACGCTGACCGGGCTGGGCACCACCTTCGGCACCTGGGTGGTGGGCATCGGCAAGGAGAGCCTGTTCCTGTCGCTGATCCTGACCATGGTGTTGTCGATCATCCTGGGCACCGGCATTCCCACCATCCCGACCTACATCATCGTCGCGGCGTTGGCGGCGCCGGCGATGGCCGAGCTCGGGGTGCCGCTGATCGTCGCCCACATGTTCGCCTTCTACTTCGGCATCATGGCGGACCTGTCGCCGCCGGTGGCGCTCGCCGCGCTCGCCGCCGCGCCGATCGCCCGCGAGAACCCCGACAAGATCGGCTGGGAGGCGATGCGAATCGCCGGCGCCGGCTACGTCATCCCCTATGCCGCGGTCTATGCCCCGGCGCTGATGATGCAGCCGGGCGATCCGATGGCGGTTCATCTCGGCTTCTGGGGCGCGGTGATCTTCGCCTTCGTCAAGACCGCTCTCGCCATGGGCCTGTTCGGCGCCGGGCTGATCGGCTGGCTCCGCGGACCCCTGGGGGTGGTGGAGCGGGCGATCATGCTCCTCGCCGCCGCCGCCATCGTCGGCAGCTTCCCGATGAGCGACTGGGTGGGCTTCGGCCTCGGCGGCGCGGCCGTCCTGATCCACGGGTTGAGGACGCGCGGTCTCGCCGGGGCGAAGGGGTGAGCGCCATCTGCCTCTTCGCCGGGGCCGCGAGCCTGCGCTTCGCCGCCGGCCTCGTCACCCTCGCCTGGACCCATTCGATCGAGAAGGTCGAGTGGCGCGAGACCTGGGCGGCGACGCCCGCCGGGATCGTCCTCACCGAGGCGCGAATCAAGGGATCGGGCGCGGGCATGGAACCGGGCGACGGCGCCCGGCTCGAGCGGGGGTGGTGGGTGTGGACGCCGAATCGTCCGGCTGTGGCGGAGCTGCATCTGGCGCGATCGGGGGCGACCGGCGACTGGCGGATCTGCGCCGAGGGATCCTGCGCGACGATCGAGGCGCTTTTCGGCCGACCGATGGACGGCGGCGAGGCCCGTCTGGCGCCCTGCGACTGAGCGACGGGTGTGGTCCGCGCGGCTTCGTCGCGTCATCGACGCAATCGGCTGCTTGTTTCGGGGCGGCCGAACAGGTCATTGTGCGGGCGGTTCGAAGCGAGGCGAAGCGATGGCACGCGAGTACGATCCCCACCGGTTGTCGAGTCCCCAGGTGTTCCTGTGGCGGATGATCATCTTCCTGGTGATCGCCGGTTTCGTCGCCGCCATCCTACAGAAGCAGATCCTCTTCGCCTTCTGGGCCAACCCCGGCCTCAACGGCTTCATCCTCCTCGTGTTGGCGCTGGGCATCCTCTTGGCGGTGCGCCAGGTGATGCGGCTCTTTCCCGAGACGCGCTGGGCCAACGCCTTCCGCCGCCGCGAGCCCGACTTCGAGGTCGGCATCAAGCCGCGCCTGCTCGGCCCGATGGCGGCGCTGCTCGGCGATCGCGGCGCCGCCGGCATCTCGCCGGAGGTGATGCGCTCGATCCTCGATTCGATCGGCATGCGACTCGACGAGACCCGCGACATCACCAGATACATCGGCGGCACGCTGGTCTTCCTCGGTCTGCTCGGCACCTTCACCGGCCTGTCGGAGACCGTCTCGGCGGTCGGCGACACGTTGAAGTCGCTCAACGTCGGGGCGACCGACATCGGCGCCGTCTTCGAGGATCTCAAGACCGGCCTCGCCAAACCGCTGAGCGGCATGGGCGTCGCCTTCTCGTCCTCGCTCTTCGGCCTCGCCGGCTCGCTGATCATCGGCTTCCTCGATCTCCAGGCGAGCCAGGCGCAGAACCGATTCTACAACGAACTCGAGGACTGGCTCTCGGCGGAGACCGAATTCGATCTCGCCGGCGACGACGCCTCGGGCGGGCGCGGCATCGCCGAGCAGCTGCGCGCCGCCGTCGACCGGCTGACCCGCGTCGCCCAAGAAGGCGGGTCGAGCCGCAACACCTCCGCCGCCCTGGTCGACCTGTCGGAATCGTTGCGCGGGCTCGTCGGCCATGTGCGCAACGAACAGTCGCAGCTGCGCGACTGGATCGAGACGCAAGCCGAGAACGATCGCCAGACCCGGGCGACGCTGGAGCGCATCGCCTCGGCGCTCGGCGCGCCGGCCGAGGCGCCGCGCCATGATCCGCCGCCGCATCACGATCAGACGAGTACGTGACGATGCGCCATGCCCGCCGCCGCCGCGAAGGCACGATCGACTACTGGCCGGGCTTCGTCGACGCGCTGTCGACGCTGCTCCTGGTCATCATCTTCCTGCTCTCGGTGTTCATGCTGTCGCAGTATTTCCTCTCCAAGGAGATTTCCGGCAAGGACACGGCGCTCACCAAGCTCAATCGTCAGATCGCCGAACTGACCGAACTCCTGTCGTTGGAGCGGGCGGGCAAGGCGGAGGACGACGATCAGGTGGTGCGCCTGCGCGCCAACCTGAGCGCGGCCGAGGACGAGAAGGCGCGGCTGATGGGCCTCATCGCCGCCCGCGACGGCCAGGCGGCGGCGAACGGCGGGGCGGCGGCCTCGGCGGGCGCCGCGCTCGACGCCGAGAAGCGGCTGTCGAGCCAGGCGCTGGCCCAGGTCGAGTTGCTCAACCAGCAGATCTCGGCCCTGCGCCGCCAGATCGCGGCGCTCGAACAGGCGCTGGAGGCGACCGAGAGCCGCGACCGCGAGAGCCAGACCAAGATCGCCGATCTCGGCAAGCGTCTCAATCTGGCACTGGCCCAGCGGGTCCAGGAGTTGCAGCAGTATCGCTCCGACTTCTTCGGCCGGCTCAAGGCGATCCTCGGCAACCGGCCGGGCATCAAGGTGGTCGGCGACCGCTTCGTCTTCCAGTCGGAAGTGCTCTTTCCCGTCGGTTCCGACCAGATCGACGACACCGGCCGGGCGGCGGTCGACCGTCTCGCCGCCGCGGTGGTCGATCTCGAGAAGGAGATCCCGCCGGAAGTCGCCTGGACGTTGCGCGTCGACGGCCATACCGACAATCGGCCGATCGCGCCGGGCGGACGCTTCAAGTCGAACTGGGAATTGTCGGCGGCGCGCTCCATCGCGGTGGTGCGCCGACTGATCGAGGACGGGGTGTCGCCCAAGCATCTGGTCGCCGCCGGCTTCGGCGAGTTCCAGCCGGTGGAAGACGGCGCGACCGACGAGGTCTATGCCCGCAATCGCCGCATCGAGATCCGCCTCACCGACCGTTGACCCACACACGGGACCACCGATGGCCGACACCGATCCGCGCCACGCCTTCTACAAGCACCTCGCGGCCATCGGCGAGGCGGACGAGACCGAACCGCCGCGCTTTCCTCCCGGCGTGGCGGGCAAGCGCCGCAAACCGTGGCTGGCCAAGCAGCGGATCCTGGCGCGGACGCCGCGCGGGGTCTTCGCCATGAACGACGCGCATCTGCCGGCGATCGCCGACCTGTGGGTGGCGTCGTGGGCCGCGACGCTGCCGGCGATCGACTTCGAGGCGCGGCGCGGCTGGCTGCTCGACCACCTCGACGAGGCGGTGGCGGCGGGCGCGGTGATCCGGGTGGCATTGGTGGAGACCGGGGAGGCGGTCGGCTTCGTCCTGATCGATCCGGCGACCGGCTATCTCGACCAGATCGCGGTCCATCCCGATCAATGGGGGGCGGGGATCGCCGAGGCGTTGATCGAGGCGGCGCGACGGCTGTCGCCGGGCGTGGTGGTGCTCGACGTCAACGCCGACAATCCGCGCGCCGTCGCCTTCTACACCCGGCAGGGCTTCCGCGAGATCGGCCGCGGCGTCAACCCGCGCTCCGGCCTGGCGACGCTGAAACTCGAATGGCGGCCGGACGCGTAGGCTCGTCGGCCGATCGAGGGACCGCGAAGATGAAAACGGCGAGCCGAGGCCCGCCGTTCGAAGCTCACACGGTCGATCGGCCGATCAGGCGCAGCGCTTGAACAGGTCGTCGAGCGCCTGGAGGCGGCTGTTCATCGACTCGTTCATCGCATGGGCGACGGGGATGGCGGCGATGCCGATCCGCTTGCCGGTGACCAGGTCGACGCTGATCTCGCCGCCTTCACCGTCGAAGGCGACGGCGCGGACGGTCGGGAGATCGGAGACCATCGAGGCGATCAGATTTGTCATCTCGCTGACGGAGAGGCGGGCCTTGGCGATGAGTTCGTCGGGATGAACACGTTGGCCGGCGATCATGATGCGACACCTTGACTGTTTGCCGGACCTTCGCCGCGAAGATCGGTCGGCTTTGAATCGAATAATACCGATCACGAGTTTCCCGCGAATTAACTCGGGCGACCGTGACCACGCTTTGCCGAGACCGGACTGCCGACTTGGTGAAGATTCGGTCTCCGCGTCGAGACGGCGGGTTCGAATCTTGGTTCCGATCGGTCGCGCCGACCCGTCGTCGGAGCCGGGCGTGCCGACCCCTCGTCGCCTCGGCGGGGACATCTGCGGAGGGCTCATGGCTTTTTTGCGATCGAATGATGCGGTGCAATAAAATAGGGGATGGCGGGTGCCCGGTCCATTCGGGATGGATGCATTCGGGACACTGCCGATCCGCCGCCGGGCCGACCGTCCCGGGATGGCACGGCGCGGCGGCGATTTGGGCGGCGTCTTCATCCGATATTAAGGTTTCCGCTTCACCATCGTCGGTATCCAGGCGACTGGATTGCGGTGGATAGCTCCACTTCGTTCGACTCCTCCCTGTAGACTTTCGCAGAGCCGCGCCTCGACGCGGCTCTCTTTTTGCCGATCGTGTGAAAACGTGATGGCACGTTAACCCTCGTCCGGTATTTTGCCGGGGGAAGTCGGGGCGTGTCGTGGTTTGGCATTGCATGTGCTCGGCGGACGCGGGATGTCGGCTCGCCGAGGGCGAGTGAAGGCGGGTTCGCCTTGCGACGATTTCGACCAGGAGGCCGGGCGAGATGAATCACGAGACCACTTCCGACGCCGAAGCCGTCGGTGGCGAGACCATCGATTTCGCCGCGCGCTTCACCGGTTCGGAGACGTTCCGCACGCTCTTCCGGGAAGGCATGCAACTGGTCGAGGAGACCGCCTCCTATCTCGACGGGCCGGGACGCGAGGAATCGCGGGGCCTGAGCCGCGCCGCCTCGCTGATCTACGCCACCGAATCGATGCGGCTGACCACGCGCCTGATGCAGCTCGCCTCCTGGCTCTTGCTGCAACGGGCGGTCAACGAAGGCGAGATGACCCAGGCGCAGGCCGGTCTCGAGAAATCCAAGGTGCGGATCGAGAGCCCGAGTTCGGGTCGCGGCGGTCCCGGTTGGGACGAGGTGCCGGAGGCCCTGCGCTCGCTGGTCGATCGCTCGCAGCGGCTTCAGGAACGCATCCGCCGGCTCGACGAGGCCATCTACACCGAGGAAGGCGCGGCGGCGGCGGCGGTCTCGCCGAATCCGGTCGGCGAACAGATCGGCCTGCTCAGCCGGGCCTTCGGCACCGACGACTGAGCCTCGCGCTCTCGCCGTTCTGCTCGGTCTCCACGTGACGCCGCCCCACCCGGGCGGCGTTCTTCGTTTCGTCTCAGGCGCTTCGCCGTGACAGGCGGCGCAACGCGCGGCCGTCGATCGCCGCCAGTCCGAGGCCGATCAACGCGACGCCGGCGAGGTGTTGGGGCGCCAGGCGTTCGCCGAGGAAGACGAAGCCGAGGAATATCGCGGACGGCGGGATGAGGAAGGTGACCAGCATGGTGTTGGTCGGCCCGACCGTGGTGGTGAGGCGGAAGAACAGGATGTAGGCGACCGCCGTCGACAACACGGCGAGGGCGAGGACCGCGGCGACGGCGAGGCCGCCGGGGGCCGCGTGCTGCCAAGGGGGATCGATCAGCAGCACCACGGGCGTGAGGATCAGGGTCGAGCAGGTCAACTGGCCGGCGGCGGTGGCGATCGGCGGGCGGCCCCGGAACCGGCGGCTCCACAGGGCGGAGAAACCATAGGAGACGGCGGCGCCGAGGCAGGCGAGTTCGGCGAAGAGATGATCGCCGAGACCGACGAGGGCATCGACGCCGACCAACACCGCGACGCCGAGGAAGGCGGCGGCGATGCCGAAGGCCGTCACCGGCGTGGCCTTGTCGTCGGTGGTGAGGACATGGGCGATGAGGACGCCGAAGATCGGCGTCGTGGCGTTGAGGATCGAGGCGAGGCCGGCGCCGATGGTTCGCTGGCCCCAGACGATCAGCACGAAGGGGATGATGTTGTTGAGGATGCCCATCACCAGGTAGTCGCGCCAGGCGAGGCGGTCCCGGGGCATCGCGACGCCGGTCGCGCGGGCGGCGACGAGGAGCAGGATCGCGGCGAGACCGACGCGGGCGAGCACCACCGACAGCGTCGGGATCTCGGCGACGGCGACCCGGATGAAGAGGAACGAGCCTCCCCACAGGATGGAGAGGACGAGGAGCATTCCCCAGGCGGCGGCGGGCATCGTGGCTTTCCGATCGTTGTTCGAGTGTTCGCCGGCGACGATGGCGCGGCGGCGCGGCGGCCGCCACCCGAATTCGGACGGAACGTCGGCCTCAACGCTTCTGGGCGAGAACGATGCCGGCCATCACCAGGGCGAGACCGACCCCCTGATACCAGCCGAAGGCTTCGCCGAGAAAGGCGACCGCCATGGCGGCGCCGAAGATCGGATTGAGATTGATGAAGATGCCGGCGCGGCCCGGCCCGATCAGCTCGACGCCGCGGATGTAGAAGATCTGGGCGAGGAAGGAGGGGAAGATCGCCACGAAGGCGGTGATCAGCCAGCCCTTCGCCGTCGGCGCCATGAAGGGTTCGGTCGCCATCTCGTAGCCGACCAGCGGCAGCGAGGTGAGGAAGGCGGCGCCGACCATGGCGGTGAAGAAGGAGAGGGCGGAGACCGGCGGGCGCTTCTCGAGCCCGACGGTGTAGGCGGAATAGGCGATGGTGGCGAAGAGCATGAAGAGATCGCCGAGATTGATCGCCAGCGATCGCGCCACCTCGAGATCACCGCGCAGGGCGACCACGACCACCCCGGCGAGCGCCAGCGTCATGCCGATCGCCTGGGCCGGGCCGATCGGCCGTCCACGCGCCACATAGGCGAAGGAGAAGACGAAGAGCGGCGTCGAGCCCTGGATGATCGACATGTTGGCGCCGGTGGTGTGGTGGGCGGCGACGTAGAAGAAGGCGGTGAAGACGGTGAAGCCGGTCAATCCGAGCATCAGCAGATAGACCGGGCGCGCCCGCATCCGCGGCCATTCGGCGACGAAGCCCTTGCGCGCCACCACCATCAGGACGGCGAAGACGATGCCCCAGCGCAGGACGGCGAGTTGCATCGGCTGGATCTCGCCCACCGCCAGGCGGCCGGCGACGATGTTGGCCGCCCACTGCAGGCTCGCGAGGGTCAGCAACAGATAGGGACGATCGAAGAATCGTCCGGTCGATCGACGAGGGCTGTCTGGCATGATCCGGTCCCGCTGGCGGCGGGAGAGAACCCGAGGCGTTCGCGAATGTAAAGGCGCGTCGTCGAGGGGGAGCCTTGCGGCGCGGCGCGCGTCAGCAGGCGAGGTAGATGGTCTGGACCGCGATCGGTTCCTCGGGACGGCTGTCGCGGGCAGAGGAGCTCTGCGCGGCGATGACACGGTTGCGGCCGCCGGTCTTGGCGGCATAGAGCGCGATGTCGGCGTTCTTCAAGAGGAGATCGATCGACTGGCCGACGACGTGTTCGGCGACCCCGAGCGAGGCGGTGACCGAGAGCGCCACGCCGGCGCCTTCCATCGTCGTCGCCTGGAGATCGGCCCTCAGGCGTTCGGCCTCGTGATAGGCGTCGAGCAGATCCCAGCCCTCGAAGAGGACGGCGAATTCCTCGCCGCCGATGCGGCCGGGATGACCGCCGTGGCGGCGGATCACTTCGGCGACGGCCTTCAGCACGATGTCGCCGACGTCGTGGCCCCAGGTGTCGTTGACCTGCTTGAAGTGGTCGATGTCGAACATCACCAGCGACAGAGGGGTCGATCCGTCGTTGCGCAGGCAGGCATCGCCGGCGATTTCGAAGAAGGCGCGGCGATTGGGCAGCCCCGTCAAGGAGTCGATGTTGGCGAGGCGGACCAGTTCGCGCTGGGCGCTGGTCATGCGCTCGGCGGCGCGCAGGCGGGCGAAGAGCTCGGTGGCGATCGGTGGCTTGCAGATGAAGTCGTCGGCGCCCGAATCGAGCGCCTCGATCAGCCGTTCGCGGTCGTGGCTCGACGACATGGCGACGACGTAGATCGGATGCCGCGAATTGGCGATGAGGCGGGCTTCCCAGCACAGTTCCAGCCCGGAGACGCCCGGCAACTCGAAGCTGGTCAGCAACACCTCGACGGTGTCGTCGTCGCGCAGACATTCGAGCGCGGTGGCGCCGTCGCTGAAGGGCAACACCTCATGCCCACCGTCGGTGAGCATCTTCGCCATCAGTTTCAATCCGATCCGGCTGGGATCCGCCAATACGATGCGCATCTGGCCCCTTCTCGTCGCGACACGGGCGGCGTCGCTCCGGTGGACTCCGGTGGGACTCTTCGGGACCCGCTCGAGTTGCGTCCGCCACCATGGTATGACGGAGGGTGTTACAGATCGGTTTATGGAGGCCACAGACCTTCCGATGGAGACGGACAGGTTTCGAAGCAGGGTTCGGCGCGGAGAATGGCTTCACGATCGAGGGGGAATTCGACTTCGGTCTCGAGCGTTCGGGCGGGGTCGCGCCGTCGGGGGAATGAAGCTATAGTCCCGCCGCCGAGCGAGACGGGGCAGGATGGCCCATGTCCGCGGGGCAGGTCTGGGACGAGTATCGCGACGCGTCGCGGGCCGGGCTCGCCGGGTGGACAACACCGGGGCGAGCGACGGCGTGGCGGGTGGCGATGCCACCGATGCAACATCCGGGCGTCCCCCGGAGCAGGAAAGGGCGAGATGGCCAACGTCGTAGTCGTCGGGTCGCAGTGGGGCGACGAGGGTAAGGGGAAGATCGTCGATTGGCTCAGCGAGCGCGCCGACGTGGTGGTTCGCTTCCAGGGCGGTCACAATGCCGGGCATACGCTGGTCATCGACGACGTGTCCTACAAGCTGTCGCTACTGCCGTCCGGCGTGGTGCGCCCGGGCAAGCTCGGGGTGATCGGCAACGGCGTGGTGCTCGATCCCCATGCCCTGGTCGCCGAGATCGGACGTCTGGCGGCGCAGGGGGTGGCGGTGAGCCCGGAGACCCTGCGCATCGCCGAGAACTGCACGCTGATCCTGTCGGTCCATCGCGAACTCGATCAGGCGCGCGAAGCGTCGAATTCCGGCACCAAGATCGGCACCACCGGGCGCGGCATCGGCCCGGCCTACGAGGACAAGGTCGGGCGTCGCGCCATCCGTCTCACCGATCTCGCCGACCCGGCGACGCTGCCGATGAAGATCGAGCGGCTGCTCGCCCATCACAACGCGCTCAGGCGCGGCCTCGGCCAGACGGAAGTGGCGGTCCAGACCCTCCTCGACGAACTCGGCGCCGTCTCGGCTCAGGTACTGCCGTTCATGGACGTGACCTGGCGGCTGCTCGAACAGCGCCGCCGCGCCGGCGACCGCATCCTGTTCGAGGGCGCGCAAGGGGCGCTGCTCGACATCGATCACGGCACCTATCCCTTCGTCACCTCGTCCAACACGGTGTCGGGACAGGCGGCGACCGGCTCGGGTCTCGGACCCGGCGCCATCGGCTACGTGCTCGGCATCACCAAGGCCTACACCACGCGCGTCGGCGAGGGGCCGTTTCCGACCGAACTGAAGGACGAGACCGGCGAGAAGCTCGGCGTGCGCGGTCACGAATTCGGCACGGTCACCGGGCGCAAGCGGCGCTGCGGCTGGTTCGACGCGGTGCTGGTGCGCCAGTGCGTCCAAGTCGGCGGCATCGACGGCATCGCGTTGACCAAGCTCGACGTCCTCGACGGCTTCGAGGAGATCCGGATCTGCGTGCGTTATCGTCTCGACGGCCGGGAGATCGACCATTTTCCCGCCTCGCAGTCCGAGCAGGCGCGGGTCGAGCCGATCTGGGAGACGATCGAGGGCTGGCAGGGGTCGACGCGCGGCGCCCGCAGTTGGGTCGACCTGCCGGCGCAGGCGGTCAAGTACGTGCGCCGGGTCGAGGAACTGATCGGCGCGCCGGTGGCGATGTTGTCGACCAGCCCCGAGCGCGAGGATACGATCCTCGTCCAGGATCCGTTCCAGGATTGAGGACGGGAGGCCGGGCGAGCGGGCCCGGCGGCAACCGATTCCGCGCCGAAGACGGGAGGTATCGCTTTCGGCGCGTTATGGTTACGGTCGACGACGACGGGCGGCGCCGCGGCGCCTCCCGCCGGAATGGCAGGAGCGTGACGCGCGGGCGGGCGGGAACGTTCAGACGATCCGGACGGACGGGCGATGCCGTCGGCCGGATCTCCTCAGAGGCGAATAATGGCTGACTATCATGCGATTCTGAAGCGGGCGATCTCGGCACTGCCGGCGCCGACGGGCGAGGCCCGGCGGGCGGTCTACGAGAAGGCGCGCACGGCGCTCGTCAATCAGCTGAAGTCCTTCGATCCGCCGCTGCCGCCCTCCGAGATCACGCAACAGCGCCTCCAACTCGAGGACGCCATCCGCAAGGTCGAATCCGAGGCAGCCAAAGGCCTGTTGCGCCAACCCAAGCCCGATTCGCCGGCCCCCGCCGCGCCGTCCCCGCCCGCCGCCGTGAAGGCGGAACCGGCGGCGCCTCCGCCTGCCGTCGTCGCGCCGGTCAAGCCGATCGCCCCGCCAGCGCCGCCGCTGCCGGGGTCGCCGGTCGAGACGCACGCGCCGGGCGCCGGTCCGACACCGCCGCGAAACGACATGGTCCCGGTCGCGGCGAAGCCGACGCCGCCGGGGGCTCTCAAGCGCGCCGCCGACGAGGCCGGCGCGCTCGGGGGCGCCACCGCCGAACTCGGACGCCAGGCGCGCGACGCCCTGGCGGACGGAGCGGAGGAACCCACCGCGCCGACCTTCGCCCGCGAGACGGCGCCGCCGCCCCGCAAGGTCGAGACCGAGAAACGTCGCAGGCGGCGCCGGGAGGCCCGCGAAGGCGATTTGCCGCCGTCGCGCCTGCCGGTCTTCGTCGGCGTCGGTGTCGCGATCCTGGTGATCGGCATCGGCATCGTGGCGCTGTGGAGCCAGCGGGAGGCGATCTCGGCCTTCTTCGGCGGCGCCAGGGCGCCGATGGTGGATCTGGCGCAGCGGCAGAACGCCGAGAAGCTGGCGCCGAAGTCGGGCGATCGCCTCGCCGCCGACGATCCGGGCGGGCGCACCGCCAATTCGGTCAAGCCGGTGCCGACCCAGACGATCACGCCGACGCCGCAACTCCAGTCGACGCCGCCGGCTCCGGCCGCCGTCGCGCCCGTCGCGCCCTCCGGCGGCGACGAGAAGCCGGTGCCGGCCCAGGCCGTGCCGCTGGTCGCCCAGAAGGCGATCCTCTACGAGGAGGCCAAGGCCGGCGGCGGTCAGGCGCAGATCTCGCCGGGCAAGGCGGTGTGGAGCGTGGTGCCGGACCCGACCGATCCCAAGCCCGGGGCGATGATCCTCAAGGCGCGGGTCGAGATCCCGGATCGCAACTTCGTCGCGGTACTGCAGATGCATCCCAACGGCGACACGTCGTTCCCGGCGAGCCATCTGATCGAGGTCAAGTTCACCGTTCCGGCGGACTTCGACGGCAAGGCGGTGACCAACGTGCCCGGCCTGATCATGAAGGGGACGGAGCAGGCCCGCGGCGACCCGCTCGTCGGCGCGGCGGCCAAGGTCTCCGACAACTTCTTCTGGATCGCGCTGGGCGCCGGGGAAAAGGATCGCGAGCGCAATCTCAAGATGCTCAAGGAACGCGGCTGGATCGACCTGCCGATCCTCTACGAGAGCGGTCGGCGGGCGATCCTGACGCTGGAGAAGGCGGGGGCCGGCGATCAGGCCGTCACCGACGCCCTCGCCGCCTGGGGCGAAGGCGGCTGAGGCGCGCGGCGGGCG
>JAFHCF010000191.1:0-10237 GCA_048497495.1 Prosthecomicrobium sp.
CCCGCTCGGGCCCCCCGGCGCGGGACCGCAACCGGCGCGGCTCACGACCAGATAGACAGTATGCTGATCTTCAGTATGGCAACGACCAGAAACGACGGAGGAACTCGCATGACCAAGGCAAGACGCAAGGTGGTGGTGGCCGGTGGCGGCATCGGTGGTCTGTCGGCGGCCCTGGCGCTCGCCGCCAAGGGCTGCGACGTGACCGTGCTGGAGCAGGCGCCCCAGTTCGGCGAGATCGGCGCCGGCATCCAGATCGGCCCCAACGCCTTCCACGCCATGGACTGGCTCGGGGTCGGCGACGCCGGCCGCGCCAAGGCGGTCTACATCGACAAGCTGATCATGATGGACGGGCTGTCGGGCGACGAAATCGCCGACATTCCCGTCGATCAGCCCTTCCGCGATCGCTTCCGCAACCCCTACGCGGTGATCCATCGCGCCGACCTGCACGGCGTCCTCCACGACGCCTGCATCGCCCATCCCGCCGTCACCCTGGTCAACGACGAGCGGGTGATTGGTTACGAGAACGTCCCCGGCGGGGTGAGGCTCACCACCGAGGCCGGCCATGTCCACGAGGCGGAAGCCGCGATCGGCTGCGACGGCGTCCGCTCCAAGATCCGCGAGCAGCTGACCGGCGGCGACGCGCTGCGGCTCTCCGGCCACGTCGCCTATCGCGCCGTGCTGCCGATCGAGGACATGCCGGAGGATCTGCGCTGGAACGCGGCGACCCTGTGGGCCGGCCCCAAGTGCCACATGGTCCACTATCCGCTCCAGGGCTGGAAGACCTTCAACCTCGTCGCCACCTTCGTCACCGACATCGAGAACGTCGGCTCCAACGAGCCCGGCACCTCCGAGGAGGTTCTCACCCGCTTCGGCGACATCGTCCCGCGCGCCCGCAAACTCCTCGAAGTGCCCAAGACCTGGCGCCGTTGGGTGCTCGGCGATCGCGACCCGATCGAGAACTGGACCGACGGCAACGTCACCCTGCTCGGCGACGCCGCCCATCCGACCCACCAGTATTTCGCGCAAGGCGCCTGCATGGCGCTCGAGGACGCGGTCTGCCTCGGTCACGAGCTGGAACGCCACGACGGCGACTTCGCCACCGCCTTCCTCGCCTACCAGACCGCCCGCATTCCGCGCGCCTACCGCGTCATCCTGTCGAGCCGCGAGCTCGGCCGGGTCTATCACGCCCAGGGCGTCGAGCGCCTGGTGCGCAATCAGTGGCTCGGTTCCAAATCGCCGACCCAGTTCTACGACAGCCTGGAATGGCTCTACGGCGGCAACGGCCTGACCGCGTGAGCGGAAAGGGCGGTCGCATGCCGGCGGAGACGTCCGACGGCTCTCGCCCCGCCGCCGCCGCCACCGGTTCCCCCTTCTCCCCTTGCGGGAGAAGGTGCCCGAAGGGCGGATGAGGGGTCTCGGCGCCGCCATCCGTCCCGACGGTGACGACCCTCTCCGACGCCGCTTCGCGGCGCCCCCTCATCCGGCGCTTCGCGCCACCTTCTCCCGCGAGGGGAGAAGGGAAGACCGGCCCTCGGCCGGGCAGAATACTCCCGGAGGAACCCCCATGTCGCAGCTCGGAACCCTCGAAGACCTGCCGCTCGAATATCGCCAGGGGCTGACCGCCCGCAATCTGGTGCCGCTGTGGCCGGCGCTGCGCGCCGCGCTGCCCTACGCCATCCCGTCGCGGCGCACCCGGCCGACCCTGTGGCGCTATGCCGACGTCCGCCCGCAGCTCCTGGAGGCCGGCCGCCTCACCCCGATCGAGAAGGCGGAACGCCGCGTCCTGGTGCTCGCCAATCCCGGCCTCGGCCTCGACAACATGCAGGCGACGCCGTCGATCTACATCGGCATGCAGCTGATCCTGCCCGGCGAGACCGCCCCCAACCATAGGCACAGCCCTTCCGCCGTGCGCTTCGTCGTCGAGGGCGACGGCGGCTTCACCATCGTCGAGGGCGAGAAGTGCCCGATGGAGCCCGGCGACCTGATCCTCACGCCCTCCGGCCTGTGGCACGAGCACGGCCATTCCGGCAGCGGCCCGGTGGTGTGGATGGACGCCCTCGACCTGCCGATGGTCTACGCGCTCGAGGCCTCCTATTGCACCGAGGGCGCGCCGCAGACGCCGCGCAACGAGGCCGACGCCTCCCAGACCCGCTTCCGTCGCGCCGGCCTGGTGCCGTGGACGGCGACCACCCGGCCGCGTGCCGACTATCCGCTCGTCCGCTTCCCCTGGCGCGAGGTCAAGGCGGCGCTCGCCGATCTCGCCACCGTGACGCCGCGCGGCGAGGCGGTGCGTCTCGCCTACGTCAACCCGGAGACCGGCGCCGAATGCATGCCGATCCTCGGCTTCTCGGCGATCGAGCTGCGCCCCGGCGAGACGCTGCGCCTGCCGCGTCACTCGGCGTCCAGCGTCATCAACGTCGTCGACGGGTCCGGCACGGCGGAGATCGACGACGTCTCGCTTCGCTTCGACCCGTTCGACACCATGGCGGTGCCGACTCACGCCGAGGTGCGGCTGGAAAACGCCTCGGCGACCGAGCCGACCCACCTCTTCGTCGTCGACGACGCGCCGATGCAGAAGAAGCTCGGCTTCTACGAAATGTTCGGCTGAGACCGTCGACGCGGTCGACGGCCGAACATCCGACCGATTGGACCGGGGGCAGGCGCCACCCGGCGCGGCGGCGCGCGCCCCCGGCGACGTCCGTCGTCCCTGCCGGCGCGCCGGCGTGTCCCGCGGCCGGCGGCGCTTTCCCGACGGGACGCCGCCTCGTTCGGTCGCGGCGATCGTCGCGGTCGCCCCGTCCACGACCGACACGCTCCCGCGACCGGCGGAGAGGTCGCGGCGATCGACCGCATGGCGCTTCAAAGATACACGCGCAATATAAGATTTCAGTTCGACCGGTGTCGGGCTCCCGAATCGATGCGTGCCACCGTCGAGCGGAGCCCGTCCTCTCGTCGACGCGTCGGCATGGCCGGCGCCCCTGCGACCCGACGCCCGCCGAGGACATCGTCATGCAGACCGCGCACCCGAATTCACCGACGACATGTTGCGGCTTCGGCCCCGGCCCGGGTCGCCGCCACCGTGACGCCGATGGCGTCGCCCGCTGCCCGTCCGCCGCCATCGCCATCGACGCGCGCGGGCTCGACGAGGCCGCCCGCGCCGCCCTCGTTGCGGCGATCGACGAGGAATATCGCGCCCGCGCCTTCCATCTCGCGGTGCTCGAGCGATTTCCCGGCGCCCTGCCCTTCGCCCATGTCGTCGAGGCCGAGGGACGCCACGCCGAGGCGATCGCCGCCATCCTGCGCGCCCAGGGCGTCGCCGTGCCCGCCGATGTCCATGCCGGCAGCGAGGCGATGCGCCGCGCCGTGCCGGCGACCCTGGCCTGCGCCTGCGACATCGCCCTCGCGGCCGAGATCGACAACGTCGACCTCTTCGTCGATCATCTCCTGCCCCGGGTGGAGGAGCATCCGGCGATCATCGAACTCTTCACCCGCCTGATGGAAGCCTCGCGCGACCGCCATCTGCCGGCCTTCCGCCGATGGAGCGCCGGGCATCGCTTCAAGCGGGTTCTTTCGTGATCGACAGCACCATTCTCGGCTCGGGCTTCGCCGCGCCGACCACGGCGCCCCTCGCCCCGCCCGCGACCCGCCTCGGGGTGCTTCCCGAATCCGGCGGACCGGCGTACTCCTGAGCGCCGCCGAGCGCGACCCGGCGGCGCCGTCGTCCGTCGCCGCGCCGATCGGCCGAGCCCCGAGGGAAAGGACCATCATGAGCCGTCTCGTCTTCGTCCTCAATGGACCGAACCTCAACCTGCTCGGCAAGCGCCAGCCCCACATCTACGGCCACGAGACGCTCGCCGACGTCGAGGCCGACTGCCGGGCGCTCGCCGCCGAGCTGGAGCTCGAGATCCGCTTCCACCAGTCCAATCGCGAATACGAGATCATCGACTGGATCCACGAGGCGCGCGAGATCGCCGGCGCCGTCGTCATCAATCCGGCCGCCTTCACCCACACCTCGGTCGCCATCCTCGATGCGCTCAACACCTTCGACGGCCCGGTGATCGAGGTGCACATCTCCAACGTCCACAAGCGCGAGGCCTTCCGCCATCACTCCTACGTGTCGCTGCGCGCCGACGGGGTGATCGCCGGCCTCGGCACCCAGGGCTACGGCCTGGCGCTGCGCCGCGCCGCCCACCTGATCGACGCCGCGGCGAAGTGACGGGAGCCGCTGGGCGATGGCGGGCACGATCGGCGCGCCGCCCCTCCCCTCGGGCGCGCGGCCCTGCTAGAACCGGCGCATGACCTCTCGCCCGCGAGTGCCATGCGACCCGAGATCCTCACGCCCCTCTTCGCCGCGTTGAAAGGCCTTCCCGGCGTCGGGCCGAAGACGGCGGTGCTGTTCGACCGCCTGCTCGACGGGGCCGGCGTCGAGGCAGCCGGCGAGGCGCGCCTCGTCGATCTGCTCTTCCACCTGCCCTCCGGCATCGTCGACCGTCGCCTGCGGCCCGGCGTCGCCCGCGCGCCGGAAGGGGCGATCGTCACCCTGCTCCTCACCATCGACCGCCACCGCGCCCCGCCGCGCGGCTCCCGCGCCCCCTATCGGGTCTACGGCTGGGACGACACCGGCGAGATCGCCCTGGTGTTCTTCTCGGCCCGCGCCGACTGGATGACCAAGCTCCTGCCCGAGGGCGAGAAACGTTGGGTCTCCGGCCGGGTCGAGTGGTTCAACGGCGCCCCGCAGATGGTCCACCCGGACTTCGTGGTGAGCGAGGCGGAATTCGAGAAGTTGCCGCTGGTCGAGCCGGTCTATCCCCAGACCGAGGGTCTCGCCTCGCGCGCCATCGCCCGCGCCGTCGGCCATGCGCTGGAGCGTCTGCCGCGCCTCACCGAATGGCAGGACCCGGACTGGATGGCGCGGCAGCGCTGGCCCGATTTCGGCGCGGCGCTCACCGCCGTCCACCACCCCGAGGGGCTCCCCGGCGAGAGCGGCGACGCGCCGGCGCTGGCCCGCCTCGCCTATGACGAGTTCCTCGCCCAGCAACTGACCCTGGCGTTGGTCCGCGCCTCGGCGAAGCGGTCCACCAAGCCGCCCCGCCTCGCCACCGGCGAATTGACCACCCGCATCCTCGACGCCCTGCCGTTCACCCCGACCTCGTCCCAGACGGCGGCGGTCGAGGACATCCGCCGCGATCTCGCCAGCCCCGAGCGGATGCTGCGCCTGCTCCAGGGCGACGTCGGCGCCGGCAAGACGCTGGTCGCGGTGCTCGCCTGCGCCATGGCGATCGAGGCCGGCGGTCAGGCCGCGATCATGGCGCCGACCGACCTCCTCGCCCGCCAGCACGCCCGCTCGCTCGGCCCCCTGGCGGAGGCCGCCGGCATCGAATGGGCGATCCTCACCGGCCGCGAGAAGGGCGCGACACGCGAGCGCATTCTGGAAGGCCTGGCGTCGGGCCGGATCAGACTGCTGGTCGGCACCCACGCGCTGTTCCAGGGGCCGGTCGAATTCGCCGATCTCGCCCTCGCCGTCGTCGACGAGCAACACCGCTTCGGCGTCCACCAGCGCCTGGCGCTGACCGCCAAGGGCCGCTCGACCGACCTCCTGGTGATGACCGCGACGCCGATCCCGCGCACCCTGATGATGAGCTTCTTCGGCGATCTCGACGTTTCGCGCCTGACCGAGAAGCCCGCCGGGCGCCAGCCGATCGCCACCCGCATCGCCTCCTCCGATCGCCTCGGCGAGATCGTCGAGGCGCTGGCCCGCGCCATCGCCGACGGCGCCAAGATCTATTGGGTCGCGCCGCTGGTCGAGGAGAGTGAGACGCTCGATCTCGCCGCCGCCGTCGAGCGCGCCGACGATCTCGCGCGCGCCCTTGGTCCCGTCGTCGGGCTGGTCCACGGCAAGATGAAGGCGGAGGAGAAGGACGCCGCGATGCGCGCCTTCCAGGAGGGCGAGACGCGCCTGCTCGTCGCCACCACGGTGATCGAGGTCGGCGTCGACGTCCCCGACGCCACCATCATGGTGATCGAACACGCCGAGCGCTTCGGCCTCGCCCAGTTGCACCAGTTGCGCGGCCGTGTCGGACGCGGCACCGAGGCCTCGTCCTGCCTGCTGGTCTACAAGGCGCCGCTGACCGAGACCGCCCGCGCCCGGCTGGAGATCATGCGCGCCACCGAGGACGGCTTCCTCATCGCCGAGGAGGATCTGAAGCTCCGGGGCGGCGGCGAGGTGCTCGGCACCCGGCAATCCGGCCTGCCCGGCTTCCGGCTGGCCCGCCTCGATCTCCATGCCGATCTGCTCGAGACCGCCCGCGACGACGCCCGGCTGATCCTCGCCCGCGATCCCGATCTGACCGGCGAGCGCGGCCAGGCGCTGCGCGTCCTCCTCCACCTCTTCGATCAGGACCAGGGCGTCCGCCTGATCAAGGCGGGGTGACCGGCGGGCACGGCGGCGAGACGCTCGACCACATCCTGCCGCATCGATGGCGGCGGTCGGCCGCGATCCGGCCGATGCCGATCGGGATCATGCGGGAACAGCCGGCTCCGTCGCGGTCTCGATCGTGAGCCCCGCCCATTCCGGCGTGACGATGCCGCCGGAGATGATGAACTTGGCGGCGTCCTCCGGGCTCATGTCGAGGATCCGCACTTCCGAGGCGGGCAGGAACATGATGTAGCCGCCGGTCGGATTGGGGGTCGTCGGGATGAAGACGGTGACCCAGTCGTCGACCGCGACTTCGGGTCGCACCGCCGAGAGCCGTGCCGCCACCTCCGCCTTGGCGGCACCCGAGACGAAGACCAGCGACCACACCCCGGTGCGCGGCCACTCGATCAACCCCACCTCGCGAAAGCTCTGGTCACGGTTGGAGACGAAGGTCTCGAAGATCTGCTTCAGCGTCTTGTAGACCGGCCGCACGAAGGGCAGATGGCCGACCAGATCCTCGCCGTAGGAGAGCAGGGTCCGACCGACCAGGCTGGCGGTCGTCGCCCCCAGCACGGTGAGCCCGATCAGCGCCACCAGGAGCCCGAATCCCGGCACCGCGAAGGGCAGATAGCTGTCCGGATTCCACGCCGCCGGGATCAACGGCTTCACCGTCGCGTCGACCCAATCGAGGAAGCCGCGGGCGATGTAGACCGTGATGGCGAGCGGCCCGACCACCACCAGACCGGTGACGAAGTGGTTCCTGAGTCGTGTCATCCAGGTGAGGTGGAGCGCGGGGATGTCGGTCTTGTCGATCATGGCGGCCCTCCGGCGACGCGGGCTCGAGACTAGCCGCTTTTCGCACTGCGGCAAACACCGGCGCCGGTGCCCTGATGTCACGTCGGGTCACCACGCCGCGACGACCGCGCCGCGCATGTTGTTTTTCGGTGGCGCGAACCCGCCGCGCCGTGCATCCTGAGCGCGCGGCACGGGTTTTTGGATACGGCGAGGGGCGTCGAGGAGACGGTACGATGCAGACGATGGACCTTCGTGTCCGCGTCGTGTCGGGTGAACGGGCCGTGCGAGAGTGCCTGCTCTCGATTCCGGAGGCGTTCCGTCGCGGCCCCTTCCAGAAGGCCGCCTGGCTCGAGGCCTGGCTGGCGGTTCGTGAAACGGCGGAACGTGGGCTGGCGATCGTAACCGTCACGTCGCGATCCACCGGCGCCTGCCTCTTCGTCCTGCCGCTCGCCCTCGAGACTCGTTCCGGCGTGCCCTGCTGGACCCCGTTCGACGACGGCGTCAGCGACTACAACGCCCCGCTCGTCGCGCCCGACTTCGATCCCACCCCCCGGACGATGCGCTGGATCTGGGCGCGCATCCTCGACCAGTTGCCACGCGCCGACCTGATCTTCATCGAGAAGATGCCGGAGCGCATCGACGGGCGCCGCAATCCCCTGCTCGACATCGCCGGGGTGAGGCCGTCGCGCTTCTGCCGCCATCCCCTGCCGCTCGACGGCGACCTCGCCGACATTCGCGCCCGCTTCCACGGCACCCATTCGCTCGCCCGCAAGCGGCGCAGGCTCGGCCGCAAGGGCGTGCTCGACTTCGTCGTCGTCACCGGCGCCGAGGCCGTCCCCCTGCTCGATCGGCTGATGACCTGGCGGGACCGGCGCTACGACGCCCGCCCGATCACCACCGCCTTCTATCGCCGCCTGCTCTGCGAAGGCGACCTCGCCCGGCTCGGCGCCCTGCGGCTCGACGGCGAGATCGTCGCCGGCTGTTTCGGCATCCTCGCCGACGGGGCGCTGCGGCTGCTCGTCGTCGCCTTCGACGACCGTCACGAGACCTGGTCGCCGGGGCTCCTCGCCATCGACGACATGATCGCCTGGAGCGTCGCCGAGGGTTTGCGCGAATTCGACTTCACCATCGGTTCGGAAGCCTACAAGTTCGACTTCGCGGTGGAGACCGAGCGTCTCTGGGATATCCGCAAGTCGCTGCGGCCGCGTGGATCGCTGATGCTGCGCCTGCTCGAGGCTCGCCGCGCCGCCGGCCTCGTCCTGCGCGCCCTGTCCGGCCGCGCTCCGAACATGGCCCATCGCGTCGTCGGCCGTTCGCGGATGTGAAAATCCTCGGCTTTCCGTAACCACCTGTTCAGCCGGACCCGCTAGGGTGGCAATGCGCGACCGAGGTCGCGCCGGGCCCTCGCGCGTCGACGGCCGAGGGGTTCGATCGAGACGGATGGTTCCCGTCCGTCTCGTGAATCAGAACCACTATCTTATTGACCTCGCGGTCAAAATCTGACGCTCTCGGGACGCGAGCGTCGGATGTCGACCACGAGGGGCGACGGGGGAACGGGCGACATGGCCGCGACGAAGTTCCGGGTTCGAGTGGTGAACGGCGCGCGCGCCGTGCTCGATCTCTTGGCCGCCCTGCCGCCGGCGATGCGACGAACCGGCTTCCAACATCCCACCTGGGCCGACTGCTGGTTCGCCGTCGATGGTCGCGCCGCCCGCAAGACCGTCGCCGCCGTTGTCGAATGCGCCGAGACCGGCCGACCGCTCTTCGTCCTACCGCTGATCCTCGACACGCTCGGCGCCGCCGCCTATTGGGCGCCGCTCGATTTCGGCGTCAGCGACTACAACACCTCCCTGACCGCGCCCGACTTCCATCCCTCGCCGACCGAGATGCGGGCGATCTGGTTGCGCATCGTCGCCGCCCTCCCCGACGACGCCGCCTTCCTGCTGATCGACAAGGTCCCCGCCGACATCGACGACCGGCACGAGCCGCTCGCCGATCTCCCCGACCTGCGCCGCTCCCACGTGATCCGCCATCCGCTGAGGCTCGACACCGACTACGCCACCCTGCGCGACACCCGCTTCTCCCAGAGCATGGTCCGCTCGCTCGACCGCAAGCGGCGCAAGCTGGAGCGCAAGGGCGACTTCCGCTTCGAGGTCGCCACCGGCGCCGAGGCGCTGCCCGCCCTCGAATGCCTGATGACCTGGCGCGGCGAGCGCTACGGCGAGAACCCGGCGGTCGCCGACTTCTACCGCCACCTGACCGCCGCCGGCGAACCGGTCCGGGTGATGTGGCTCGCCCTCGACGGCACGCCCGTCAGCGCCTGCTTCGGCATCGTCGAGCCGCATGCCTTCCGCCTGCTCGCGCTCGGCCACGACGAGGCCTTCAAGAACTGGTCGCCCGGCCTCCTGGTCATCGAGGACGCCATCGCCTGGGCCTCGGCGCGAGGCCTCGCCGAGTTCGACTTCACCATCGGCTCCGAGGCCTACAAGTTCGACTTCGGCGTCGTGCCCGAACCGCTGTGGCTGGTCGCCGCCGAGTTCAGCCCTCACGGCTCGGCGATGCTGCGGCTGCTGCTGACCCGCAACCTGATCGCCTCCAAGCTGAAGCGCTACATCGACGTCAACGGCCCCCGCCGCCGCACCGTCAAGGCCGCCGTCGCCTGACCAGAGCAATCGCTCGAAACGACGAAAGCGGTTCGCAGAGGCAAGACCGTCGCCGCGCGTTCCCTTCTCCCCTTGCGGGAGAAGGTGCCCGAAGGGCGGATGAGGGGGCTGGGACTCTCGATTGACCTCGGCCTTCGCCGTTTCGGCCCGGTTGCCGCTTCGCGGCGCCCCCTCATCCGACCGCTGCGCGGCCACCTTCTCCCAGCAAAGGGGAGAAGGAAGAAGGGGCCTCCCCCGCGGTCGTGCACGATCTCGAGCCGCTTCGAGCGATTACCCTGATCACCTGACCGACGGCGTACGTCTCCACGCACGAACGACGAACGGCGCCGCCGCGCGCCTCGGCGGCGCCGGCGCGTGATTCTCG
>JAFHCF010000192.1:0-5031 GCA_048497495.1 Prosthecomicrobium sp.
AGCCCGATCCAGACGAGGTCGCAGACCGCCATCACCGCGACCTGCACCGTGGTCAGGGCCGCCCACTGGGCGAAGCCGACGGCGGCGACGTCGATCAGCGCCGGCAGCAGCGCGACGTAGAAGACCATGATCTTGGGATTGCCGAGGGTCAGCGCCATGCCGGAGGCGAAGCGGAGGAGGGCGGAGCCCGCCGGCGGCGCGCCGGCGCCGCCTGGGCTTTCCACTCCCGGCGCGCCGGCGCCCGCGTCTTCCACCGGGGCGTGCCACATCTTCACGGCGAGGACGAGGAGATAGGTGAGGCCGGCCCATTTGACCACGACGAAGACGACGTGGAGTTCGACCGCCAAGACCGACAGGCCGGCGAGCGCGGCGGCGAGCCACAGGGCCTCGCCGATCCACATCGCCGCGACGAAGGGCAAGACGGCGCCGGGCCCGCGAGTCAGCACCTGGCTGACCAACACGGCGATGCTGGGACCGGGGGAGCCGGCGGCGAGGAAGAGGGCGCCGGCGAAGACCAGGAGGGCGGTCGTGTCCATGGCGGTCAGGCCCCGTTGATCTCGCTGCGGGTGAAGCGGTCGCGCTGCCAGCGGTAGAAGGGCACCGGCCGATCGGCCTCGAGCCTGGGATCGGAGGCGAGACGGTTGTCGAGCTCGTCGAGGACGCCACGGGTGATCGGCGGCAGTTCCGGACGGTTGCGAGCTTCCTCGAAGGTGACCCAGGCGACGTCCTCGAGCTCGCCGGAGGGACCGAGGCCGCTCTCCAACTGCCCGGCGACGGCTTCGGCGCCGACCGCCAGGAAGCGGGTGTCGAAGCGGCGCGGGCGACCCGGCGGGGTGATGGCGCGGGCGACGAAACGCATGGCGGAAAGCGACGGGGCGAGGCCGCGCGCGGCGAAGGCGGCGAAGGCGTCGTGGGGGTCGATCTCGGTGCCGGACGCCGCTCTGGACGCGACCGAACCGCTGGCGACGAAGACGCCGGCCTCTTCGAACGTCTCGCGGATGGCGGCGATGGCCAGCGCCCGGGCGCGCGCCTCGGTCTTCGGACCCTTCATCTCGTGCAGCAGCTTGGCGAGTTCGCGCGGCTCGTAGGCGTCGGCGACGCGCACCCGGCTGTCGCCGGGGTCGACGCGGCCGCCGGGAAAGACCCAGGCGCCGGGCAGGAAACGATGGCGCATGTGGCGCCGGCCCATCAGCACCCGCATCGGCGCGCCGGCGGCGCGGTCGAGGATGAGCAGGGTGGAGGCGTCGCGCGGTCGGTAGTAGGGCGCCTTGCCGGTACGGTCGAGGGCGTTGAGTTCGTCGAGGATCGATTGAACCGGTCTCATGCGCGTCCTGGTCTCATATTCGGCCCACGAAGGGCGGATGTCTCCGCGCATCGCGCGCCTCACGGCCTCGTCGGCCGATGCCCGTTCGAGTTCGATCCGTTGGTGCGGGCGGCGACCCTGCCGAGCCGATACGAACACGGTCTCACTTCTTGGCGCGGCCGAAGCCGTGCATGCGCAGCGCCCATTGCAGGCCGACGACGGCGCCCTTGATCGGTCGGATCACGACGAGGGCGAGGCCGGCGGTCACCGGCAGCCAGATCGCCATCTGGATCCACACCTCGGGGCGATAGAGCCGCTCGGTGATCAACAGGCCGCTCACCACCACATGACCGACCAACAGAATGGTCAGATAGGGCGGCAGGTCGTCGGCGCGGTGATGATGGAGTTCCTCGCCGCACACCGAGCAACTCGGCACCACCGTGAGATAGCCGTCGAAGATCGGGCCGGCGCCACAGACCGGGCAACGGCCGCGAACCCCGCGCAGCATCGCATTCTTCACCAGACGCACCGGCAGGGCCGAGCGCGCCGGTTCGCGGCGGCCGCTGCCGCCTCCCTCCTCGAATGCAACCTTCACTTGATCGATCCTCCGCGTGACTGGGATCCCGGCGCCGTGGTGGTCCGTCCACCCGCGTCTCGGCGCCGGTCAGCTCAAGGGCGTCGCCACCACTTTGGCGTAAGCCGGCCGATGAAGCAACCGGGCGTACCAGTCGGCGAGGTGGGGATGGTCCGGTCGCTCGATCGGTAGATTGAACCAGATGTGGACATAGGCGCCGGCGGGCACGTCACCGATGCCGAATTCGGCGCCGGAGAGCCAGGGCTTCTTCGCCAGCGCCGCGTCGGCCATGGCGTAGAGGCGGGCGCATTCGGCGATGCCGCGATCGATGGCGGCGAGGTCGCGCTTTTCCGGCGGTGTGCGGATCAGGCCGAAGATCACGTCGCGGAACGGGGTGGCGAAGGCATGGTTCCAATCCATCCACACTTCCGCCTCGGCGCGAGCCCCGGGATCGGCGATCCAGAGCCGGCCTTCGCCGTATTTCGCCGCGAGATAGCGGACGATGACGTTCGATTCGAAGAGGGTCAGGTCGCCGTCCTGGAGAACGGGGACGAGGCCCATCGGGTTCATCGCCCGGTATTCGGGCGTGTTCACCACGCCGAAGGCGCCGCCGGCGTCGACGCGCTCGTAAGCCAGCCCGAGTTCCTCGGCGACCCACAGCACCTTCTTGACGTTGGCCGAATTGGCGCGGCCCCAGATCTTCCGCATCGATGGTCCCTCTTGCGATGGAGCGGCAGCTTCGCCGAGAGATCGGGTCCGTGCAAGCGCGTATCGCGAACCGCTGGGCTGCATGGACGGCGCGGGGAAAATCCCGCAACCTGATCGTCTTCGCTCACGACGGGAGATCGCCGCATGATCGACATCGTCCGGGTCGTGTTCGCGACACTGGCCTTCGCCGCCTCGGCGCCGACGGCTGAGGCCGGCGAACTGTCCATCTTCCGCGACTGGGTCAGGGCGCGTTGCATCGCCGTGGCGGCGGGGGACACGCCCTTCGGGCACGATGCGGCGGCGAGCGCCGGGGCCTTCGTCGAGCAGGGGACGCTGCCGGCCGAGGCCTACCAGGCGGGCGAGGCCCTGATCGCGGCGGCGCTGGCGCGTGAACTGAAAGGCTCGGTCGGCGTCCGATTCGATACGCTGAAATGCCTGGACCTGGCGGCGGGCCGGGCGGTGGCGGCGGTCGTCGCTCCTCGCCATCGCGGGCGCTGACCCGGCTCAGCGGCGCGGCGGACCCTTGCGGCCGCGGCTCGGGGCGCCGCGCACCTTGCTCTTGGCCTGCACGGCGGCGAGGCGCTTGCGGCCCATGCCGCGTTCGATGGTGCCTTCCGACAGCAACTCGAAGCGAAGCGCGCCGGCGAAGGGCTGGGCCTCCACCAGCTTGACCTCGACCGTGTCGCCGAGCCGCCAGGTTTCGCCGGTGCGGCTGCCGATCATGGCGTGGGTCGCCTGGTCGTAAACGTAGTAGTCGTCGCCGATGGTGGCGGCGGGGACGAAGCCGTCGGCGCCGGAGCCGTCGAGACGGACGAAGAGGCCGGACTTGGTGACGCCGGAGATCTTGGCGTCGAACGACGCGCCGATGCGGTCCATCAGCCAGCGGGCGATCAGGCGATCGATGGTGTCGCGCTCGGCCGCCATGGCGCGGCGCTCGCAGGCGGAGATCTCGGTGCCGATCGCCTCGAGCTTGTCGTCGAGCGCCTCGGGCAGGCCGTCGGGGCCGAAGCCGAGCGCCCGGATCAGCGCCCGGTGGACGATCAGGTCGGCGTAGCGGCGGATCGGCGAGGTGAAGTGGGCATAGCGCCTGAGATGCAGGCCGAAATGGCCGATGTTCGACGGGTTGTACTCGGCCTGGGCCTGGGAGCGCAGCACCACCTCGTTGACGAGCCCCGCCTTGGGCGTGTCGACGACCATGGCGAGGATCGTATTGAACATCGAAGGCTTCAGCCCGCCGCGCGAGGCGAACTTGATGTCGAGGGTGGAGAGGAACTCCTTCAGCGCCGTCACCTTCTCTTCCGACGGGGAGTCGTGGATGCGGTAGACCAGCGGTACCCGATGCTTCTCCAGGGTCTCGGCGGCGGCGACGTTGGCCTGGATCATGAATTCCTCGATCAGCTTGTGGGCGTCGAGGCGTTCGGGGACGATCACCCGGTCGACGGTGCCGTCGGGCTTCAGGAGGATCTTGCGTTCCGGCAGGTCGAGTTCGAGCGGCTCGCGGGCGGCGCGGCCCTTCTTCAAGACCTCGTAGGCCTCCCACAAGGGCTTCAGGACGCCGTCGATCAGCACCTCGGTCGTGTCGTCGAGGCGGCCGTCGATCGCCGCCTGCGCCTGCTGGTAGGAGAGCTTGGCGGCCGAGCGCATCAGGATGCGGTGAAAAGTGTGGGATCTCTTGCGCCCGTCGGCCGCGAAGATCATGCGGACCGCCATCGACGGACGGTCCTCCTTCTCCTTCAGCGAGCACAGGTCGTTGGAGATGCGCTCGGGCAGCATCGGCACGACGCGGTCGGGGAAATAGACGGAATTGCCGCGATGGACCGCCTCGCGGTCGAGGGCGGAGCCGGGGCGGACATAGTGGGCGACGTCGGCGATCGCCACGGTGACGACGAAGCCGCCGGGGTTCTCCGGGTCGGTGTCGGGGGTGGCGTGGACTGCGTCGTCGTGGTCCTTGGCGTCGGCCGGGTCGATGGTGACCAGGGCGAGATCGCGCCAGTCCTCGCGGCGGCCCTGCGGCGCCGGCTTGCACTCCTCCGCCTCGAGCAGCACGGCGGTCGGGAAGACGTGCGGGATGTTGTGGACGTGCAGCGCGATCTCGGAGACGGCGCGTTCCGACGCCATCGAGCCGATGACGGTGCGCACCCTGGCGTGGGCGAGCCCGATGCGACCGCCGGAGCGCAGCAGGTCGACGGCGACGAGGTCGCCGTCCTGGGCGTCCTTGAGGTCGGCCTCGGCGACCAGGATCTCGCGGCTCTTCTTGTCGATCGGCATGATGCGGGCGCCGCCCGGCTCGAGGCGGACGATGCCGAGCGCGTTCGGCGGCTTCTTGTCGAGGACGCGGATGATGCGGGCGGCGTGGGTGACGCCCTCGGGCAGTTCGTCGTCGCGCTCGGAGAGCCGCAGCAACAGGCGATCACCGATGCCGGCGGCGGGCCGGGCCGGGGGGGGG
>JAFHCF010000193.1:0-27540 GCA_048497495.1 Prosthecomicrobium sp.
CGGCCTGAACCGGACAGCAGTGGGTCGAGCCCGGGGATGACGCGTGGGGGAAGGTCGGGTATCACCGCGAGCCCTCCGGCTTGTAGCACGTCCGAAAAGACTTTCACCGGGGCGTGGATCCCGGCCATGTCGCCCCAACCGCGTCTTGGCACCCCCGCCCGTCGTTTTTCACCCTGGAATCCGCCAACAAAGGCTATAAATAGAAACCCCGATGCGCGCGTCCCCCGCGCCTCCTCGAAATTCGGACACCCGATGGTCACCTACATCGACGCCGCCACCGCACCGCTCAAGAACACCGGCGCCATCCGCCTCTATGGCGCGGAGGCCTTCGAGGGCCTGCGCAAGGCCGGCCGTTTCGCCGCCGAATGCCTCGACGCGGTGGCCCCCCTCGTGCACCCCGGCGTCACCACCCAGGAGATCGACGACTTCGTCTACGATTTCGCGATTCGGGGCGGCGCGCTGCCGGCGACGCTCAATTATCGTGGCTACAACAAGAGTGTCTGCACCTCGATCAACCACGTCGTCTGTCACGGCATCCCCGACGACCGGCCCTTGAAGGACGGCGACATCGTCAACATCGACGTCACCTTCGTCCTCGACGGCTGGCATGGGGATTCCTCGCGCATGTATCTGGTCGGCGACGTCAAGCGCGCCGCCACCCGCCTCGTCGACGTGACCTACGAGAGCCTGATGCGCGGCATCGCCGTGGTGAAGCCGGGCCACACCACCGGCGACATCGGCCACGCCATCCAGACCTATGTCGAGGCCGAGCGCTGTTCGGTGGTGCGCGACTTCTGCGGCCACGGCATCGGCCTGCTCTTCCACGACACCCCCAACATCCTCCACTACGGCGAACCCGGCCAAGGCGTGCCGCTGAAGCCGGGCATGGTCTTCACCATCGAGCCGATGGTGAACCTCGGCCGCCCGGCGGTGAAGGTGCTCTCCGACGGCTGGACCGCGGTGACCCGCGACCGTTCGCTCTCCGCTCAATTCGAGCACATGATCGGCGTCACCGAGACCGGCTGCGAGATCTTCACGCTGTCACCGAAGGGCCTTCACAAGCCGCCCTACGCCATCTGAAGATGCGCCCAGGCGGATCTCGCGCGGGGATTCGGGATGGGAGGCTAACGGGATGAGCGGCTTCGACGACATCTCGGGCAGGACGCCGGCCGAGGGCGAGCCGGCGGACCACCGTCACGGCCATCGCGAGCGCCTGAAGAGCCGCTTCCGCGATGCCGGCGCCGAGGCTCTGCCCGACTACGAACTGCTCGAGCTCGTCCTCTTCCGCTCGATCCCACGCCGCGACGTCAAGGCGCTGGCCAAGCAGTTGATCGCCCGGTTCGGTTCCTTCGCCGAAGTCCTGGGCGCGCCCGAGGGACGCCTGCGCGAGATCCCCGGCATCGGCGAGGCGGTGGCGACCGATCTGCAGCTGGTGCGCGCCGCCGGGCTCAGGATGGCGCGCGGCGAGGTCAGCAAGAAGGCGGTGCTGTCGTCCTGGAGCCAGGTGATCGACTACTGCCGCTCGGCCATGGCCTTCGAGACCCGCGAGCAGTTCCGCATCCTCTTCCTCGACAAGAAGAACGCCCTGATCGCCGACGAGGTCCAGCAGACCGGCACCGTCGACCACACCCCGGTCTACCCGCGCGAGATCGTCAAACGGGCGCTGGAACTGTCGGCCTCCGCCATCATCCTGGTCCACAACCACCCGTCCGGCGACCCGACACCCTCGGCCGCCGACATCGCCATGACCCGGCAGATCGTCGACATCGCCAAGTCGCTCGGCATCGCCGTCCACGACCACATCGTCATCGGCCGCGAAGGCCACGCCAGCTTCAAGGGGTTGCGGCTGCTGTGAGGCCTCACGCCTCCGCCCGGTGCTCGGCGCCCAGCATCACCGCGAAGCCTTCGATCTCCTCGGCGCGCTCCGGCACGACGAGGCGCGCCACCGCCGCCGCGAAACTCACCGGCGCGAGGCCGGAGGCGGTCACCACCCGGTCGCTCGCCACGGCGCGCGAGCCGTCGACGTAGTCGCCGGCGGCGCCGTAGCCCGGAAGATGCGCCTCGAGGAAGGCGAGACCGTTGGAGGTGTGCGGCCGCCCGTCGAGGAGGCCGGCCTCGGCGAGCGCCAGCGTCGCGCCGCAGATGCCGGCGACGACCCGGCCCGCCCGATGCGCCGCCGCGACCAGCGGCGCGATCGCCGCCCGCGTCTCCGCCTGCTGCCATCCCTCCGAACCGATCACCACCAATGCGTCGAGATCGTCCGGATCGACATCCTCGAGCCGCAGCGTCGCCTGCGCCCGCAATCGGCCGATCGACGTCACCGGCGCCCCACCCGGCGTGGCATGGGCGATGTCGACGCCGAAACCGGCGAGGAGCGCGGCGAGCGGCGCCCGCTCCCAGTCGGCGAATCCCTCGATCAAGACGAAGACGACGGTCGGCATGTCGACGCCCCCCTTTCGGACGAGAACGACAATGCACGTGC
The DNA here is from genome assembly GCA_048497495.1 of Prosthecomicrobium sp. GTDB lineage: Bacteria > Pseudomonadota > Alphaproteobacteria > Rhizobiales > Ancalomicrobiaceae > JAFHCF01. The sequence continues at coordinate 2,483 of JAFHCF010000193.1, forward strand.
AGCCGCGACGAGCAAGGCGGCGGACCCCGAAAAGCCGCCGAGAATCCGCCCAACGATTGGGCACTTCGCCGCAAACTCAAGCAAAGATAGCCATAATGTGGATTATTCTGCCGCTCCAATTCGCTTGCACGGCCTCTTCGGCCGACCGATGATGCTTCACGAAGCACGTCGACGTGCCGTGCGAGGGAGACGCGAAGTCGATGGTCGAAAGAGCCTTTGACGAGATGACCGCCCTGGGATCCGAGTGCCGATCGGGCTACGAGATCGTCGAAACCTGGTTGAAGAACACCCCGCCCGAGCTGCTCCATCAACGTCGTCACGAAGCCGAACTGCTCTTCCGCCGCATCGGCATCACCTTCGCCGTCTACGGCGACGCCGAGGGCGAGGAACGCCTGATCCCCTTCGACATCGTGCCGCGCATCATCACCCGTCCCGAGTGGACCCGCCTCGCCGAGGGCCTGCGCCAGCGCGTCACCGCGCTCAACATGTTCCTGAAGGACGTCTATTCGAAGGGCGAGATCGTCAAGGCCGGCCTGATCCCCGAGGATCTCGTCTACAAGAACCCCTGTTATCGCCCCGAGATGCAGGGTGTGGCGCTGCCCCACGACATCTGGGTGGCGATCGCCGGCATCGACGTCGTCCGCGTCGACGCCGACACCTTCTACGTGCTCGAGGACAACGCCCGCACCCCCTCCGGCGTCTCCTACATGCTGGAGAACCGCGAGGTGATGCTGCGGCTCTTCCCCGAGCTGTGCGCCCGCCACCGCATCGCGCCGGTCGAGAACTACGGCGACGATCTCCTCGCCACGCTGAAGTCGCTGGCGCCGCGCACCGCCTCCGCCGATCCGGTGGTCGCCCTCCTCACCCCCGGCCCCTTCAACTCGGCCTATTACGAGCACTCGTTCCTCGCCGACAAGCTCGGCGCCGAGCTGGTCGAGGGCTCCGACCTCTACGTCCGCGAGAACGTCGTCTACATGCGCACCACCGAGGGGCCGAAGCGCGTCGACGTCATCTATCGCCGTCTCGACGACGACTTCATCGACCCCCTCGCCTTCCGTCCGGACTCGATCCTCGGCGTCCCCGGCCTGATGGCGGCCTATCGTGCCGGCAACGTGACGCTGGCCAATGCCGTCGGCACCGGTGTCGCCGACGACAAGGCGGTCTACAGCTACATGCCGGAGATCATTCGCTTCTACACCGGCAAGGACGCGATCCTGCAGAACGTCCCGACCCATCGCTGCCGCGAGCCGGAAGCGCTGAAATACGTCCTCGACAATCTGCCGGAGCTGGTGGTCAAGGAGGTCGACGGCTCCGGCGGCTACGGCATGCTGGTCGGCCCCAAGGCCGACGCTGCCAAGATCGAGCTCTTCCGCAAGAAGCTCGTGGCCCATCCGGAGAAGTTCATCGCCCAGCCGACGCTGGCGCTCTCCACCTGCCCGACCTTCGTCGACGAGGGCGTGGCGCCGCGCCACGTCGACCTGCGCCCCTATGTGCTGACCGGCGCCGACGGCGTGCGCATCGTCCCCGGCGGGCTCACCCGCGTCGCCCTCGAGGCCGGCTCGCTGGTGGTCAATTCGTCTCAGGGCGGCGGCACCAAGGATACCTGGGTGGTCGACGTGCCGCCGGCCCAGCACATCCAGCAGGCCCAACAGCAGCAGCAGACCTCCGCCGAACTCTCCTGATCCATCGACGGGAGGCGCGGCCCCGCCGCCGCTTCCAGGAAGACGCCCATGCTCAGCCGCACCGCCGACAGTCTCTTCTGGCTCTCCCGCTACATCGAGCGCGCCGAGAACACCGCCCGCGTCATCGATGCCGCCTCGCGCCTGACGGCGCTGCCGACCGGCTACGGCTCGACCGGCAACGAGTGGGAATCGGCGCTCGCCGCCACCGGCTGCCTCGACGCCTTCACCCAGATCTACGGCGAGGAGGCGACCGCCGAGAGCGCCATCGACTTCCTCGCCTTCTCGCCCACCAACTCGTCGTCGATCAAGAACTGCCTGGAGGTCGCGCGGTTCAACGCCCGCGCCGTGCGCACCGCCTTGACCGCCGAGATGTGGGAGACGATCAACGGCGCCTGGCTCGAACTCAAGCAATACGGCCCCGGCGAACTCGATCTCTCCCGCCTTGCCGACTTCCTGCGCTTCGTCAAGCGCACCTCGCTCGCCTTCGACGGCTCCGCCTACCGCACCATGCTGCGCTCCGACAGCTACTGGTTCACCCGCCTCGGCGTCTTCATCGAGCGTGCCGACGCCACCGCCCGCCTGCTCGACGTCAAATATCACGTGCTGCTGCCGCCCGAGGCGGCGATCGGCGGCAGCCTCGACTATTTCCAATGGTCGTCGATCCTGCGCGCCGTCTCCGCCCAGACCTCCTACCATTGGGTCTATCGCCAGAGCCTCAAGCCCTGGCTGGTCGCCGACCTGATGATCCTCAATCCGCAGATGCCGCGCTCGCTCGCCGCCTGCTACGAGAGCCTGACCCGCAATCTCGACCTCATCGCCCATGGTCACGGCCGCCAGGGCGCCTCTCAGCGCCATGCCCGCGCCATGTTCACCCGGCTCGAGGGCACCGACATCGACACGGTGATCGCCGGCGGGCTACACGAGTTCCTGTCCGAGTTCATCGCCGAGAATTCGCGCCTCGGCGCGCTCATCACAGAACAGTATCTGGTCTGATCCCATGCGGCTCGCCATCACCCACGAGACGGTCTACCGTTTCGAGACCCCCGCCTCCCGCGCCATCCAGACGCTGCGGCTGACGCCCCGCAACACACCGTCCCAACTGGTCCAGGCCTGGCGCCTCGACGTGTCGCAGGACTGCCATCTGGTCCCGGTCGAGGATGCCTTCGGCAATCTCACCCACACCTTCTCGATCGACGGGCCGATCGACGAACTGTCGATCGTCGCCTCCGGTGAAGTGGTCACCGAGGACACCAGCGGCGTCCTCCACGGCACCCGCGGCCGCCTGCCGCTGATGGTGTTCTGCCGCGAGACCCGGCGCACCCTCATCGAGCCCGCGGTCGCGGCCTTCGCCCGCGACGCCTTCGACGCCAGCGGCCGCGATCCCCTCTCCACCCTCCACACGCTGATGGCCCGGCTCCACGAGACCATCGCCGTCGACGCCGATGCCCCGCCTCGCGATCCGCAAGAGGTGCTCGACCGGAAGTGCGCGGGCTACGAGGACGTCGCCCATCTCTTCGCCGCGTCGGCGCGCGCCCTCGACATTCCGACGCGTTATGCCGCCGGCCTCCTGGCGCGCGGCGTCGATCACGCCTGGATCGAGGCCTTCCTCGGCCCCTCGCTCGGCTGGGTCGGCTTCGACGCCGTCGAGAACAGTTGCCCGACCGACGCCTGGGTGCGGATGGCGGTCGGTCTCGACGCGCTCGATACCGCCGCGGTGCGCGGCGTGCGCACCCATTCCGGCGAGGAGACCATGACCCGCACCGTCACGATCCGGTCGATCGCCCGCGCCTGATCGGCGAAATCGGTCGGCCGGCGATCCCGCCGTTTCCGGTCGATCCGCCCGGTTGCGCGCCGCCCGGGCCTTCCATATGGTCGCCGCGCGACGTCGCCGAGGGCGAGACCGTGGCCGAGTCGAACGTGTCGTGAGGACGGGGCGATGACCTATTGCGTTGGAATTCTGGTGCGCGACGGCCTGGTGATGATCGCCGACACCCGCACCAACGCCGGCCTCGACAACATCGCCACCTTCCGCAAGCTCAACGTCTTCGAGAAGGCCGGCGACCGCATCATCACCATCGCCACCGCCGGCAATCTCGCCATCTCGCAATCGGTGATCTCGCTCCTCACCGAGGGCCTCGAGAACCCCGAGACCGGCGAGATCGACACGATCTGGAACCAGCCGTCGATGTTCCGCTCCGCCCAGTTGGTCGGCCGCGCCATCCGCGAGGTCTACCGCCTCGATGGGCCGATGCTGGAGAGGAAGAACCTCACCTTCGACGTCACCTTGCTGCTCGGGGGCCAGATCGCCGGCGGGCGCCTGCGCCTCTTCATGGTCTATGCCGCCGGCAACTTCATCGAGGCGACCGTCGACACGCCCTACCTGCAGATCGGCGAGCACAAATACGGCAAGCCGATCCTCGACCGCGCCGTCAACTTCGAATACGACCTCCAGGACGCGCTGAAGCTCGGGCTGATCTCGATGGACAGCACCATGCGCTCCAACCTCGGCGTCGGCATGCCGATCGACCTCGCCGTGGTGCGCCGCGACGACATCTCCGCCGAACTCAACCACCGCATCGAGCAGGGCGAGCCCTATTACCACGACCTGCGCGAACGCTGGTCGGCGGCGCTGCGCAAGGCCCACCAGGACATCCCCCGCCCGCCCTACGGGCTGAAGAGCTGACGAGCCGGCGCGGGCGCCGCCTCGTTCACCGGCTCAATGCAGACGGAACACCCCGTCGACCCGCTGCCATTCGGCCGCCGCGATCAACTTCTGATGCGCCACCTCGACCGAGTGGATCGGCCCGTCGAGCTCGCGCTCCCAGAAGGCGAGAAAGCGCTTCAGCTCCGGGAATTCCGGCGCCATGTCGTAGTCCTGCCAGAGGTAGCTCTGCAACAGGAACTGCCGATCCGGCATTCGATAGAGGATGTTGGCGGTGGTGAGACAGTAGCCTTCCAACTGACGGCGGAAGGCGTCGTCGATCCGTGGTTCCGGCATGGAGTGTCCCTCCTCTCGGGATGCGGCGAGAGAGTTCGCCGCCTCTCTTTCCATGCAAGACCAATACCGTTTATAAACCATTATTCTCAATAACTTGGCAGCAGTCTAGGGAGAGTGCCGCCAAGGGTGTCGGGTGTTGCCCTCGGTCGACCGCGGAGTGACGACACGCATCGCCACGCGGAGCCCTCCCCCTCGCGGCGGAGGTGGCCCGGCGAAGCCGGGTCGCAGGGGTCGGCGCCGCGAGCGAGGCGCCCCGGTCCGCGACAGGCCCTCACGCGTGGAGACACGCCGCCGTGCCGCCTCCCCCGTTCACCCATCTGGCACTCCCTCCGCCGGAGTGCCAGATTTCTCGCCCCACCCCCTTGAACCGATCACCGATATCGCCCAATTGAACGGCACCGGCTCCGCGCCCCCGGACGAAGGACGAATGTTCCATGCGTCGGGGTCGACCGCCGAGCCGGGTCGGGGAGCCCATGCAGGGTCCCGCCCACTCTCTGTCCATCGATCGGAGGAAGAGCCACATGAAGTTCCGCCCGTTGCACGACCGGGTCGTCGTCAAGCGCGTCGAAGCCGAGCAGAAGACCGCCGGCGGCATCATCATTCCCGGCACCGCCCAGGAGAAGCCGCAGGAAGGCGAGATCGTCGCCGTCGGCCCCGGTGCCCGCGACGACAAGGGCGCGCTGGTCGCGCTCACGGTGAAGGCCGGCGACAAGATCCTGTTCGGCAAGTGGTCCGGCACCGAGGTCAAGATCGACGGTCAGGACCTCCTGATCATGAAGGAAGCGGACATCCTCGGCATCGTCGCCTGATGTCCCTCGCCCGGGACCGCTCCCGGGCACACGCTCTCTCGAGATACCGAACCAGAATTCAGGAGCAAGCTTCCATGGCTGCCAAGGACGTCAAGTTTTCCATCGAGGCGCGCGAGAAGATGCTGCGCGGCGTCGATATCCTAGCCAACGCGGTGAAGGTCACCCTCGGCCCCAAGGGCCGCAACGTCGTCATCGAGAAGTCCTACGGGGCGCCGCGCATCACCAAGGACGGCGTCACCGTCGCCAAGGAGATCGAGCTCGAGGATCGCTTCGAGAACATGGGCGCCCAGATGGTGCGCGAAGTGGCCTCCAAGACCAACGACCTCGCCGGCGACGGCACCACCACCGCCACCGTGCTCGCCCAGGCGATCGTCCGTGAGGGCGCCAAGGCGGTCACCGCCGGCATGAACCCGATGGACCTGAAGCGCGGCATCGACCTCGCCGTCACCGCCATCGTCGCCGACATCAAGGCCCAGGCCAAGCCGGTGACCTCGAACGCCGAGATCGCCCAGGTCGGCACCATCTCCGCCAACGGCGACACCGAGATCGGCGGCTTCCTCGCCGAGGCCATGGCCAAGGTCGGCAACGAAGGCGTCATCACGGTCGAGGAGGCCAAGAGCCTCATCACCGAACTCGACGTCGTCGAGGGCATGCAGTTCGATCGCGGCTATCTCTCGCCCTATTTCGTCACCAACGCCGAGAAGATGCGCGCCGAACTCGAGGACCCCTACATCCTCATCCACGAGAAGAAGCTGTCGAACCTCCAGGCGATGCTTCCCGTCCTCGAGGCGGTCGTCCAGACCTCGCGTCCGCTGCTGATCATCGCCGAGGACATCGAGGGCGAGGCGCTCGCCACCCTGGTGGTCAACAAGCTGCGCGGCGGCCTCAAGGTCGCGGCCGTCAAGGCGCCGGGCTTCGGTGATCGCCGCAAGGCGATGCTCGAGGACCTCGCCATCCTGACCAACGGTCAGGTGATCTCCGAGGATCTCGGCATCAAGCTGGAGACCGTCACGCTCGACATGCTCGGCCGCGCCAAGAAGGTGTCGATCGAGAAGGAGACCACCACGATCGTCGACGGTTCCGGCGCCCGCGCCGACATCGACGCCCGCGTCGCCCAGATCAAGGCGCAGATCGAGGAGACCACCTCGGACTACGACCGCGAGAAGCTCCAGGAGCGCCTGGCCAAGCTCGCCGGCGGCGTCGCGGTGATCCGCGTCGGCGGCGGTTCCGAGCTCGAGGTCAAGGAGAAGAAGGACCGGGTGGACGATGCCATGCACGCCACCCGCGCCGCGGTCGAGGAAGGCATCCTGCCGGGCGGCGGCGTCGCCCTGCTGCGCGCCATCAAGTGCCTGGCCGCCGTCGACCCGGCCAACGCCGACCAGAAGACCGGCATCGACATCGTCCGCAAGGCGATCACCGCGCCGGCCCGTCAGATCGCGCTCAACGCCGGTGACGACGGCTCGATCGTCGTCGGCAAGATCCTCGAGAACGCCGATCCGGCCTTCGGCTGGAACGCCCAGACCGGCGAATACGGCGACATGTACGCCTTCGGCGTCATCGACCCGGCCAAGGTCGTGCGCTGCGCCCTCCAGGACGCGGCCTCGGTCGCCGGCCTGCTGATCACCACCGAGGCGATGATCGCCGACAAGCCCAAGAAGGACGCCGGTCCGGCGATGCCCGGCGGCGGCGACATGGGTGGCATGGGCTTCTGATCGAGGGATCGGAAGACCCGAGCAACACGAGAGGCGGGCGCGAGCCCGCCTCTTTCGTTTCGTGCCCTGCCCCGCCACGAAATCGCCCCGAGCCCGTCGGTCCATGGTGGTTCGGGGCGCAACCCACCCCGAATCGAATCGTTCCGATCGGCGGGAATTTGCTGGAGCGGTGGGACGGGGTACCTTCCGATCCGATTTCGGCGGGGCGGACGGCGGTCCGGACCGGGGGTCGGACGACGACGAGCGACTTGGCCGCACCGAGGAACCGGACGACATGAACGACACCCGCCTGCGACCGACCCGCCGCGCGCTGATCGTCGGCGCCGTCGTCGCCCTCGGCGCCACGCCGGCCGCCGCCAAGAAGCGACGCAAGGCGGCCGAGAAGCCCAAGGCCGAACCCGCCGCCCCGGTCACCCGCCTGCCGATCCCGACCCTCGTCGACCTCGTCGACGGCGAGACCTACGAACTCGTCACGCAAGCCGCGACCCACGCCTTCCTGCGCGACAAACCGGTCGCCGCGATCGGCTACGGCGGCACCTACATGGGCCCGGCGCTGCGGGCGCGGCGCGGCGCCGAGCCGAGGATCCGCCTCGTCAACGCGCTCGATCGCCCGACCAACATCCATTGGCACGGGCTCCTGGTGCCGTCGCGCCGCGACGCCGCCACCCATCCCGGCATCGCCCCGGGCGGCTCCTGGGAGACCTCGCTCCCGGTCGACCAACCGGCGGCGACGCTGTGGTACCACGCCCATGTCCACGGCCACACGGCGCGCGACGTCCACGACGGACTCGCCGGCCTGCTGATCGTCGAGGACGCGGCCGACGCCGGCTTGCGTCTCCCCGCCACCTGGGGCCTCGACGATCTGCCGCTCGTCCTCCAGGACCGCGAATTCGACGAGAGCGGCCGGCCGGTCCATGCCGAGACGCCGGCGATGGCCGAGCACGGCTTTCGCGGCCGCACCATGGTGGTCAACGGCGTCGTCGATCCGGTGGCGACGGTGCCGCAGCGGCTGGTCCGCCTGCGCCTCCTCAACGCGGCGAACGCCCGCAACTTCCGCCTCTTCTTCGAAGACCAGCGCAGCTTTCACCTGATCGCCACCGACGGCGGCTTCCTCGCCGAGCCGGCGCCGCTGTCGCTCCTGGTGCTGGCCCCCGGCGAACGCGCCGAGATCCTCGTCGACTTCCGCGAGGGCTCGACCGCCCTCCTCACCGGTCCCGACGCGCACGAACATCGCGCCGCCGGCGCCGTCGCGATCCTGCCCGACGTCCTCGATCGCCCGGCCCGCCTCCTCGCCTTCGAGGTGGCGCGCGACAAGGAGGCGGGGGCCGCCGTCCCCACCCGCCTCGCCGAGCTGCCACCGCCGCCCAAGACCACCGGCGACCTCCCACGTCGCCGCTTCGAGATGCGGATCCGCCCCAACCCCGCGGCGCTCGGCGCCGGCCACGATCGCTCCGTCCTGTCGCACGGCTCGATGACCAACGGCCCGATCGGCAGCGACGGGCATGGACCGGCGACGGCCGTGCCGGCGGCGCTGATGACCATCAACGGCAAGTCCTTCGCGCCCGGCCGCATCGACGAGAAGGTGGCGCTCGGCGCCACCGAGGTCTGGGAGATCGTCTGCCCCGACATGGCCCACCCGTTTCACCTCCACGGCGCGCAGTTCCGCGTGCTCAGCGAAGACGGCGGCGAACCGAAAGTGTGGAATCGCGGCGTCAAGGACACCGTCCTCGTCGAAAACAGCGCCGAACTGCTGGTGACCTTCACCCGGACCGCCGACGCCGGGGCGCCCTTCCTCTACCACTGCCACCTGCTCGAGCACGAGGACGGCGGCATGATGGGCGCCTTCACGGTCACCTGACCCGGACGGCGGCGGTGCCGCGGTCAGGGAACCTGCACCGTCTTCAGATAGGCGAGGAAGGCGCCGATGTCGGCCTCGTTCATCTGGACCTGCGGCATGCCGGGGTGCCCGACCACCACGCCCTCCGCCAGGGCCTCCTCGAGGTCATCGACCGGATACTTGCGCCCGAGCTCGCGGAAGGGCGGCGCCTTCGGCTCGAGGCTCGCGCCGGACACGCCGATCGCATGACAATCGGCGCAGGCGGCCCGGGCGATCTCGAGACCCCGCGCCACCTGATCCTCATCCGCCGTCACCTCACCCGCCGCCGCCCCACCCGCCGACAGGGCGAGCAGCACCGCGAGCCGGACGCGCGCCATGGCCGGGATCATCGATCGCCTCCTCGAATCGGTCGCCGACGGGCGGATGATTCGAGGTGCAGCACGCAGGCGCTCAGGGCAACGCGCGGCATCGCCGCACCCCCCCGGCGACCCGTCGGGCGGACGTGATCACGCGATCGGCGGCAGGCGGCCGAACGGGCGGGAATGGCGCGGAGAGGAAGCTCAGAGCGACGGCAGGGTCCGATAGCCGCGGTCGACATAGAGCAGCGGCGAACGCGGGCGATCGAGACGCACCGCCGCGACCTCGCCGAAGACCACCGCGTGGCTGCCGATCTCGCTGACCTGCGAGACCCGGCAATCGAGCGCGGCGCGGGCGCCGATCAGGACCGGCGCGCCGGTCGCCGCCGCCGTCCATTCGCCGTGACCGAAGCGCGCCTCGTGGTCGAGCCCGCCCTTGCCGGCGAAGATCCCGGCGAGCCCCTCGTCGCCCTCCACCAGCGTGTTGACGCAGAAGACGCCGTTGCCGCGCAGGATGGCGGCGAGCCGACCGGTGCGATTGATGCAGACGAGGAGTGTCGGCGGCGCGTCGGACACCGAGGTGACCGCCGTCATGGTGGCGCCGGCCCGCCCGAACGGCCCGGCCGTGGTGACCACGTGGACCGCCGCGCCGATCCGGCTCATCGCCTCGCGGAAGAGATCGCCGTCGAGGCTCGGCGTGGCCTCCGGTGTCGAGCCGATCGGTTCCCGCATCACTTTCACGACACTCGTCATGTCTCGTTCCCTGCCGTCCGACCGCGCGTCTCGATCACGCCGGTGCCGTCGATCGAGCCCATTCTCGTACGCTACTCATATAGAAAGTCCTACCGCTGCGACCAGTTCGCAGCCGCGCCCCTTCGACCCTCGCGACCCGCGGCGATCCGAGGGCGAATCCGTCGCTCGTCGCCGTCGAGCGTGAACCGGCGCGAGGAGAAACGCCGCGCCTGGCGAAAAATCGTTCCCCCGGGGAAAACCCACCGGTCACGACGGGTTTACGACGCATCCCGTCGCAATCCGTGCATTGGAAGCACGGGAGCCATGCGAAATTGATCATATCTCATCGAAATCTGATGTATTCCGGGAATCGGGAAAACATTCTCGATGGAAGCGGCTATGGGGAAGAAAACACTTTTGTGAAGGCGATTGGACGACGGGAATTGCCTCCACCCACGCCTCTTGTTAAGACCGAGGCATAAATCGGGCGCCTGTGTGGCGGCCTGCGGCGGTGGCTGCAGCGCAACGGGTGGTCTTTGGCGGTCGGGTCTCCACCGGCCAATGTCGTCCTCGAGCGGGAGCGTGCGTCCCCTGATGGAAGTATTTCTCCAACAGCTGATCAACGGGATCACTCTCGGATCCATCTACGGATTGATCGCCATCGGTTACACGATGGTCTTCGGCATCATCGGCATGGTGAACTTCGCCCACGGCGACCTGTTCATGGTGTCGGCCTTCATCGCGGTGATCACCTTCCTCGCGCTGACGACTTGGCTCGGTATCGGATCGATCGCGGTCGTCTTGTTCATCTGCCTGGTCGTCGCGATGGTGTTGACGTCGGTATGGAACTGGACGATCGAGCGCGTGGCCTATCGCCCCTTGCGCGGCTCCTTCCGTCTTGCACCCCTGATCTCCGCCATCGGCATGTCGATCTTCCTGTCGAACTTCGTGCAGGTGACCCAAGGCCCCCGCAACAAGCCGATCCCGCCGATGCTCAAGGACGTCATCGTCCTGGTGAAGTCCGACACCTACGACGTCACCATCTCCTACAAGCAGATCATGATCTGGGTGGTGACCGCGGTGCTCTTGGCCGGCTTCTGGTACCTCGTGCAGAAGACGTCGCTGGGCCGGGCCCAGAGGGCCTGCGAGCAGGACCGCAAGATGGCCTCGCTGCTCGGCATCGACGTCGACCGCACCATCTCGCTGACCTTCGTCATGGGGGCCGCGCTCGCCGCCGTCGCCGGCGTCCTGTACATGGTCTACTACGGCGTGGTGAGCTTCTCCGACGGCTTCACCCCCGGCGTGAAGGCCTTCACCGCCGCCGTTCTGGGCGGCATCGGCTCGCTCCCCGGCGCCGTCCTCGGCGGCCTCCTGATCGGCCTCATCGAGGTCTTCTGGTCGGCCTATTTCACCATCGACTACAAGGATGTCGCGGCATTTTCGATCCTCGTGGTGGTGCTGATCTTCATGCCGCAGGGCATCCTCGGCAAACCTGAAGTCGAGAAGGTGTGACGCCATGGCCACTGACGCCACCGCCCCCGCGCCGTCGGTCGACTTCGCGCGCGTCCTCAAGGACGCGCTGTTCACCGGACTGATCGTCCTTGCGATCCTCGGCCCCTTCGTCGGTCTCCTGACCGTCCAGAACATGGAGCATCAGCTCGTCCTGGCGACGCGCTGGCCGCTTCTCGCCATCTTCGTCGCCATCATCGTCGGCGGCCGTGTCCTGTTGAACGTCTTCGTCTGGAGCCGCCCGGCCAAGCCCAAGACGGCGCCCTTCGCCCTCACCCCGAAGGTCGAACGCGTCGCCGCTCCCTTCTTCATCGGCCTGCTCTTCGCCTATCCGCTGATGATCCTCTTCAGCCTCGGCGCCGGCGGCTCGATCAAGTGGATCGACAATTTCGGCATCCAGATCCTGATCTACATCATGCTCGGCTGGGGCCTGAACATCGTCGTCGGCCTCGCCGGCCTGCTGGATCTCGGCTACGTCGCCTTCTACGCGGTCGGCGCCTATTCCTACGCGCTGCTCGCCAAGACCTTCGGCCTGTCGTTCTGGCTCCTGTTGCCGCTCGCCGGCATTCTCGCGGCACTCTGGGGCGTCATCCTCGGCTTCCCGGTCCTGCGCCTGCGCGGCGACTATCTCGCCATCGTGACGCTGGCCTTCGGCGAGATCATCCGGCTGATCCTGATCAACTGGGTGCCCTTCTCCAACGGCTACGAGGGCATCTCGGGCATTCCCCGCCCGACCCTCTTCGGCATCCCGTTCACGGCGGCCGACAACGGCTTCGCCGCGACCTTCGGTCTCGAATACACGCCGATCCACCGAACCATGTTCCTCTACTACGTCATCCTCGGGCTCGCCCTGCTCACCGCCTACGTCACGGTGCGGCTGCGACGGCTACCGATCGGCCGGGCCTGGGAAGCCCTGCGCGAGGACGAGATCGCCTGCCGCTCGCTCGGCATCAACACGACGAACACCAAGCTGACGGCCTTCGCCACCGGCGCGATGTTCGCCGGCTTCGCCGGGTCGTTCTTCGCGGCGCGCCAGGGCTTCATCTCGCCCGAGAGCTTCACCTTCATGGAATCGGCCAACATCCTGGCGATCGTCGTCCTCGGTGGCATGGGCTCGCTGTGGGGCGTGGTCATCGCCGCGATGGCGTTGGTCGGCGGCTTCGAGCTGATGCGCGAGATGGACTTCCTCAAGCTGATCTTCGGGTCCGACTTCGACCCGACCCAGTACCGCACCCTGCTCTTCGGTTTCGCCATGGTCTCGATCATGCTGTGGAAGCCGCGCGGCCTGATCTCGACGCGCGAACCCACCGCCTTCCTCAAGGAATCGAAGTCGGTCTCGGGTTCGTTGGTCAAGGAGGGTCACGGCTGATGAACCGCTGGCAGACCCAACCCCTGCTCGAGGTCGAGCACCTGACCATGCGCTTTGGCGGCCTGGTGGCGATCAACGACCTCACCTTCACCGTCGGCGAGGGCGACATCACCGCCCTCATCGGCCCCAACGGCGCCGGCAAGACCACCGTCTTCAACTGCATCACCGGTTTCTACAAGCCGACCGAGGGCCGCATCGCCCTGCGCCACGGCGCCCAGTCGATCTGGAGCGAGTTGCCCGCCGCCACCCAGGCCCCCGGCCAACAGTGGTCGAAGGGCGACTCGTCGCTGTGGCTGCTCGAGCGCATGCCCGACTTCAGGGTCGCCGCCCACGCCAAGGTCGCCCGCACCTTCCAGAACATCCGCCTGTTCTCGGGCATGACGGTGTTGGAGAACCTGCTGGTCGCCCAGCACAATCCCCTGATGATCGCCTCCGGCTTCTCCCTTCTCGGCGTCCTCGGCGTGCCCACCTACCGCCACGCCGAGCAGGCCTCGATCGCCAAGGCCGAGTATTGGCTCGACCAGATCGGCCTCACCGAGCGCGCCGACGATCCCGCCGGCGACCTGCCCTACGGCGCCCAGCGCCGCCTGGAGATCGCCCGCGCCATGTGCACCGGGCCGAAGCTCCTGTGCCTCGACGAGCCGGCGGCCGGCCTCAATCCGCGCGAGAGCCTCGAGCTCAACGCGCTGCTGCGCACCATCCGCGACAAGGAAGGAACCTCCGTGCTGCTGATCGAACACGACATGTCGGTGGTGATGGAGATCTCCGATCACGTCGTGGTGCTCGACTACGGCACCAAGATCTCCGACGGGTCGCCGGACGACGTGAAGAACGATCAGAAGGTGATCGCCGCCTATCTCGGCGTCGCCGACGACGAGGTCGAAGCGGCCGAAGCGGAGGTGGCGCTGTGAGCGAACCCCTCCTCTCCATTCGCGGCGTCGAGACCTACTACGGCAACATCATCGCGCTGAAGGGCGTGGACATGGACGTCCACGAAGGCGAGATCGTCACCCTGATCGGCGCCAACGGCGCCGGCAAGTCGACGCTGATGATGACCATCTTCGGCAATCCGCGCGCCCGCGCCGGCCGCATCGTCTACGCCGGCACCGACATCACCACCGTGCCGACCCACGAGATCGCCCGCCTGCGCATCGCCCAGTCGCCCGAGGGGCGCCGCATCTTCCCGCGCATGACGGTCATGGAAAACCTCCAGATGGGCGCGGCGATCGACGGCTTCGCCCATATGGACGAGGATCTCGACAAGATCTTCGCCCTGTTCCCGCGCCTGAAGGAACGCCTCGCCCAACGCGGCGGCACGCTCTCCGGCGGCGAGCAGCAGATGCTGGCGATCGCCCGCGCGCTGATGTCGCGGCCGCGGATGCTGCTGCTCGACGAGCCCTCGCTCGGCCTCGCGCCGTTGGTGGTCAAGGGTATCTTCGACGCCATCCGCGAACTCAACCGCAGCCAGGGTCTGACGGTGTTCCTCGTCGAGCAGAACGCCTTCCATGCCTTGAAACTCGCCCACCGCGGCTATGTGATGGTCAATGGGGTCATCACCATGAGCGGCACGGGCAAGGAACTGCTCGCCAGCGAGGAGGTCCGCGCGGCCTACCTCGAGGGCGGACACCACTGATCGGGACGGAACCCATGCTGCAAGGCATTCTCTACGAAGAACCCTCGATCTGGCTGTTCCTGCTGGTCACCTGCATCATGGGCGGCTGGGGCGCCTGGATGACCGGACGCGCCATGGCCTCCTCCTGGCAACGCTACCCGGTGCTGGTCGGCTATCTGGTCATCCTGGGGTTGGCGGTGCGCTACATCCACTTCGCCCTCTTCGACGGCACCCTGCTCTCGCTCCACTATTATCTGGTGGACCTCGTGGTGGTGCAGATCATCGGCGCGATCGGATACCGCTTCACCCGGGTCGCCCAGATGACCGACAAGTACCGCTGGCTCTATCTGCCCAACGGCCCCCTGTTTTGGAAAGATCGCGTCTGATCTCGCATATGCGAAGTGAAAGACTTCGCAGGCGAAGAAAATTGTCGGATGAAAATACCGGTTCGGCGCGGCGACTGCGTCTTCGGGCCCGTTTGGTGTCGGCCCCTGCCGATCTCTTGTTCTCGCGTTGCACAATATATGGACATCGACCGGCCGGGCGGTCACCATCTTCTTCGACCGTACAAATAATACGCAAGAAGGGGGATGACAACGGCGCGGAAGCAGGTGATTGTACGTCCATCGGAAGTGGCCCACCCGTGGCAAGCGGAGCGGGATCGCCTCCTGTCGATGGTCGCGCCCGGAGGAGGGACGCGGCCGGCGACGCCCTCCTCTCCCCGAGGGGGGAGAGATCCGGATACGGCGTCCGGCGAAGCCGCTCCCCGCGCATCTTCGCCGGAACACGCGAGTGAACTGACGTTCGTGATCGAACGATGGAGAGGAGTAATCCAATGCAGAAGATGTGGTTGTCCGGCCTGGTACTGGCCGCCGGTCTCGCCTGGTCCGGCGCTGCGAATGCCGACATCAAGCTCGGCGTCGTCGGCCCGATCACCGGCCCGAACGCCGCCTTCGGCGCTCAGTTGAAGAACGGCTCCGAGCAGGCCGTCGAGGACATCAATGCCGCCGGCGGCATCCTCGGCCAGAAGATCATCATGTCCGTCGGCGACGACGTCTCCGATCCCAAGCAGGGCGTGTCGGTCGCCAACAAGTTCGTCGGCGACGGCGTCAAGTGGGTGGTCGGCAACTTCAACTCCGGCGTGACCATGCCGGCGTCCGAGATCTTCGCCGAGAACGGCATCCTTCAGGTCACCCCGTCGGCCACCAATCCGAAGATCACCGAACGCGGCCTGTGGAACATCTTCCGCACCTGCGGCCGTGACGATCAGCAGGGCAAGCTGTGGTCCGACTACGCGGTCAAGAACCTCAAGGGCAAGAAGATCGCCATCGTCCACGACAAGACCACCTACGGTCAGGGTCTCGCGGACGCCGCCAAGGGCTTCATGCACACTGCCGGCCTGAAGGAAGTCCTCTACGAAGGCATCAACGCCGGTGAGAAGGACTATTCGGCGCTGGTCTCCAAGATCAAGGCGTCGGGCGCCGACGTCGTGATGTGGGGCGGCCTGCACACCGAAGGCGGTCTGATCATCCGTCAGATGCGCGACCAGGGCCTCAAGACCCAGATGCTGTCGGGCGACGGCATCACCTCGGCCGAATTCGCCACCATCGGCGGCGAAGGCGTGGTCGGCACCCTGATGTCCTTCGGCCCGGATCCGCTCAAGAGCGCCGCCGCCAAGGACGTCGTCGCCAAGTTCCGCGCCAAGAAGTACGAGCCGGAGGCCTATACCCTCTACTCCTACGCCGCGGTGCAGATCATGAAGCAGGCGGCCGAGAAGGCCAAGTCGGTCGATCCGAAGAAGATGGCCGAAGTCATGCACTCGGGCATGACCTTCAAGACCGTGCTCGGCGACATCGCCTACGACAAGAAGGGCGACCGCAAGGACGTCGACTACGTCATGTACACCTGGAAGAAGGCCGCCGACGGCAAGATCGTCTACGAAGCCGATTGAGATCGAGAGAAGCGGAGATCCCGTCCCGGGACCTCTGCCCAACACCTCTGAACCAGCCGCCGCGAGGGAGACCTCGCGGCGGTTTCGCAATTCCAGCGGCCACACCCGTCGACGGAGTTCGCTCGCGGCAAACGCCTTCGTGTCGTCGATGCGATGGACACCTCGACGTTCGAAGGCCTCGGAAGATTCGTGGTCGATGACCCGTTGCCACCTGGGCCGAGCATTCGCCCATACGAATAATCGCGGATGACTTGAACGCGATCAGATCGACCCCGACCGCTCTCGGTCGCATGCCGAGCGCACCGAGAGAAAGAGCAACGACCTTTCCGTCCGGTCTCGCCAGTCACGAGGGGCTCGCCCCATGCGCCCGTTCCGATGGGCGCGCCGTTGGCGGTGCATCGCGCCACACACAATTACCCCAGGGTGCTTGGCCTTTCCCGGCGAAAGCACCAAACTCCTCGAAGATGTCCGTGGCATCGCTCGGGGGGCGAGCGGGCCGTCCGGTCGCACCGGCTCCATTTCGCCGATCGGCCGACGCTCGCTGTTCTCGTCGGCCCGACGCAAGGCGGAGGACAGCGGGTGAACCAAGGGGGGGAAGGGCGTGTCGACGTCGAGTGGATGGTTGAACTATTGGAACGGCGACGTTTCGCTCTATGTGAGCCGTCGTCACCTCGAAGTGCATTATCGCGGTCTCTACGAGGCGATCGAGCCGCTGTTGCCTGCGTCCCCCTTCACGGTGCTCGACTACGGTTGCGGCGAAGCCTTGATGGCGCCGGCTCTGGCGCGGCGCGGTGGCCGCGTGATGCTGCACGATGCGGCGACGGCGCGCAGTGAGGCATTGCGGACCCGCTTCGCCGAAGAGCCGGCGATCACGGTGGTCGACGACCTCTCGATGCTCGATGGCGCCTGCGATCTGACGCTGCTGATCTCGGTCATCCAATACGTCCCCAAGGCGCAGATGCCGGCGCTCCTGGCCCGGCTCCACCGCACGCTGAAGCCCGGTGGGCGGCTGTTGATCGGCGATATCCTGGCGCCCGACAACGGTATCGTCGCCGACGTCACGGCTCTGCTGCGCTTCGCGCGGCGCGAAGGGTTCCTGGTCGATGCCCTGTTCGGCCTGGTGCGGACGCTCGGGTCCGACTACAGCCGCCAACGCGGCCGGCTCGGCCTGGCGACGCACACGATCGAGGACCTTTCGGCGATGCTGGTGGAAGCGCGGTTTTCCGTCGGCCGATTGGAGCGCAACATCGGCCACGCCGATCACCGCAGCTCGATCATGGCGACGCGGCTGATCTGACGTATCACGCACCGTGTGCAGCATTCGGCTCACCCTGCTAGTCTCGCCGCCGACCTGCCGCTGAACCGGAGAGAATCGCGTGCGCCGCGCCGGCCCGACCAATTCCATCCTCGACGTCGCCGGCCTCGCCGTCGGCCACGCCCACGACCGGCGCCTCGGATCGGGCGTCAGCGTCGTCATCGCCGATCGACCGGGCGTCGCCGCCGTCCACGTCATGGGCGGGGCGCCGGGCAGCCGCGACACCGACCTCCTGGCGCCGGAAGAGACAGTCGAACGGGTCGATGCCCTGGTGCTCTCCGGCGGCTCGGCCTTCGGCCTCGACGCCGCCTCCGGCGCCCAGGCCTGGCTGAGGGCGCAGGGGCGCGGCTTCGCCGTCGGCGACGTCCGCGTGCCGATCGTCCCCGCCGCCATCCTCTTCGACCTGACCAACGGCGGCAACAAGGACTGGGGCCGCTTCCCGCCCTATCGCGATCTCGGGTACGCGGCGGCGGAAGACGCCGACGACAGCCCCTTCCCGCTCGGCACCATCGGCGCCGGTTACGGCTGCACCACCGCCGATCTCATCGGCGGCCTCGGTTCCGCCTCGCAGGTCCTCGCCAACGGCCTGACCGTCGCGGCCCTGGTCGCTGTCAATGCCGTGGGCTCCGCCACCATCGGCGACAGCGGCCATTTCTGGGCGGCGGCCCATGAGATCGGCGACGAGTTCGGCGGTCTCGGCCTCCCCGCCCCCTGGCCCGCCGACGCCATGGTCGCGACACTCAAGGGCGCGGTGCCGGTGACCGGCGCCAACACCACCATCGCGGTGATCGCCACCGACGCGGCGCTGACCAAGGCCCAGGCCAAGCGCCTCGCCATCCAGGCCCACGACGGTTTCGCCCGGGCCCTGTGGCCCTCGCACACCCCTCTCGACGGCGATCTGATCTTCGCGCTCGCGACCGAGCGGCGCCCGCTCGCCGAGCCGCTCGGCGACATGGTCGCCCTCGGCATCGCGGCGGCCGACGTCATGGCGCGGGCCATCGCCCGTGGCATCCATGCCGCCCGGCCCAAGCCCTACGACGTCCTGCCCACCTGGGAGGACCTGTGGGAAGACGACGACGGGCCGGTTCCACGTCTGGTGCTGTGACCACCGAGGGCATCGAAGACGCCGCCGGGAACGCTTCGCGTCGACCCTCTCAGGCCGCCGACGCCGTCGGCAGAGCCTGTGCCGGCGCGTCGAGCCGGGCGAGGATCTCGCGCCGCCGCTCCGCCACCCGCTCGAGGGCGGCATCCTTGATCGGCCCATAGCCCTTGGCGTCGCGCGGCGCGATCGCCAGATCGAGCAGCAGGTCGATGCGGGCGCCCGCCCCGTCGCGCTCGAGATCCGCCACCATCCGCTCGACGTCACCCCGGAAGGCGTCGCGCAGCGCCCGTTCGCCCTTGCGCTCGGCGGTATGGCCGAAGGGATCGGCCCAGGTGCCGCGCAGCCACTTGAGCCCGGCGAAGAGCCGCATCACCGGCAGGATCCACGGACCGAAGCTGGTCTTGCGCGGACGCCCCGTCGCCGGATCGAGCCGGGCGAGCAGCGGCGGCGCCAGGACGAGGCGCAGTTGACGCGGGTTCTCGAAGGTGGCGGCGAGCTTCTCACGGAAGGCCGGATCGGTGTGGTGGCGCGCCACCTCGTATTCGTCCTTGATGGCGGAGACCTTGTGGAGCGTCTCCATCGCCGCCCGCGCCAACCCTTCCGAGCCCGGCAGCGCCCGCGCCTCCGCCGCCCGCAGCCGTTCGACCCGCCCCCGGAAGTCGGCGGCGAGCCGCCCGTCCTGGTAGGCGGCGAGGTCGGACGCGAGGAAGTCGAGCCGCGCCTCGAAGGAGACGCTCGCCGGATCGATCACCGGCGCCGGTTCGATCAGCGCGGTCACCCGTTCCGGCGCCCCGATCAGGGCGCGGCCGAGCGCCAGGGCCGCGAGATTGGACTCGATCGCGGCGCCGTTCAGCCGGATCGCCGTCTCGATCGCCGGATAGGAGATCGGCAGGGTGCCGGCCTGCGCCGCCGCCCCGATCAGGATCATGTTGACGTAGAGCGCGTCGCCGAACAGCCGTTCGGCGAGATCGCCGGCGTCGAAGGCGGTGAACCGCGCCGCCGCTTCCGAGAGCGTCGCCGCGAGCCGGGCGGCCTGGAAGGTCTGGGTCTGGCGCATGACGAATTCGGCGGTCGGCGCCACCCGGCCGTTGGCGAATACGGCCGTGCGCTTGGGCGAGGCCATGGCCAGTTGCTCGGCGCCCGCCGCCACCAGCATGTCGGCGGCGATCAGCACGTCGAGCGACGCCGTCGGCACCCGTGGTCCCTCGATCGGCGAGGTGAAGCGGGCGACGCGGACGTGGCTGGTGACCGGGCCGCCCTTCTGGGCGAGGCCGGTCATGTCGAGCGTCGCGGTGTCGAGCCCGTCGACATGCGCCGCCATGGCGAGCACCGCCGCGGCGGTCGTCACCCCCATGCCGCCGATGCCGGCGACCAGGATGTTGTGGACGCCGTCGAACCGGGCGCGGACCGGCGCCGGCAGGTCGGCGACGAGGCTTCCCGCGTCGAGATGGGCGCCCGAGCGCTTGAGATGACCGCCGATCACCTCGACGAAGGACGGGCAGAAGCCGGTCTCGCAGGAGAAGTCCTTGTTGCAGTTGCCCTGATTGATCCGCCGCTTACGGCCGAAGGCGGTCTCCACCGGCTCCACCGCGACGCAGTTCGACTGCTTCGAACAGTCGCCGCAGTCCTCGCAGACCCGCTCGTTGATGAACAGGCGCTTGGCCGGATCGGGGAAGGTCCCCTTCTTGCGCCGCCGCCGCTTCTCCGCCGCGCAGACCTGATCGTAGATCAGCACGGTGCAGCCGGGAATCTTCGCCAGTTCCGTCTCGACCGAGAGCAGTTCCTCGCGCGGGCGCACCGTGACGCCGGCCGCGAAACCCTGGCGGGAGCCGTATTTGTCGGGGTCGTCGGCGACCACGACGATCCGCGCCGCGCCCTCCGCCTCGATCTGGCGGGTCAGCTGCGGCACGGTCAGCGTGCCGTCGACGTGCTGGCCGCCGGTCATGGCGACGGCGTCGTTGAACAGGATCTTGTAGGTGATCGGCACATTGGCGGCGATCGCCTGGCGGATGGCGAGCAGGCCGGAATGGAAATAGGTGCCGTCGCCGAGATTGGCGAACATGTGGGTGGTCTTGGAGAACGGCGCCTGACCGACCCAGGGCACGCCCTCGCCGCCCATCGCCGTCAGCCCCTCGGTGGTGCGCTCGGCGATCTCGGTCATGGCGTGGCAGCCGATGCCCGGCATCGAGCGCGCCCCCTCGGGCGTCCTGGTCGAGGTGTTGTGCGGGCAGCCCGAGCAGAAGAACGGCGTGCGCCGCGCGTCCGCCGCGTGCCCCGCCGCCCACATCGACTGCGCCACCAGCCCGTCGGCGGCGGCCCGCATCGCCGCGTCGTCGCCGAGCCCCGGCACCACCGCCATCAGCGCCGGCACGATGTCGGATGCCGAGAGTTCCTTGATCGCCGAGAGGAAGGGCTCGCCGGTCGGCGTCGTCTTGCCCCAGATGCGCGGACGCTGGTGATCGGGCCAATGATAGGCCAATTCCTTGATCTGCGGCTCCATCAGGGCGCGCTTGTGCTCGACCACCACGAGGCGCTCGAGCCCGCGCGCGAAGGTGGCGATGCCCATCGGCTCCAGCGGCCAGCTCATGCCGACCTTGTAGATGGCGATGCCGAGGCGCGCCGCCTGGGTCTCGTCGATGCCGATCAGGGCGAGCGCCTGGCGCAGGTCGCGATAGGCCTTGCCGGTGGCGACGAAACCGACGCGCGGTTTGGAGGAGCCGAAGGCGAGCCGGTCGATGCGATTGGCCCGGGCATGCATCTTGGCCGCCGGCAGGCGGATCTCGCGCACCGCGCTCTCGTTGTCGAGCCGGTACTTGAGCATCATCGGCCGGTCGACCTCGCCACGCGCCCGCGGATCGAATTCGGCGCGCGGATTGCGAAAGACATGGCGGTCGAGCCCGACGTCGACGGTGCCGGAGGAATCCATCGTGTCGGCGAGCGCGATCATCGACACCCACAGACCGGAATAGCGCGACAGCTCGAGCCCGTAGAGGCCGAAGTCGACGACGTCCTGCAGGTCGGCCGGATTGAGCACCGGGATCTCGCAGTCGACGAACTGAAACTCGGACTGGCAGGCGACGGTCGAGGACTTGGCGAGGTGATCGTCGCCGGCCACCGCCAGCACGCCGCCGTGGCGCGCCGTGCCCGACTGGTTGGCGTGCTTGAACACGTCGGTGGAACGATCGACGCCCGGCGCCTTGCCGTACCAGATGCCGAAGACACCGTCCTGATTGCCGTCGGCCCCGACCTTCTGCGAGCCCCACACGGCGGTCGCCGCCAGTTCCTCGTTGATGCCGGGGGTGAAGACGATGCCGTGGGCGTCGAGATCGCGCCGCGCCGCGATCAGCTGCTGATCGTAGCCGGCGAGCGGCGAGCCGCGATAGCCGGAGATGAAGCCGCGCGTGTCGAGCCCCGCCTTGCGGTCGAGCCGCACCCGATCGAGCGGCAGCCGCACCAGGGCCTGGATGCCCGTGATGTAGACACGGCCGGAATCGAGGACATACTTGTCGCTGAGCGCGACCGGTCGTACCGCACCGTTCATCGGCGTTCCTCCTCGTGTGCCGTCTGTCCCGGTGGCCTCACGCGGCGTCTTTCGCGCCGCTTCGTCAGCCTCCGGCTCCCCTGTCGTCGCACCGTCCACAGGCGATGACAGATGGGTCAGAATACACCTTCATTTCGGCAAATTCCGTGCTACCTTGCCTCCCCGCTTGCCCTTGGGCACGCATTTATTCCAGGATAGGTGGGATGCCGGAAAAGATTCTCCTCGACGCCCATGACGTCCGCATCCTCCGGGTGCTCCAGCGCGACGCTTCGCTGGCGATCGCCGACGTCGCCAAGGAAGCCGGCATGAGCCAGACCCCGTGCTGGCGCCGCATCAAGCGGATGAAGGATGCCGGCGTCATCAGGCAGATCGCCGCCCTGGTCGATCGCGAGGCGGTGGGGCTCGAATTCGTCGTCTACACCTTCGTCAAGCTCGGCGTGCCCTCGCTCGACAACATGACCGAATTCGATCGAAAAGTCCGCACCTGGCCCGAGGTCATCACCTGCGAGCGGGTGACCGGCGCCGTCGACTATCTGATCAAGGTGGTCGCCGAGGACATGAAGGCCTACGACACCTTCCTGCGCACCAAGCTGCTCGACAACAACCTCGTCACCGACGTCCAGTCGCACATCGTCGTCGCCACGGTGAAGGACACCCCGAGCCTGCCGCTCAGGGAGAACTGAGGCGTCGGATCCGGCCGCCCCGCCGGGCTCAGTCGTCGCCGGCGGGCGGGGTGATGTCCGCGGGGGGAGAGTCCGAGCCTGCCTTCGGGGTCTTGTCGCCGAACTTCAGCCAGCCGAGGAAGATCAGCATCGCGCCGACGGCGATCGCCGGGGTGTTGCCGTCGAGGCCGAGGCCGTAGCCGAGATAGTTCACCGCGCCGAGCGCGATCATCCCCAGGCCGATCGCGATCAGGAGGCCGCCGATCAGTTTCTTGCTCATCCCCGTCTCCCGAATCGCTCCGCCCGGAAGGGCGTGAGGTCCACCACCGGCTTTTCGCCCGAGACCGCCTCGGCGATCAAGCGGCCGGAGATCGGCCCGTGGGTGAGGCCGAGATGGCCGTGGCCGAAGTCGAGCCACATGTCGGGCACCCCCGGCGCCGGCCCGATGATCGGCAACCCGTCCGGCAGCACCGGCCGCCGCCCGAGCCACGGCTCGGCATCGACCTCGGCGCCGAGCGGAAACAGTTCGCGGGCGATCGGCTTCAGCTGTTCGAGCTGGCGTGGGCTGGGCGGCGCGTCGCGATCGGCGAATTCGATGCCGGTGGTGAGCCTTATGCCCTTGAGCATCGGCGTGATGACGTAGCCCTTCTCGATGTCGACGATCGGGCGGGCGAGGCTCGCCTCGCCCTTCGGCGCGAAATGCATGTGGTAGCCGCGCTTGACCGCCAGGGGAAAGCGCAGGCCGAAGCGATCGAGCAGGTCGTTCGACCACGGCCCCAATGCCACCACCACGTGGGTGGCGGAGATCTCGCCGTCCTCCGTCGACACCACCCAGCCCTCCGCCCCGCGCCGGAGCGAGCGGGCGTCGCCGCGCGCCACCCGGCCGCCGCGCGCCGTGAAGAGATCGCCATAGGCCTTGGTCACCCCTTCCGGCCAGGACACCGACTGGGTCTCGGGCCAGAACACCGCGCCGACGCCGATCGGCGCGAGATCGGGCTCCATCTCGCGCAACTCGGCGATCGTCAGCTTCTGATAGGCGATGCCGTATTGGTCGGCGAAGTCGTGGAGGGTGGCGGCGTCGGCGAGCCCCTTGTGGCTGCGGTAGAGCCGCACCCAGCCGGTCTCGCGGAAGAAGGCCTCGGCGCCGGCCTCGCGGGCGAGCGCCCGGTGCTCGGCGATCGCCGTCCGGCTCAGCGCGTCGATACCGGCGGCGAAGCGGGCGATGCCGGCCGCGTCGGTCGCCTGGAAGAGCTGCCACAGCCAGGGCGCGATCTTCGGCAGGAAGGAGAGGTGATAGTTCGCCGCCGGCTCGAGATTGAGCCCGTAGCGGATCAGCGCGCCGATCTCGCGGGGAAAGCCGACCGGCACCAGCCCCTCGCGCTCGATCACCCCGGCATTGCCGTAGGACGTCTCCTCGCCGATGCCGCGCCGGTCGACCAGCGTCACCGTCCGGCCCTTGGCCTGGAGATGGAGTGCGGCGGACGTGCCGACCATGCCGGCGCCGAGGACGATCACGTCGGACGAAATCAAGTCGAACCTCCCGGGAGATGGCGGCACCGCGCCGGCGCGCGGAGTTTCTCAACGTCGGGGTCGACGTCGCGGAGGATCGTGCCCCCGGGGGACGACGGAAGCAAGGCACTTTGCTGCGCTGCGGCCATGTCGCGCGCGCCCCCGGCGGGTGCTCCCGACGAGCAGGGCAACAGCCCGAATGGGTCGGCGCCCATCGGGCGGGAGGGAACTCGCCACGGCGTCCCTTCTCCCCTTGCGGGAGAAGGTGCCCGAAGGGCGGATGAGGGGGCTGGGCCTCTCCCTCGATCCCGGCATTCGTGGCTTCGGCCTGGTTGCCGCTTCGCGGCGCCCCCCCCTCCCCC